>JAJRVS010000015.1 GCA_024277195.1 Verrucomicrobiota bacterium | reverse complement strand
TGTTTTTGCCATATCGGGAAACGATTTCTGTTCCGAGTTGTTCCAAGTCGCGGGATTATCGACGCAGACAAAAACATCGGCAAGATGAATTTGTGAAAAATTTCACAAAGTCCGTTTTATAAGGGCTGCAGGATGCTTTTTACGCGAAGCCAGCCTAGAAAAATCAGAATTGAAGGTCTATCTGACCTTCACCATGCCGCCGCGTCCACATTAACCACCCCGTTCTCCTCCCTTTTCAGCTATCACCACCCTGCTCAGGTCTTGCCAGCGCGGCAATAGTCATACTCAAAAGTCGAGTATTTTACTTTTTCCGGTTTCTACCCATCCATAATTTAAAAAATCAAACACAGGCAGTTATTGCCATCATTCTCATCTGATCATTTTTTTTCAATTACCACAAGCATCTTCTCAAACCTGCGCAGCCGCCATAGCCGTCTGGATCATTGCCACCAAATTCCAAATGAAATGTAAAATGATAGGTATCCACAAGGTGCCGGCCCTCAGCTTTGCGACGCCGAGAAACAGTCCTCCCAGAAAAACCACACTCATATCAATCAAAATTTCAGATAATCAACAATACGGACACCTTTTTTCAACGCCACACATCCTATCACCAACAAGGTGCTTATCACTGCCGACACCGATGAAGCGATGCCAAAAAACAAACCGCTCTCTGCGAGTTCTTCCACATCCACATCACCCTTAGCCGACAAGATGAACATAAACACCAGAAAGAGCAGCGTTTGAACAGCTAGATAAATAGCCATGATTGCAAACGTAAACCCAGTCGTTGCCCAGATATTCCACGGGCTTCTGGGTTCACCATTAGGCCTGGAATGGTTGGGAATAGGAGGCGGCGTGGAATTCATTTCATTCAATAGTCAGAAAATCTCAACTGTACGGGTAACGCAGCATCTTTATCAAGCCATAAACCATTCACATTTAGTGTTTGAGTGCAGGACAAAAAAGTTAGCCATTGCTTATTGAGAGCTACCTTATCACACTTCGGCATCATTTCGCCCGTTGCCTCCGGCGATCTCCACTTTGTTTCGGTGCCGCTACACTGCTGCTCAGGGCTGTCAATAAAAACGATTTAACCCCAGCGCTTCGCACTGGGCTCCCTCATTTTGTCCTTACAGGACAGTTGGCTTTCATCTCCTTTGCACCAACGGTGCTCAATGTTATAGCCCAGTGCGAAGCGCTGGGTAAAAAATCCAATTCTCCCAGCCCTGCAAGGGCGAAACGCATAGCGGTCAGCAGCTTAACCATTTTGCCTTACCCTCTTAGTGTTTCTTCGTGTCCATTGGTGGTTCCCTCTCCCCTAACGACTACCTATGATTCTCAACCGTAGGCGGAACCACATTTCCCGAAGCCTGAAATGACAGCGCATCTGGATTTTTTCTATAGTGCTCCCGCACCGCCTTAGCCAACTCCAACTTCACCTCATCCGTCACCACCCCATCCTCAGGCAAGGCATCAAGCAACACTTGCACCAAACCCTGCTGTAGTGGCACCACTCTCTCCTTCCAACTCGCGAGCAAATCCCGATCCACATGAGCTGGCAGCGACCCCATGATACCAAGATCATTCTGATCATGAACCAACAGCCCTGAAGTGGTTCCCCGGTCGAGGGTCAGAACCTGGAACAAATACAACGTGTGGTAAGCCAACTGCTCCGAGCGATCCGCTTCATCAAAATCCGGATAGCCCTGCGACGCTTTCCTAATGATCTCCAAATAACCATCGATCACCGCCTTGCCAAAAACCTCAGCCAACGCCCTGTCGGCAAGCGCATCATCCCTGCGGTAGCTCTCCAGATAAAAATGGGCGACTCCACGGTGGCGATCCAGTGCCGGGATGAAAAAATAACGATCCCCCTGAGCCGATGCCTCTTCATACTGTAAAGGGGCGGCTTGCTGCATGAGTTCAATAAACTCATCACGATAGGCTTCGTGCACCACTGAAGGATTCAAATCCGCCATGATACGCCAATAACCCGCCCCCTCTTTCATCTCGGTCCAACTGATATGGATATGCACCGACGGACAATGAGGGTTGCTCGGATGGATGATCGTCGATATGGCAGTCGCCGAAGCCAGCTTCTTTTCAGCAAGGTCCTCATAATGGATCTGTGATACATTCACCGAAGCCCGGTCAAAAAAAACACCGTCCGACGCCGTATAACGATTGCCCCCACCATGAGTCCCCCCATCACGCAACCACTGCGTCAAAGCAAAATCCACCGCCACCTCGTTTCCACAGGACACCGCCTCCAACCCCTTCACGAAGCGTGACTGCAAATCGGAAACCAGCTTCAAAGCATCGATGGCGCGAGGTGATATAGACATTGCAGGAAGTTAGAGAATCCCAAGAGCGGTGCAAGAAATCATTGACCGAACAACTGCTACTGTTTGAACAAGCTACAGGACAATGTTAGCCTCACATTCATGAAAATGCTCTTAACCGCTTTAGTTCCTGTGTGCTTTTTTTGCATTTATTCAACTCCTTGCAAGGCAGCGGGTAGCCGCGATCAATTGCTTGGTAATGGACGATACCAGGAACTAATAACCGATGCTAACGCTCCCCGGGATGGACATTATGCCTTTGCTCGATTCTTCCTCCTTCCGGACTTTGAAACATATCACACCGCACTCGCAGGACACAATAAGGGTGACCTCCTGGCCACCTTTATACTAATGCGTTGCCACATGGATGGAGCAGGTGTGCGACGTGACCAGAAGATACGCTGGGCGTGCAATGTTAAGCTTCGCAAAGCCTTGGAAAAACGACAACCACGCTCAGCCCTAGACTCGTATATGCTAAGCTATCTCAGTGAAGCAGACGAAAATGGAGCCATCTCCATGAGCAGCTTCAAAGACAGTTCGGATGCCTATAAAATAGCTGGGAAATACGCCAGGGAACATCTCCGTGACAGTGCAAAGGCAGGTTTCGCCCAGGCCTTGGTAGAAGTGGGCGCCAAAGAGCAACAGAGCTCCCCGGAGTCAGCTATCAAACATTACCGCGAAGCCGCCGAGATGGGACTCGCGAGCGGCATGAAGGATCTAGGATTCATGTTGGCTGTCGGTCAAGCTCCGCGTGGCAAAGATGCGGCTCAGGCAATGTCTTGGACTCGACGCGCGGCAAAAGGAGGGGACATCTACGCAATGGTTAACTTGGCAGCCTTTTACGAAAGACTTAAAGTCGAGGGCTCGTCCGAACAAGAAGCCCAAAAGTGGGTCGAGAATGCGGTGGCAACCGGACATAGTCTGGGATTTATGGAAAAAGGACTGGCTCTGCTCAACGGCTCTTATGGATACCCAATCAATCGCCCGGCGGGTGTGGCACTATTGCAAAAGGCCGCAGCCACTGGACACTCATTTGCACTGGGACAACTGGCCTATTTTTACTCGGATGGAATTGGAGTGAAAAAAAACCACAAAATGTCACTACTCCTGGCCAAAGCCGCTTGGATTCAGGGCAATACGTCCTCGTTAAAAACCATCGCATGGTGCTACAAAAAAGATCCCCAACTGGCCAAGGACAAGGCTGCCGCAAACTACTGGAGCCTGTTAGCAACAGGAGGAGGCCTGGCTTTTGCGATGGGAAGGGACAAGCCCGGTAAAGAACTCGCCACTGAGCTGGCCAATCTTGACCCCTTCACCATCAAACTACCCAAAGAGACTGAGTAGATTCAGATCGGGAAAAACAAACCAGTGTCCACCGAAGTTCATCAGTACTTCCAAAAAAATATCGGGCAACCTTTCTCCGACTGCCCCCGCTATGGGTGCAGAACAAAAAAGTTAGCCATTGTTTATTGAAAGCTACCTTATCACCCATCAACATCATGTCGCCCTTTTAGGGCTGACAATAAAACCGATTTAACCCCAGCGCTTCGCACTGGGCTATCACATATTGTCCTTACAGGACAGTTTGCTTTCATCTCTTTTGCACCAACGGTGCTCAATGATATAGCCCAGTGCGAAGCGCTGGGTAAAAAGCCCAATTCTTCCAGCCCTGCAAGGGCGCAACGCATAACGGTCAGCAGCTTAATATTGTGCCCCCTCCCCCCGCTAATGCGCGATTCACGGGTCCAAGGGGCCGCCGCTATGCTAGCCTAGGGAATTGGTAAAATACCCGACTGTTCATAAAATCTACTGCCAAATAACCACCGCAGTCTCTCTAACGATTTGCCTTTTTTCAGCATCAAAACTGGACAGGAACGGACTAACAAGAGAAAAATACCGATACGGCTCACCTAGAAGAATCAACTTCAACACCATGCAGCTTTGATTCACCTTCACCAGATCTGTTTCGACTTTAATACTTTCAAGCAAAAAGGGAACAGCTGCCGCACCGATCCTCCTCACCGCAGTTTCCGCCGGATGATAAACAATAGGATTCCCACTATCATCAAAAAACAGAAACTCTATTCATCACCAGCAATTTCAATTCGGTATTCAAGTTTTTTCCCGGGGGATTCTGGCTGCGTTTTTTGCTCCACCGCCATCTTCCGCCAATTTTCCGGCCCTAGCTGCTTGACCTCGGGCAGTGAAAATACCGAAACGGCCGGATCATAACCACTCACATCAGCTTTCATCGACCACACCACATCCTTCAGGTCATCAATCGATGCCGTGCCTTGATCATCAATTTTAAATTTTCGAGCCCTGACCGGATCCAATGAAAAATACCACGACGAAAAACTCGGTCGGTCAAAAATCAATGTTCCATTATCAACCGCGCTCTTGCTTTCCGCATCGCGAACAGAGATGCGGACATCCCTTTCAACCGTAGCACAAGACACCAGCAAAAGAGGCAATAACAAACAAACGTAATAGGAGTTTTTCATCAACTCAAGTTAACACCTCGCCACTCAACGGGTCAACCGTGAGAAACAAGGATATCACTGCCGCTCCAGATTACCCTCCTTTTTCATTTCCAACTCAAAATCGCGCCTGAAAGTGATCGGGGTTGCTGCTGAAACCAATACCGCCACTATCAACAGCAAACAAGCCAGCAAAGCAGCGACCCAACGGCGCCAACCATACTCCCTGCGTTTTCTTGAAATAATTACAGCATTGCCAAGCAATGCCAAAAGCGCAAGCGCACCAAAAGCCAATGAATAGTAGGGCAAAAAAGAAAACGCTTCAAAGCCAGAGAAACCCTCACCCGGCGCCCAACTGGCACTGAACAAATAATAAAACCAACACACCTGGTTGACCACCAAATAACAGGCACTGATCACGATCACCAATCCTTCATTGAATGATCGCCATTTCAAAAACGCAGCAAAATGGAACACCAGCGTCCAAAATATAATTGCCGATAACTGGTAAGGTGTCCACGTCACGTGAAACGCCAACATCTCCACTATCGTGTCCAAAAGCGTTTTTTGCTCATTCATAGCACCCCTCCTATTACCTACTCCCCCGGTTGCCCCAACGCAGTGTACAACTGGAACTGCGCAAGGTTATAATCAATCACCGCATCACGATGCATCGCTTGTGCCGTCGCCAGCGATTGAATCGCTTGTAGGGTTTCGATTGGCAAACCTTGATTCTCAAAAACCCGCGTCCGGTTCAGTTCGTAAGAGCGCCGGGCTTTATTAACGGCTCCGGCAACGGCCGCAATTTGCGACTTCCTATTCTGCACCGCGGCGAGCGCATTAAACACATCAGCAGCAACCCCGTCCTTAAGATCCAAACGCAACAACCTTGCCTGCTCCCGCAGCGATTTTTTTCCTTTCACCCGGGCATGCTGCCCAAACCCCAAACCATCCAGAGTCCAATAAACCCCCACACTGAGATCCGTCCGGTTACCCGCACTACTAATCGTCGATCCACGACCACCTGCAAATTCTCCGTAACTCGCCCCAACACTGATCTTGGGAAACAACGGAGCCAACTTAGTCCGGTTCAAACTCTGCTCAGCACCTTTGAGCTGGGCCGCGCCCGCCTTCAACTCCGGACGATTGACCAGAGCTTCTGCGATCAACTCTTCGGCGCTGCGCGAGGCATCAACCCATTGCACACGCGCCTCCGGGCTCGACGTCGCCCTCAACTGGGTGCCCATCGTCAAACGCAGCAACCGTGCCAACTCCACCGAGCGCACCGCCAACACCTCGCGTGCCACGGCGATGCCTCGCTGGCGAATCAAAGCTTCCACTCCACTGCGTTCGCTGTCGGAAGTCAGCCCCTGACCGCTATCAGCAAAACTCTTGGTGGTCTTAGCGAGCTCACTGGCATTTTTATGCGCCTCCAAAGCAACCTCAAGATTACCCTGCGCCCTGACCAATTCAAAATAAGCTGCCGCCACCATCAGTAAAGTCTGGTTTTTAACTGCGTCGCTTTCAGCTTTCACCGCCAATAAGTTCTGACGAGCCACCAGGGGTGCGTAAAAAGCCTCGCCCAGATCGACGTTCAATCCGATTCCCGAAACCTGCATATCACCTGCTCCTACCGCCCCGGATCCCAAGCCAGCATAACCCGCACTGCGTTTGACATCCAAAATGTCACCACTGCTCGCTTGCAAAGGCCCGTCGTGGCGATTGTAACTCGCGCCAACAGAAATGTCGGGCAGGATTAAAATTTTAGCCAAACTCAGTTCCGCTTCGGCTTGTTTGATCCGCTCCCTGGCCAACGCGATCCGGGTATTATCAGCATCCGCAAGTTTCAAGGCAGCAGCAAGGTCGATGCGATAGGGGTCATCCTCGCCAGCCAAAAGCGAGCCGATAAAAAACACGCCGGCCAAATGAATTAAAAAGGATCTTTTCATTATCAAAATTTCAATTGCTCCACCCAACCCAAATCACACACTCACCTCCACCAATTTACGTTTAACCAGGGCAAAAACACACGGCACCAAAAAGAGCGTCAGCACCGTCGATACCAGCATGCCACCGATCACCGCACGCGCCAAGGGAATCATCGCTTCATTACCCGGCAAAAGCGCAAAAGCAAAAGGAGCCATGGAAGCCAGCAGTGTGGCCGAGGTCATCAAAATAGGCCGCACCCGAATCCGCGCCGCCGCAAAAGCCGCATCAAAGGGACTATGCCCCTCGCGCAATTTGATATTGGCAAATTCGACCAACAAAATACTGTTATTGACCACCACCCCGATCAGCAGCAACGACCCCATGAAAGACTGGATATTCAAAGTTGTGCCAGTGATGAACAAAATCAGCACCACTCCCGCAAGGGCCAGCGGCACCGCCAGTATGATGATCAGCGGATCAACAAAGGACTTGAACTGAGCCATCAGAATCAGAAAAACCAATACCACCGCCACCAGCAATCCATAAGCCAGATTGGCCGCGCCTTCACGCATGGTCTTGACCGGCCCCTGGGTTGATACCGTCACCCCCTTCGGCAAGTCGAGTTCGGCGAGTCGTTTTTCCACATCATCGACGACCGAGCCCAGATCACGCCCTTCGACATTGATGTAAACATTGTTCACCCGCGAGATATCGGCATGAGCGATTTCACCCGGGATATTAACCCGTTTGATTTCAGCTACATTAGATAAGGGAATCGTTGTTGATCCCTCATCAGTCTGAACCCTCAACGGCAAGTTGCGCAATTCATCGAGGCTATCAGCACGGTTATCGCCGAGCTGCACTCCCATGAAAAAATCCTTACCATCAGCACCGACCCAGATCATCGAAGTGTAACCCGTGCTCGATCCGTAAGCGGTCAGCACATTCTTAGCGATTTCATCCTGTGACAATCCGTAAAAAGCCGCCCGTGTGCGATCCACCTTGATATCGAGTTGCGGGTAATCAAGCATCTGGGCAATCTGAACATCAACCGCACCCGGAATATCCTGCATGGCAGCTTCGATAATTTCGGCCGCCTCACGACCAGTGGACAGCTTACCGGTTTTAATTTCGATATCGATCGGCGAAGGCGAACCTTCATTAAGGGCCGCATTAATAATGCCGCCAGTGACAAAAAGAAATTTCTCATCTCGGAAATTTGTCTTCCACTTTTTACGCAACTCACTGACGTAGGACGCTGTCGAACGCTTGCGCCCCTTGCTATGAAGATTAACAATGATGTAGGCGGTATCCGTGCCTGAATTAGAACTGAGAATAGTCGAGAAACCCGCCGCCTTCCCCACCGGCAAACCGATATTGGAAATGATCGACTGAACCTGGTCTTCACCAATGGTCTCCGTGATCGAGTTCTCCAGACGGGCTACCAGCTCCTCGGTTTTTCCCAAACGAGTGCCAGGCACCGTTTTGATACGAACCTCAAAAGTTCCCGCATCCACTTCGGGAAACAACTCCGTGCCCAAGGCCGGAAAAAGGAGAAAAAGAGCAAGCGTGACACCCCCGATCGCCGCAACTGTGAACACTCCCCCGCGCATGGCCACCGTCAGTAATTTTTCGTAGCCCCCCTTGGCCTCCTTTTTATCATCACTCTCATTTGGCTGTTTTTCCGAATCCGCCTCAAGCTTGCCGAGGAACCTGGCGCAAAAAGCAGGCCCCACCGTCATCGCAATGACATAGGATGCCGCAATCGTGATAGCAGCAGCCAGCGCCAATGGCATGAAAAGAAATTTAACCATGCCATTAAGAAAAATAACCGGGATGAAAATCACCAAAGTAGTGATCGTCCCTGCAAATACCGGCGCGGCCACTTCGGACGTGCCCTGCTCCGCAGCAGTCACCGGATCTTTTCCCATCGCACGATGACGAATGATGTTTTCAACCACCACAATGCCGGCATCAACCACCGTGCCGACCGCAAGTGCCAGACCGCCAAGAGTCATGACATTGATAGTTTCCCCAGTGAAGAAAAAACCCAGCAATCCAGTTAACAAGGCCAACGGCAGCATCAACAAAATCGCCAGCGCAGGACGCAAGCGGCGCAGAAATAGAATCACAATGATGACCACCAACAAAGCTCCAAGCAAAACCTGCATCTGCAGATTGCCAATAGCCTGACGAATGTAAGTCGATTGATCACTGACCAGATCCACCCGGGTGGCTTCGGGAATATCCCCGCGCTGTTTCATTTTCGGAATCTCCTCAGCGATGCCTTTTCTGATCCGGTCGACCACCTGAATCGTATTCTGACCGGGTTCACGCAACAACGGCACGTAAACCGAACGGTTTCCGTTCACCCTGACGATGTTATACTGAATGGCAGCGTCATCCTCGGTGTGGCCAAGATCCTTGATAAACACGGGCTGACCATCACGCACGGTGACCACCACATTGTCGATTTCTTCGACATCCTTGAGCGTATTGATCGGGTGAACCTGATAATTAGTATCACCGATTTCCATCGTGCCACCGGCCAGAACGATGTTCGAACGCTTCAAAGCCTCGACCACGTCAGTGAAGGTCAGATTGTAAGCTGCCAATTTCATCGGATCGACATAGGTCATGATTTGACGGAACTTTCCACCAAAAGGATGCGGGATCTGCACCCCCTTCAAACCACCCATTTTATTTCTAACTGCGTAGTATCCAATCGTATAAAGCTCCGATTCACTGAGCCCCTCCCCGGAAATCGCTCCGAGCATAACCGGCATATTGGCAGGCTCGCTACTCAAAGTGAAAGGAAACTCAATGCCCGGCGGCAAGTGAAACATGTCACTGAGTTCGTAGTTGAAAATATCATTCATCGCCGCCGAGGAATCCGTTCCCGCCTCGAAAGTGATTTTCAACATCGCCGCCCCCGGCATGGTACGCGATTCGATGCGCTCGCGATTACTGGCCAGAGTCAGCGCCCGCTCCACTCGCGAAGTCACCGACTTTTCCATCTCCAAAGTGGGCAAACCGGGATAGGAAAAAAAGCTCACGATCACCGGCTTCCTGAAGTCAGGCAGGATGTCGGCGGAAATTTTCGGATAGACGGTCAATCCGAGAAAGGACAATGCCAGCACCATAGCGAGCACGGCATAAGGATTGCGAATGGCGAAACGAACAAGTGGCATGAGCAGTAGTTATTTATTTATTTGGAACCACTCTCAACGGAAATCACTTTTACCGCAGAGCCTTCAGCGAGCCGGCCAATTTGTCCGGCGGCCACTTGTTCACTGCCCGTCAAGCCTTCCACGATTTGAATACGCAAACCATCATCGGCTCCCGTTTTTACCGCCCTTACTTTGACCTTGCCATTCTCGATCACATAGACCGTGGCCACAATGCCGCTCTCGTCGAAACGCACCAATTGCGCCGGCAAGACCAGCGCCTGCTCGATTTCCTCAAGCTGAATCGTCGCTTCCCCGAACATGCCTGGTAGCAACTTGCCCTTGGAATTGTCCAAATCGATCTCCACCCGCATCGAACCGGTCTGGGTATCGATTGAGCGAGAGAAGCGCGCCACTTCGCCTTTCAAAATTTCCTTCACCGCACGACAGGAGAACGCAGCCTCATCCCCCACGTCCACCCACACCGCCGAGCGCTCCGGAATCGCCACACGCACCCGCAAACGATCAAGTTTGGCAATTTGAAATAGTGACTTGCGCGATGACGAAGTATCCGCAGCTTTGACCAGATCCCCCGGATCAACCGCACGCATCGTCACCACTCCGTCAAAAGGAGCCTTCAGCGTAGCAAAATCCATCATCGCTTTGATCTCCTCGGTTTCCTTCTGCGCCACCACCACCGAAGCTGCCGCGCTTTTCACCTCAGCCTCGACCACTGCCAACCCAGCCTTCGAGCTTTCCATCCGGCGTTCGGATTCATCCTTGGCTTTCTGCGTGACCGCTCCAGTCCCCGCCAGACGCTTGACCCGCTCAAACTCCAGGGCATCCGCTTTGGCCTGCGCCACTGCCACTGCCACCCCGGCTTTCAATTGCTCTTGCTTGAATTTGAGAAATTCCACCTCAGCCAACTTGCGCTCATGCTGCTTGACCCTCTCCGGGGCATCGATCACTGCCAGCGTATCCCCCTTTTTGACCGCATCGCCGATATCAACTGCCACCGACTCCACATAACCGGTGATCCTCGAAGCCAGATTCGCTTCATAATAAGGGTGCAGCGTCGCCGGTTGGGTGATCGAGAGAGTCAAAGTCTGACGCTCGGGCTTGACCACCTTCACCGATACCTCCTTCTGCGCCCGAACCATGACCACACAGCTCGACAACAAAATGATCAGGCCGATGCTTTTGAATGATCTGTAACGCCGTTTTATTTTCATCGTTTTTTTGTGATAGCTGAACGGCACGGGTAAAGGGTAGCATCCCCCCTGTAAACTGATTTACCTGCAATCAGTCTAGCCGATTCGCGCCATTCTCACTTGCAAAATGACAAAATAATTTGAAATACCCCCCAAGCACCGCTAAGTGCTTGAACAGGTTGTCTGAAGTTTTTCAATTTTTCGCAAGTGTGAATGAATGAAGACTCAACACAAAGCAGAGACAGCTCTAGGAAATTTCGTCGAATGAAATGGTTGAAATCACATCGCTGGATTTTTCTCATCCTGATCCTGGCAGGCTCTTGTTTGATCGATGGCAGCTCTCAACTCTTTTCACCTCAGGCCGAGATAGATGAGTGCTGCAACGATTCGAAAGAACTCGAAATCGGCCAATCGGATTCATCCGCAGACCGCCACCTGAAATCGGGAGACGGAGGGAATGACCTGCCTCCCTCACTGGTGAATTCCAGTGAGCAGACAGCACCGGCTTTCAATCGCGAGGTAAAACTGCTTCGATTACGAACTCTGCCTCACCCTCTGGATCACTCCCCCTATTACATCTTATACTGTAATCCGAAACTGCCCTCCTGCTGAAGTTTCACCACTGCGGATCCAGGAATAGCTACCTTGGCACCCACGCCTGTTGATCGACACGCTTGGCTTCTTGCCATTTGACGTGCCTTTTTTTTCAAGCCCGCTCGTCTTTGCGACAAGCCACAAGCGCTGCATACTCACCCCTGGGTGGCAACAAATGCACCAGCTACTCACCCAATACAAACCACTTTTTTACAAAATATGCATTCTATAAAAATAATTCGACCCAAACTTCAGCTTGAAACATCACTGAAAAAATATTGCCTTCTTGCCACCATTCTATTCACCTTCATCACTCCCGCAAAACTCTTCAGCCAAGTCGACGAAGATCAACTAGGAACTTGGTACATGTATTTCTGGAATACCAGCATCAAGGACTCTCGCTGGGGATTTCAGGGCGACTTCCAATACCGCAGTTGGAATGCCATTGATGACTTCGAACAGCGTATTTTACGCGGCGGACTCACTTACACCCTGCCCGAGACAGATATCAAACTCACCATGGGTTATGCCGATTTTTTGTCCGGAGTTTTTGGTAATGATGATTCGACTTCCTGGGAACATCGAATCTACCAGGAAGCCCTGATCCCGAAAAAAATAGGCAACCGCTTTTATTTTACCCACCGTTTTCGCTTTGAGCAGCGCTTCATCGGTAATCAAAACTTCCGCACCCGTTACCGCTACAATTTATTCCTGAACATTCCTCTCAACAACACCTCCATCGAAAGTGGCACGGTCTATCTAGCCTTTTACAACGAAGTGTTCTTCAATGGCCAAAGCAATATTGGCAATGGCAAGTCCGTGGGATTTTTTGACCGCAACTGGGCCTACGCTGCCCTTGGATATGCGATTAACAAACAGTTCAAGGTGCAACTCGGCATCATGCACCACACCACTCCTGACTGGAGCAAAAACCAAATGCAGTTCAGTGTTCACCATAGTTTCTAAAGCTGGTTTTCTTACCAATTCCTTGGGGCTTAAGCCCCAAGGAATAAAGAAAAAATTTGAAAGCCATGCGATCCACTGCTAATAACTCATGTCCCTTGTATGGTTTCTCTAGAATTCGTATTTGCAAATCGCTTGCTAATCATTACGAATTGGAAATGCCCTCAGGGAGCCCTGCTGAATGAAATTACTAAAAGCACATAGCTGGATTTTTCTGGTTTTCATCATTGCGGGGTCCTTCTTGATCGTAAATGAAGCGCCGCAATATCTGCCTCAAGCCGAAATAGAGGAAGAATCGATCGAGTCCAAAGAGCTTGAAATAGACCACTCTGATTCATCCGGTGGCCAACGCTTAAAATCCGGTGGCGGTGACGGCGGCGATAAGTTTCCACAGTCACTGGCAGATTCCGGCTTGAGGGTTCCGGTTTATTCCGGCCGCACTCAACACTTGCGCCGCCCTCATGCCCAAGCTCAAGCCCTGGCGAATTTCCCCTATTACATCTTATATTGTAATTTGAAGCTCCACTTCTGTTAAACCCTCACACTGAGGAAAGGGTAGATGCTCGTCTGATTGCCACAAGCCTGACCATAGGCTCACCGGCACTCAAACCATAATCGATTCCCCTCTCCAGGGCACTTCACGCCCTGCGCTTGTTTCCTGCAAGCTTATCCGCGGCATTTCACCAGCAAGTGGTGATGCCGCTACTCACCAAATTCACAAATAACAGAAGAACTCTTTTTACAAAATACAATGAACGCTACAAAAACAACACCCCCCAAAGACTGGTTGGAAGGACTCAAGGAAAATTTCAGCTCTGACTTGAGCTCAGGATTCAGCATCTTTTTACTCGCGCTGCCACTAAGTCTAGGCATCGCCCAAGCCTCTGGCATCCCCCCTCTGATGGGAGTTATCTCAGCGATTATCGGCGGTGTCCTAATTACCTTTTTCACTGGATGCAAATTATCCATCAAAGGCCCGGCAGCAGGACTCATCGTGATCGTCGCTGGAGCGGTGGCGGAATTTGGCGGCGGGGTTGAAGGATGGAAAATGGCCGCAGGCGCCATGGTGGCGGCTGGAATCCTGCAAATAATATTTGGGGTCACCAAGCTCGGCAAATACGTGGATTTCTTTCCCCTGTCCGCCATTCACGGCATGTTGGCTGCGATCGGACTGATCATTATCGCCAAGCAAATCCCCGTTTTATTAAATGACAACCCCAGCTTGAGTAAAGGTGAAGGGCCCTTTGAATTGTTCTACGACATCCCGAAATTTATCTCGAACCTTGACCCGCGTGCCACTCTTGTCGGCCTGATCAGTCTCGCCATCATGCTGGGATGGCCACGCATCAAACACCGGATCCTCTCCAAATTCCCCGCCCCTCTCATCGTTCTCCTGTTTGCGATTCCTGCAGGCCTCTTCATGAATTTCACCACCACTGAACCGGTTTACACCCTAGTCAAGGTGGGCAGCCTGATAGACAGTCTTGCCATCAATGCGAGTTTCGAAGGTGTCAGCCACACCGGCGTATTCATAAAATATGTAATCATGTTGTCTTTGGTGGGCACCTTGGAAAGCCTATTGACGGTCAAAGCGATCGATCTGCTCGACCCTTACAAAAGAAAGTCCTCCCCAAATCGGGATTTGATTGCGATCGGGATTGGCAACACGCTTTCAGCCTTCCTCGGCGGTTACCCCATGATCTCTGAAGTAGCCAGAAGTTCGGCCAACATCAAAAACGGGGCAAAAACCCGCTGGGCCAACTTTTTCCACGGTGTATTTCTTTTGGTCTTCGTATTAGTGGCCTACCCCGTCCTGGAAATGATCCCCAATGCAGCTTTGGCCGCCATGCTTATTTCCGTCGGCATCAATCTGGCCCACCCAAAGGAGTTCCTACACATGTCGAAAATCGGCAAAGACCAACTGGCCATATTTTCAACTACGATCATCGTCACTCTCGCAGAAGATCTGTTGTTAGGGATTGCCGCCGGCATCCTGTTGAAACTGGTGATCCATACCGTGCGGGGTGTTCGTGCCCGGCATCTATTCAAAGCCTCGGTGAATGTGGAAAATAGTGATTCTGAAAACTACACCATCACCATCAACAACGCGGCCCTCTTCTCCAACTATTTAGGCGTTAAAAAACACATCGACAGTATTCCTGGTAAAAAACATATCGACATTGAGCTCTCAGACAGTGTGAAATTGGTCGATCACTCCTTCTTGGACAACCTTCACCACTTCAAACACGATTATGAAGAAGATGGAGGAACGGTGAATATTCTAGGCCTTGATAAACTAACCCCACTATCGGGGCATGACCTGGCAGCCCATAAAAGAACATGCTAAATCCTACAGAAATGAAAAAAAGCCTGTTCAATGAAAGCGAAGTGCTTCACCAGTTGAAGCACTATCTGCCGGCACAATCTACTTTGAAGGATTTTGTGCACCACAACTCATTGCATTCGTTTCAGGACAAGGAATTCTTCGACGGCATATTCAGTGCCTCGAAGATATTTGGCTTCCACGTCACCTTCAATATCAATAATTATCGCAAACTGCACCACCAAGGCAGGATCCGGAAAGAAATTATTGAGCAGGTTATCGAGCGCAGCAAAGGCCCCAACAAGATCGAAGAGTATCTGGATAAGATGCTGAACGCGGATCTCAAGCACCACTATAACCCACGAGTTGGCAAACTGAGGAAAGAATGGAAAAAACAATACAAAATCGGCCTCGACAACCTGGTTCAACCACTGCTGTTCCGAATCCTGGGTAGCTTTCTGGATCAGGGAATCGCGCTGTGGCACTTCCCCTTTGAAACCGAAGGCCTCATCGAGGCCATTCGCATCCTGGAAAAAAACAGCTTTACCAGTTTTTTTAAATCAAAAAGAGCCAAGCAACTGCTCTTCGAAAACGATCTATCCATAGAAAAACTGCTAGCTATCGTAGTAGGCAATCCTGATTACTACAAAAACTACCTCTTTGACCAACAATTCTCACACAAAGGCTGGAGTGGCATTGTGGCTGTCATTGAAGAAAATCCCGACAGCATCTTTTACAAAAAGAATGTCAAATTTCAGGATCTGATTCTGCTCGAACTGTTGTTGGAAATCGACGCTCTTGATAAAACCTTGGGAAACAAATGGAATCCCCTGGCGCTCGATTTCACCGAAGTTCCCATGGATTACCTATCCCCGGTAAAGCATGACGAACTGGAACAAATACTGCAACTCTGGCAGGAAGCATTTGAATGGGATTATTACGATGATGTTCTGTCGGGAGTGGTCTATTCAGCAAAAAACGGCAGCACTTCAAATCAAAGCACGGCGAGTTTTCAAGCGGTGTTTTGTGTGGATGACCGGGAGTGCTCCTACCGCAGACATCTGGAGAGTGCTGACCCACAATGCATCACCTATGGAGCGCCTGGATTTTTCGGTGCGGCTATTTACTTCCAGCCCTTCGGCGGAAAATTCTATGACAAAAATTGTCCGGTAGCCCTCGAACCCACTCATCTGATCAAAGAGGTGGAATCCAACCATGTCAGGAAACATGAGATTTTTCACAACAACAAAACCCATTCTTTTTTCCACGGAGTAGCCTCTGTTTTCTCCATTGGTTTGTTGGCAGGATTCAAAATGACCTTGGATTTGGCCAACCCGAAGATGCAAGCGGACATATCCGATGCTTTTGCGCACATGGACGTGAATGGCAAGTTGTTAATCGAAAACCAGAGCCCGGACGAAATCGAGAATGGGGTTCAAGTCGGTTATCAAGTCCACGAAATGGCCGACGTAGTCGAACCTATTTTAAAGGGAATCGGATTGATCCAGGATTTCGCGCCCATTGTTTACATTGTCGCCCACGGTAGCAGCAGTGCGAACAATCCCCACCATGGAGCCCATGATTGCGGGGCTTGCAGTGGAAGGCCCGGCGCAGTCAACGCCCGTGTTTATGCATTCATGGCCAATCATGAAGAAGTCCGAAAAATTTTGGTTGAGAGAGGTCTGGTCATTCCACAAACCACCCGCTTCATTGCCGCCATGCATGACACCGCCAGTGATGAAGTAGCCTTTTATGACGAAGACCTGCTCTCAGTCAGCCATGAAAAAGCACATACTCTCAACAAGACGGTCTTTGAAACGGCACTTGATCACAATGCAAAGGAACGAGGTCGGCGCTTTTCTTCCATCAACATCAACAAAGATCTGAAGAATATTCGCAAACAGGTCAAACAGCGGTCCGTCTCCTATTTTGAACCGCGCCCGGAATTAGGGCACGGCACCAATGCCCTGTGCCACATAGGTTCGATAGATAAAATCAAAGGCCTGTTTCTAGATCGTCGCGCATTTTTACAATCGTATGATTGCAGCACTGATCCCGAAGGGCAAGTATTGGCCCAGGTTCTTGGGCCACTGCCTGGGGTTTGTGGCGGTATCAACCTGGAGTATTATTTTTCAAGAATGGACATTGAAAAAATGGGCGCAGGAACAAAGTTGCCTCACAATGTAACCGGACTCATCGGCGTGACCAATAGCAGTGATGGTGATATCCGAACAGGCCTGCCATTGCAAATGATCGAGAATCATGACCCGGTTCGGTTATTGATGATGATAGAGCATCGTCCAGAGGTCATTCTCAAGATCATCAAGTCTTCAGCCGCCATTTATGACTGGTTTGATAAAGGCTGGATTCATCTGATCTCCATTTCTCCTGAAGACAGCAATCTGTATTTATTCCGCAATGGCAACTTCGAAAAATACACTCCTCTGAAAGAAGTCTTACTCACCGATGACATCAACAGGGTGATCAAAGAAAGGCCGGAGATGAAAACCAACCACATCCTCGATGCCACCGAGGAAAACATCCCAACCTACGTTTATTCAAAATAACATACCATGAACATAAGTTATTTATTATATGCCTTGCTGCTCATTCCTTTTTTATCATTGATCATCAGTTATCTTTTTCCCAATGACAACGAAAAAGCCATCTTCACCACATCTATAACAGGTGTAGCGATTGATTACCTGATTCTGGTTGTCGTGGCCATCATCTGGGTTTGGAATGGATTCCAGCCCATTTTTGTAGAAGGCCCGGTTTTATACCACACCGGAAAGGCTGACTTTTCGATCAGCTTTTTGATCGATGGCTACAGTCTGGTCTATTTATTAACCGCAACTTTCTTAACCGGCATCATTGTCATGTTCAGCAAGAATTACATGCATCGGGAAAAAGGTTTTAAGCGGTTTTTTAATAACATCAAATTTTTCTACTTCGGTCTGTTACTGGTATTGATGGCAGGTAATCTGGAGACCATTTTCCTAGGATGGGAAATCCTCGGTGTCACTTCTTTTTTCCTGATCGGCTTTTACCGCGACCGCTATCTGCCGGTAAAAAATGCCCTGAAGGTGGTCTCCCTCTATCGAGTTGCTGATGTGGCGATCCTTTTAGGGATCTGGTTGAGCCATCATTATTTTGGCTACAGTATCAATTTCAGGGATCTTCACGGACTGGAAAGCTCCCATCATCATATTAACAATGAACCGTTCTATCAATATTTGATCCCTGGGCTGTTCTTGCTGGCCGCCATGGTCAAATCCGCCCAGTTCCCTTTTTCATCATGGTTGCCTCGCGCCATGGAGGGCCCCACAACTTCCAGTTCTATTTTTTATGGATCACTCTCGGCGCATATCGGGGTTTTTCTTTTGATCCGGATATCGCCCTTATGGGTAGGCAACTACTGGTTTCACTTTATCATCGGAGGCATTGGTCTGATAACCGTGATCTTGTCAGGGTTCACCGCCAAGGTTCAATCTACTATTAAAACACAGATAGCCTATGCTTCGTTGGTTCAAATCGGCCTCATGTTCATCGAAGTATCATTCGGTTTGTACTGGCTGGCCATGATCCATCTAGTGGGCAATGCCATGCTGCGCACCCACCAACTGCTTATTTCCCCATCCATCTTGAGTTACAAGATCCATAACCAGTTTTTCAATTTTTCCCCACCTGCTGCCCAGCGCAAAGATTCGTTCTGGGATCGCTTGAAATTGTCAGTGTATATTCTCAGTATCAAAGAGTTCAACCTCGATACTTTCATGTATAATTTCTTGTGGAATCCGCTGAAAAAACTGGGCAACTTGATCAATTTTATTTCCCCTAAAATTGTTTTTGCAATTTATTTCCCCATCTTTTTTTTAGGACTTGCCGGAGTTTACAATAAAGAAATGGTTCCCGTTCAAATAATAAAATACATCCCTGAAATTTTTGCGGTATTGAGCTTCTCATTAATCCTCAAAGCCTTCGTGAAACGTAAGTCAGTTTTGAATGCATGGTTGCTTATCATCTTAAGCCAATTATTCCTCTCGCTGTCATTTGGCTTCAACGAAGAGTTTGACTTCTCCCAGGTCCATATTTTCCTAAGCGGAATTTTTGTTTCAGGTATCGTTGGCCTGCTTGTTATTTACAGACTCAAATCAAAAGGGAAAAACATAAGCCTCGATCAATTCCATGGCCACTGCTATGAATTCCCCAGACTCGCGTTTGTTTTTGTATTAGCCTGCCTAGGCATATCAGGATTCCCCATCACCCCCACCTTCATTGGTGAAGACCTGATGTTAGGACACATTTACGAAAACCAATTCCCCCTGGTTATCATGTTAGTCCTCTGCCTGGTCTTGGATGGTTTGGTCGTTTACCGGATCTATTCACGCCTGTTTTTAGGACAGCACAAAAGCGACTACCACGACTTTGCTTTCCGCTCCTCGTAAGCCGCCCCTCCTCCACTAACCCCCAAAACCATGTACCTCCCGCCCCTCCAAGTCCTGGGCGGGACGATTATTGTGCTTGAGTATTTCTGCTATCGTATCTAGCAGTTTCTCCTCGGCTTCAAGCGCTTGTTTCAGAATAAACCACTTCACCCCCTCGCTACAGGGTGGAGTGGTAAATGATCCTGAATAAGTATAATAATCCGGCTGGGCAGGCACCAAATCTCTCAAACGAATCCCTTGTTTCATCACCGTTTTATCCCCCTCTTTCTCCGGTAATTTTGCGTGCGCCACATACTTCAAAGCTTGTGACGACTCGCCGGCTTTATAGAAAATAGCAAGAACGGCAACTTCTCCATCTTCCGCTTTATGCACCATGTGCAGCTCAACCGGGAAATATTTTCCGTCTACAGTGTGTTCACTGGGTGAATGCAGATGAAACTGCTCCAACTTGTAATGCTTGCCTGCTACTTCAATCTCACTGCCATCCTCCTCCTGCTGATGTTGCAAAGTATGGCCATTATTAATGAAATCCGGCCGCTCTTTGCTGCGGTAGCTAAAAATGAGCTCCGGCAGTTTGTCCGCCACCAGCTTACTGGTATCAATATTCACAGGAGATTGCTTTTTCCCAGTATCCGCCAAACTATAACTGGCACTCAACTTGCCCCAGTATTCAGGCCCAGTAGCTCCTTCGTAACTCCAGTGAGCATCAGGGTGGTGAGCTGTTTTTTTAAAATAATAATGCTCAGATTTAACCTTTTCGGCCGGGCCACAAGATACAACAAACAAAACGACAGCTATTAAAAAACGCATTAAAATCAGAGTGGTTTAAAATTTATGATGAATACTAAACTGCAACTGCCCCTTGTTCCAATCACTGGTGGTTTGCTGCATGTAGGCAAACTGCACTCTAAAGTTTTTCTTAACGGCATAACCTAAACCTCCATATACGCGGTTGCGGTCAAAAAGATCCACACTTTTCCCATTGCCAATGTTTTTCTGCATATTGAGAAACAACTCATTGTAAAAAGCCAGATAAACAGCTCCCTCATCAATCTCCTTCATGTTCAACGGAATGTTCAGGAATATATTATACCTGAGACGTGTTCTGAAATCCTGATTCTCCACAAATCGTTGCTCAAAACGAAAACGATGATTAAAATGAAAGCGGCTGCCTAGCTTTTGTGGAAAAAGCAACTCTTGATAAATCCGCCACTCCTCACTGTTCGAATCACTTTCACCGAAATCACCACTTAACACATAAGCCGATCCTAAAGTGAACTTCAGTTTTGTGTCGACCGGTCGATAGGTGATCCCCCCACGCAACAAACGCTGTTCGAGATCCTGGGGAACGCCCCAACTGCGATGCTGAAAGTCCCCTTGAAATCCCCATTGGGAATCTTTGATCGGAGCATCCCAGAAATACATATACCACGAGCCAAGTTGACCACCATCGACTTGCCCCAGCCCTTTTTGTGCGGTCGAGCAAACAAGCAAGACCACAAGAATAATGAAATGTTTTGCCATGGCTATCTTTCAGCCACCTCTAATCGCTAGTCTAGCAAAAAAATTAATTTCCTACCACCAAGTTCTAACTCCGGCAAAATGAGTCCACCCGGAAAAACCATCCGCACCTCCACTCATGTTGGAATACTCCGATCCGATCATCACTTTCAGGCGTTCACCATTAAGCCGGTAATCCAGTCCCGTGTAAAACGCATTGTAGATTCTCCCCTCTTTTCCTCCGCCGTCCGTTATCGCCTCGGTTTCATAGCGCTTTTGCAGAGCTATTCCCGTGTCCGAATTCGATGCGGCTAATTGATAACGAAATACTCCCCTGAGTTTTGGAGTGAGCTCAACCCACGGCATAAACACAATCCCGAAAGCACTTTGCCCATCTCTTTCAGCTGCTCCCACGGTATAGAGCATATCTGTGATCAAGCCATAACCGTCCCATTTGCTTTTTGAATTCAGCGACACCACATGCTCATAAGGGCGCATCTCCCTAGATCCAATTTTAGGATCCGACCACCAGTAGTCAAGGTAGGTCTGGGTATTCTCATTTACTTTATAACCCAACTTCAACAGGGCCGCGACACTACCACTATTTTCAAACTCCTTAAATTTTCCGTCGAGCAAATCTGAAAAAATACCGGTCTGAATAGTCACTTTGTCTGTAATATTATAAAACACCGACGCGCCCATAATCTTGTCTACCGTCGACTGCAGCACCAAACGTGAACGGTTAAAGGGCAATACGAATCTCGAAGAGGTGAATCGTTCCCGGGAAGTATTGGACTTCTGACGCCCTACTCGGAACTTTAAATCCTTATTTGGCTTCCAGTCGATATAGAAGTTGTCCCACCCCTTGAGATACTCTCCGTGAAGATTATCTACTCCTTTAATATTCGCCTCCAACACCAAAGTGAATTGACTCAGAAAAGCAATCTTGAATCCAGGTCGAATTCGTCTTTCCTCCCAGCCGGTGGCACTGCCACGATCCGAGTCAACGTAATAACCTTGACCGTGAAAACGACCTATAAAAGTAACCTTCTGTAAAAAAGGGTTCTCCTCATTGTCATACCAGACGGTATGATCCCACAAGTTCAGATAAGACCAGGACTGATCCGAAACAGCGCCCTCCCCAGTCATAGTCTCAACGTTTTTTGAAGCCTCCGTACCCGCAAAAACCACGTTCCCCAGCAACAAAAGCCAACACAGAGAAGCCCACACCGTCTGTCCGACTCGTCTGGTTTTTATCGTTTTTACTCTCTTTTCTCTCATTTTCTCACCACTATTTGCTTTGTTCACGTCAAGGTAATCAGCCTCTATCATGAATCATTACAAATAACCAATTCTTATTTGTGACAATTAGGTCACATACAATCTCTTAATAACCCTGCTGCTCCCTCCCTTAATCTCGCCTCTTTTTTTCCGATTTGACCGCGCCCTCCCCACCAAACAGCTTTTTCCGTGCTGTCCGGGTAATAGCCAGGGCGATAGGGTGATGCAGCTTGCGCTCCACTGTGATCGCGTAAAAAGACTCCAATATTTCATCCGTCCGCCCCACTTTTTCGACATTGTATTCCCTGCAAATCTCATCCTCGATGATAGTCGGCCCGACAAACAAACCCGCGCCATCACTGCCAAATTCCTTGAGCAGCGCACTGTCATGAAATTCAGCGCGAATCAGAGGAATGTATCCCTTCGCTGACATCCAACGGTCAATGGATCGACGTAACAGCGTTCCCTCTGACGGCACCAACAACGGCGCGTCTGAAATGGAATCTGGGAAACCTTGCCGGTAGCGATGCGCCAAATCTTTCGTGCCAAAAAAAGTCACCCCACTCGATCCAAGAAAATGATTAAAAGCCTTGATCCTGACAGCCCCCCCAATCGGGGCATCTGCAATAACCAGATCCAAACGTTGAATAGACAGATCGGTCAGTAATTCCTCCGTTTTCCCCTCCTCACAAATCAAACGAACCGGCTTGTCCATCTTCAATGCTGGAGCGAGCAGGCGATGGGAAACCAATTTTGGCAATACGTCCGATATCCCCACCCTCAATCGAGCCGGGCGATCCGAACCAATCCCCTTCAGACTTTCCCTGAGCTCCTTGCCTAAAGTGAAAATTTCATCCGCATAATCAAAAGCCAGACGACCAGAATCTGTCAAAGTCAGCCCACCACGCCCCCTCACAAACAAAGGTTCTTCCAAATTGGCCTCCAAGGCCTTGATCTGCGTACTCACCGTCGGTTGCGATAAATTCAACATTTGACTGGCTTTACCAATGCTTCCCTCCTTCGCCGCCACCCAGAAATAATAAAGATGATGATAATTGAGCCAGTCCATAACGATTAGGTTTAACCTATGGATAAACACTCTTATTTTCAATTTGTCAATATAATATCCAAACGTAGAATCTCTTCAGTCAATAAAATCCAGCCTCCCTCACTGAACTCCCACTAAAACAAAAACGATGAATTCTGACAACAATTTAAGCCCACTGAAACACTTAAAAGATGATCTTCCAGCTGGTTTGGTGGTTTTTTTAGTCGCTCTGCCTCTATGTCTGGGCATTGCGTTGGCATCAGGCGCGCCTCTATTTGCCGGACTGATCAGCGGTATTATCGGAGGGCTGATCGTTGGTTCTCTCAGTGGATCGCCTCTGGGAGTGAGTGGTCCAGCAGCAGGTCTAGCCGTGATTGTTCTGAACGCGATCACCGAACTGGGAGCCTTTGAGATATTCCTCGTCGCTGTGATCATCGCCGGCATCATCCAATTGATCATGGGTTTTGCGAAAGCCGGCATCATTGCCTACTTTTTTCCATCTTCGGTGATCCACGGCATGCTGGCCGGAATCGGAGTCATTATTTTTCTAAAACAAATCCCCCATGCCCTGGGTTACGACAAAGTCTCCGAAGGTGACTTCGCTTTCCAACAGGGGGACGGCCACAATACTCTCGAAGAATTGTCACATATGCTGCAATTTATCAGCCCAGGAGTTCTCATCGTATCCGTGACCTCGTTAATCCTTCTCATTCTCTGGGAAACCGCTTTTTTCAAAAAATTAAAATTCACCAAACTGGTTCAAGGCCCTCTGGTAGTGGTTATCGTAGGGATTATTTTAAACAAAGTTTTTGCTACCAGCTCCAATCTTGCGATCAGCGTCGATCACTTGGTAAAAGTGCCTGTCCCTGATAGTTTCAACAGCTTTATCGGTAATTTTGCCCTGCCCGATTTCAGCGCACTGTCCAACCCGGCCGTTTACACCACCGGGATTGTGATCGCTGTCGTTGCCAGTCTTGAAACCCTGCTTTGTGTCGAAGCCTCGGACAAACTAGACAAATTAAAAAGGATCACCCCTACCAACCGGGAACTGAAAGCCCAGGGAGTCGGCAACATCATCGCTGGTTTTGTAGGCGGACTGCCCCTGACCCAGGTCATCGTCAGAAGCTCGGCCAACCACCAATCCGGTGGCAAAACCAAAGCCTCGGCCATCATCCACGGCATCTTGCTACTGATCAGTGTGCTCGCCATCCCCAAAATACTAAACCTCATACCGCTCGGAGTTCTGGCCGCTATACTACTAGTCGTGGGTTACAAACTCGCCAAACCCGCGCTCTTCAAAAAGATGTATCAAGACGGGCTCGGACAGTTCATCCCTTTCACCATCACCGTGATCGGCATCGTATTCACCGACCTGCTCACTGGCATCGCGATGGGCATGGCGATTGCTATATTTGTCATTCTGAAAAACAACTTCAGCGTGCCTTTCAAAATGCAAAAAGAAAACCTGAAAGGCAAAGAGAATCTCCGCATCATTCTCTCCGAAGATGTCACCTTTCTGAACAAAGCCTCCATCCTCAAAACTCTGGAACAAATTCCAAATGGCACTTCGGTGGAAATCGATGCCAGCAATACCAAATTCATCCACTACGACGTGGTCGAGATCATCGAAGACTTTGTGATTAGCTCCAAAAACCGAAATATCGAAGTGGCCATCATTGACCTCTACGACCACAAACAAGACAGCCCAATTCAACATTTCAGATTAGCCAACGACAAAAAATAATCAGCCATGAGAACACAAACCCAAGAAACCCAACAGAACCTAACTCCAAAAGAATCCCACCGAATTCTACAGGAGGGAAATCAACGTTTTGTCCAGAACCTAAAGGTTCAGCGCAATCTACAAGAACAGGTTCTCGCCACCAGCCAAGGGCAATACCCCTTTGCCGTGATTCTGTCTTGCATCGATTCACGGGTTCCCGCAGAACTCGTATTCGATCAGGGGATCGGAGACGTATTCAGCGTCCGCGTCGCCGGTAACATCGTCAATGAGGATGTGCTCGGCTCAATGGAATATGCCTGTAAGGTCGCCGGTTCAAAAATCGTAGTTGTCCTAGGACACACCAAATGCGGTGCCGTCAACGCCGCTTGCAACAACGTTGAACTGGGCAACATCACGGCCTTGCTCAGTAAAGTCAGACCCGCTGTTAATTTCATCAGAACTGGCGAAGACCCGATGAGCGAAGCCGAAATCGAAAGCGTCGCCATTCAAAATGTAAAACTGTCGATCGAGCGAATCCAAGCAGAAAGTCCCATTTTGGCCGAACTTGAAAGCGAAGGACAAATCGAAATCGTTGGAGCCATCTATGACGTTGCTTCCGGAGAAGTGGAGTTTTTCTCCAAAGACTGAACTACTCAACAAAAGTAGGGCCTTCCCTTTCGGAAAGACCCCGCTCCATTACCAAAAGTAAGGGTATCCCCAAGGAACTGCTACCAGAAAGTCCGGACCCCTACCCAAGGGGTCACTCCGGAAAAACTATCTACCCCACCAGTCATGCGCCCATACTCAATACCCGCCATCAACTTCAGCTTATCTCCGTTGATTTTGTAGTTCATGCCGAGATAGAACGCATTATACAAATCCCCTCTAGTTCCTCCACCATCGGTAACAGCTAAACGGTCGTAACGCTTCGACAAACTCATCCCGTTTGCAGAATTAGAAGATCCTAACTGATATCTGAAGACTCCTTGCAATTTATCTGTGATTTGATACCAAGGCATCAACATCAAACCAAACACTTCTTGCCCATCCCTCGTACCCGTTCCGCTGCCATAAATCAGGTCGGTATTGAGGCCGACATCATCCCACTTATTTGTCGTATTCAAAGAGAGCACATGTTTGTAATCCTTTATCTCTAGTGCACCACCTTGACGATCCGCATACCAATAATCCAGGTAAGCCTGAGTATGTTCATTCATCTTATAACCAAACTTAAATAAAGCCGCTACGCCTCCGCTTCCTTCATAACTATTAAGCTTATTATCCAGTGGCGAAGAATAAATCCCGCTTTGCAGAGAAAATTTATCATTAAATTTATACCTAAACGAAGCTCCCAAAATTTTATCTGAGGTCAACTGATTAACCAGCAGGGAACGTTCCGCCGTTATAATATACTTGGAAGAGACATAACGCTCTTGAGTCGTATCCGATTTTTGCCGACCAAACTTAAAACGAAGTTTTTTAGTAGGGTCCCACTGTAAATAAAGGTTGTCCCAACTTTTAAAAAATGGGCCATCCAGATTTCTCACATCTGCCAGATTGATTTCACCTTGGAACTTGAATTTATTCCAAAACTTCACCGCGAAACCAGGACGAAAACGACGGTTTTCCCACCCTGCTGAATGCCCGCGGTCAGAAGAATCGTAATAATATTGGCCATGATACCTGCCAATGATTTTGACCTCCTGGATGAAAGAAGCCTCTTTGCTTGAATACAAAGTAGTATGATCCCAAAGATTGAGATACGACCAAGCTGCTTTGCTCTGCGCCTCTTCAGGTTTCAAAGCCATCGGCGCGTCCTCACCTGCAGAAATCGTATTGGCGATCAAAACCAAACCAACTCCGCAAAGTAGATCTCTCCACTTTCCTTGTCCCATGTTTTTCAATTTCATATTTTTAATTTGCTACTTTTTTTGCCCCCCATTTCGGTGGACATCCCTCTCTTAGCCGCCCGCCCACGCTGTGACCAATCATTCTTTGTGACGTTTCAGGCACAAAAGTCATTTCAAAAAAATGTAAAAAAATCCCCCTAGCAGGACAGCTCATGAAAGAACCAAACGCCAATCCCTCTGGACATCGTAGGCATCAAGCCGGACACTCCAGAATAATGACCTGTTGAACGAAGCCTCCCCCCTGCATCTAGCAAAGAATAAGCCCCCCCATGACCCCATGACCCCATGACCCCATGAAAAGAAGAACCTTCACCCAAGCTCTCGCAGGCAGTTTCATTGCCGCTCAGACAGCCTACGCTCAAAACACTGGAAAAACTGTGATCGCCGTCATCACCAACGCCGAAGGTGCCCACCTCAGCGCCTATTTTCCAGCTCTGGCCCAAGCCGAGGACGTCGACTCCGTTGTGCTCTCCGACCCCAGCGGCGAGACCATCGAACTCGCACGCAAACACCTCGGTGACAAACTGACCGCTACCTACACCGATCCAGCCGAGATGCTGAAAAAAGAGCAAGCGGTAATGGCCCTGGTCAGTCTGGAGGCTGCCATCGCGCCACCAGCTATCAATCTAGCCCTCGACGCCGGTTGTCACGTGATGGCGGAAAAACCCGCCTGCCTGAACGCCGAAGAGTTCGCCAAGCTGACCAAAAAAGCCAATGCCAAAAAACTACTGCTGATGCTCGCCCTAGCCAACCGACTCAACCCGGAAAGCCAGGAAGCCAAACGCATTATTGAAGAGGGCTTGATCGGAAAAATCTACGGTATGGAGCTTCACCTGATCGCCGACCAGACGCGATTAAAATCAAAAAGCTATCACAAAAAGTGGTATGCCCAAAAAGACCGCGCTGGTGGGGGCCACCTGATCTGGCTGGGTATCCATTGGTTGGATTTGGCGATGTATCTGACCAAGTCCAAAATCACCGATGTGGCGGGATTCGCCGGCAATGTTGGTGGTCAACCACTCGATGTCGAAGACTCTGCCGCGCTGGCGATCAAGTTTGACAACGGCAGTTTTAGCACCGTGACCTCCGGGTTTTATCTGGACAAAGGTTACCATTCCCACATCAAAATCTGGGGCTCGGACGGCTGGCTGGAAATCAATCGTCACGGAGGTGCAGGCAAAGCCCCGCTGCGCTGGTACAGCAGCAAGGGTGACAAACCCGATATCATCGAATACCTACCACCCGATGGCCCGCAGGGTTATTCCCCCTTTGTCGCTGCGTGCGTGCGTGCCGCTATAGGAAAAGGTGAAGCGCCCTTGACGGCCAATGATAGTTTGCAAGTTCTGAAAACGGTTTATGGTGCTTACCGCGCCGCTGAAACCGGCCAAAGCCAGCACATCCGATAAACTTCCCTTTTATTAAATTTTGCCACCATTCAAATCATGACAAAAAAACTAACCACCCTCACCACCCTCTGCCTGCTAGCCTCCAGCTCTCTCCCCAGTACGGCAGCCGACGACCACCAGGCTGAAGTCAAAACCCTGCAACCCGGTGTCACCCTCACCATGATCGCACAGCAGCCGGACATCGTCACTCCGATCGGGCTCGATGTCGATTCCAAAGGACGGGTCTGGGTCATCTCCAGCAATACCCACATGCCACCCCGGGGATACCTAGGCCCCTCCCATGACCAGATCCTGATCTTTGATAAAAACGGCAAACGCCATCTTTTTTATGACAAAACCGACCTAACCATGGATCTCGAATTTGGTGCCGACGGCTGGGTTTATCTCTCCGAACGCGACCGGATCCTGCGCATCAAAGACAGCGACGGTGACGGTAAGGGCGATTTGGAAGAAACCCTGATCACGCTCGATTCGGAAGCTGACTACCCGCACAATGCAGTCTCTGGCATCGCATGGGACCCCACCAACGGCGATCTGGTTTTTGGTCTCGGTGAAAATTTTGCCAAAGCCTGGACGCTGACCGCTCACGACGGCAAATCCATCAAGGGAGCCGCCCGCGGTGGAGTGTTCCGCTGCAAAGCCGACGGCAGCAATCTGCGTCAAGTCGCCGAAGGTCTGTGGAACCCTTTTGGCATCATAGTGCGCAAAGACGGTGAAATTTTTGCCGCTGAAAACGACCCCGGTGAGCACCCGCCCTGCAAGGTGCTGCACATCGTCCAGGACGGCGACTACGGATTCCGCCGTCAGTATGGACACGAAGCCCATCACCCTTTTGTTTCATGGAACGGCGAAGGTCGCGGCACCCTGCCGATGATCCACCCCTCCGGTGAAGCCCCTTGCGGCATCGTCACCTTGGGCAGAGGCCTTTTGGTTCCCTCGTGGGGCGATCACCGTATCGATTTTTTTCCACTCAGCCCCAAAGGAGCCTCTTACACCGCCAAGCAAATCACTCTGGCTCACGGCTCACGTTATTTCCGCCCCGCCTGCATCGCCCGGGATAAAAGCTCGTCAACCGCCGACACCCTTGTCTGGTATCTCACCGATTGGGTAGACGGACGTTACCCGGTTCACGGTTATGGCCGTTTGTGGAAAATGGAGATCGATCTAAAAAAAGCCAAATGGATTGGACCCATGGAACTCGAAAGCAAAAACGAAGCCGCCCAGCTTGCCGCCAAATTGCGTGTAGGCAAGCAAGACTTCAGCCAGGACAAGCTCTTCGAACTCAGTCACCATCAAGATCCTTTCATCGTCAGCGCTGCCCTTTCAGCGCTGAAAAACAGCAGCTCCACTTGGAAACTCGACCAGATCCAAAAGCTCGGCGAACAGGATCGCGTGCAAGCCGTCATCGCACTGAAACTGGCCAAATCACCCCCTGGAACCTGGGTGCCAGCCCTGCTTACCGACGAAAACCCCGCCGTGCAATTTGAAACCCTACGCTGGATCGCCGATGAAGAGCTCAAAGACTTCCTGCCCCAGGTTGATCAGATCCTCAACCGCAACGAATTGGACTACGACGTGTTCGAAGCCGCCCTCGCCGCTCGCAATACCCTGCTCGGCAAGTCTGATATCGGTTTGCGCGACAAAGAAACTCTATTGAGTCGTGTACTCGATAAATCCAGCCCTCCAGCCATCCGCACCTATGCCTTGCGCCTCTTGCCCTCTCGACAAAAAAACGCTCCAAAAAACGGCGAAACACCTGCAGTTAAATTCCCTAAAGGGCTCACCCTCGAAGTTCTAGAAGAAATGCTGACCAGCGACCATTTGCCACTCTCTATGGAAGCCTTGCGCACCTTGGCAGCCAACCCTAAAGCAGGACAAAAGCTACTGGCAAAAACCGCAGGCAATAAAAATCTGGATATTCAACTCCGCTGCGAAGCCATTAGCGGACTCGCCTCGGTTGCTGATCAACATACTAAACTGCTGATCAGTCTAGCAGAGAACACTCATCAAGAACTACGCGAATCCGCCTTACGGGCTTTGCGCTCAACGCAGCTCAATCCTGAACAAACTGAGCAACTGAAACAAATCGCAAAAAACCACTCCGACTCAGCACCTCTGTTTGCCGCCCTGCTTGACCCCGCATCGCTGATGGCCGGTCGCCCCGCGCTGACCGATACCGCTGCCTGGTTAAAACGTCTCGACGCGATCAAAACTCCTGCCGACCCACAAGCCGGATGGCGTATTTTCAACCACAGCAAAATCGCCCTCTGCTCCAACTGCCACCGCTATGGCGGACGCGGCAATGTGGTCGGACCCGACCTGAGTAAAGTCGGCGATCTCGGGGACCGCGCCTGGCTGCTCGAAGCCATCCTCAATCCCAATAAAGACATTGCTCCCCAATTTCTACCACGAATGATTACTCTCAATGACGGCAGCGTTTATACCGGCATCCGCCTGCGCTCCTACGTCAACGAACAAATCCGCGATGCCCGAGGACTCAACTATACCTTCAAGCGAGACGAGGTGAAATCCATTCAGGATCTGCCCATGTCCTTCATGCCCGGAGGACTGCCCCTGACCCTGACCGACCGTGAGCTACGCGACCTGCTCGCCTTCCTGCAAAACTCTGCAACCCAGCCCAACGCCAAGTGAGCGACCCCTTTAGTTCCTGCGGCAAATGGACTTGGCAATCTTCCTGCCACCCTGCCAGCGACACAGGACTGCACAACAAAGCGGGAAGCTTCGAATGCCGTGATGAAGAAAAAAATACCAACTCACTCTCCGGCCCACTAAAAATATCTCCCGCCCAAACCTATCTGGCCAATCCCGATGGCAGCCCTTTTTTCTGGCTGGCTGACACCGCATGGAATGGCGTATTACGGGCTAAGGACGATGATTGGCAGCGTTATCTGCTCACCCACAAAAAACAGGATTTCACTGCCATCCAGTTTGTCAGCACCCAGTGGCGCGGGGGCAGCAAGACCTTGTCCGCTCCAGTTTACTTGGGCAAAAAAGACATTTCGGTGAACACCGACTACCTGCAAGCCATGGATCAACATATTGCAAAAATCAATCTAGCATCCTCACTGAACAGTGACTAAACTTCCCAGACTCTAATAAAAAACACCATGACCCGCCTCCTAGCTACCATCACCTCTATCTGCCTACTGGTCTCCACTCTGCCCGCTGGAGCCAAAACGACTAAAGCCAATTACCCGGGTGCCACAGCCGAGATTTACAAACACGCCTCCGGCGATGATCTCTACCTCTACATTTTTAATCCCCAAGGCCATGACCCGGCCAAGGACAAACGTGCCGCTATCGTCTTTTTCTTTGGCGGTGGATGGAACGGAGGCAGCACCGGGCAATTCAAACAGCACGCCGCTTACCTCGCCTCGCGTGGCATGGTCGCCATCCTTGCCGACTACCGTGTCGCCAGTCGGCAAAAAACCACCCCCAGGGAATGTGTCGCCGATGGAAAATCAGCACTGCGCTGGGTGCGTGAACATGCCAAGCAACTCGGCATCGACCCGAACCGCATCGCTGCCGGAGGAGGATCTGCAGGCGGACACGTCGCCGCTGCCACTGGCATCGTCAAAGGACTCGATGATGACGCCGGAGACTCGACCGTCAGTTCAAAAGCCAATGCCCTGGCGCTCTACAATCCTGTCTATGACAACGGACCCCAAGGATACGGCAACAGTCGGGTCAAGGACTACTGGAAAGAAATATCCCCGCTGCACAACCTCGACAAAAGCTCTCCACCAACGATTGTTTTCCTCGGCACCAAGGACAAATTGATCCCCGTAACCACCGCGAAAAAATTCAAAGCCACGATGCAAGCGCTTGGCATCAAATCCGAACTGCATCTCTATCAGGATCAACCCCACGGATTTTTCAACGAAGGCAAAGGCGGCAGTGAGATCTTCCTCGATATCCTGCGCAAAACCGACGCCTTTTTCGTGACAATCGGCTATCTGAAAGGCCAGCCCACCGAGCAACAACTCAACGCAGCCTCCACTGGCAAAAAGAAAAAATGACTGACTGCTAGGAGTTTGTTTTTTCACCTCCCCGCCCTCTTGGTCTCCCTAACCTCTGTGAAGGAGGTTTCCTGAGGTTGCGGAGGCAAGCAACAGTCGTTAGCATCACTAAAAACATTAGCCCACAAGGCTGCCCCGATGGCACGCAAAAGCCCCTAAATTTCTAATTTTATTTAAAAAAACCTTATTTTTTTATTGCTTTTGATCTACCAACTGCTTAAAAGTTGATAATTGATTGTTAAACTTTGGTAGAAATTAATATTTGTTTGTATGTTTAAACTACTATTTACTCTTGTAGCCATAACTACCATAATTTCGATGGCTTTCATCGGAAAGATGGGGATGCAGCATGATGCAGCTCCTCTTCGACCTGCACCGATAATGCTCAGTTCTACTGGAGCTATTTCTTTTCCTGGCCGCATCCCTGCACCCGAAGTGGTTTATCAGCTGCGCCAGGCCGCCCAAGCTAAAGATGCCGTAGCGCTGAACGCCTTGCTTGTCGAGCACCGGCTCTTCTTAGCTTCTACTCCTAATAAATAAGCTGTTACCGTTTAGCTGATTTCAGAGCTTGTCGACAACTCTGTATGCGATCTAAAACGCGGTGCGATTTTTGGCATACAAGACAAAAGGAGTTACTGCTAGGATTTTTTTCACTCACCCTGCCCTCTTGCCCGCCGTAGCCTCGGCGAATAAAGTTTCATTTCCAAACTTGAGTTGGAGAGGAGCAAAAAATGACCTATTGCTATTTATCTGAATTGGCAAAATTCAATTAATCTTTTTTTGCTTAATCTTTGATTGTTGAGTGAAAATAAATCGGTGACATGAAGTTCTGGAACTGAGGATTGGGCCCCAGCTAAAGAAAAATCACATTGCTTACTTAAATAGGCAATAAATTCATCAGGACTATCAAAATCGATAATGACATAAGCATAGTCGATGCAACCATCTTGAACAAAAACAATGCAGTATTTTTCGTCTTTATATACCAATCCATGTCCACAGTAATCAGGATGAGCATAATAAAGCTGCTTGCCATTTTTAAGCTCTTTGGCTACAGCTGTCGCAAGTTCCACACCAATTTCATCATGGCTTAACGACTTGATCATTTCAGAAGTTGACCATTTTGGCGGTTGACCGCTGAAGAAGTATTTTAGTTTTTTAAGAATACCCATTTCCAGAAGTGTTTATTGAAATTGTTGTGTAGATGGCCCAACACCCGTGAGAATGATTTGTAATCCCATTTGAATCACTTGCTCTTAGGTGGCAAAGCTGCCCGCCACCCTGATCTTAGCTTTTCCGTCAGCTTTTTTACCAACTCTGCATTTTCCGGTAAGTTGGCGATGTTAACATTCTCCTGAGGATCGGTTTTGTGATCATAAAGCTCCAGCCCTCCGACCCTCTCAGGCTTTCCGGTTTTGGTCCAGCGAGTGAAGCGGTAGCGGTCGGTGCGAATTGAGCGCCCCATGTGGGATTGATTGGGGTATTGGCTGAAGGCGGCGCTCTTCCATTCTTGAGTGGGCTTGTCGAGCAAGGGAGCAAAACTTGTTCCTTCAAGAAAATCGGGAAGAGGCAGGTCGGCAAGTTCACACAGAGTCGGATAAATGTCGACAAACTCCACCAGAGCCGGGGTTTTCTGGCCAGCAGCTTTCATTCGGGGATCACTCACAATGAGGGGTGCGTGGGCTGAGAGCTCAAAATTGGTAGCTTTACCCCAAATGTGATTTTCGCCGAGATGCCAGCCATGGTCACCCCAGAGAACGACAATCGTGCTATCCCGGAGCCCCAAACGATCAAGTTCGTCTAGAACACGACCGACCTGGGCATCAACATAGGTGACACATGCCGCGTAACCACGAGTGAGTTCGAGAACGAGTTCATCGGAAGGTTCTCCCTTACCTGGAAAATCTGTGTAAGTCCGGGGGTGCCCCCAATTGGTAGATGCAAATTTCGGGGCATCTTTAGGAGCTTCACGATTCGTGGCCACCCGGACCTTTTTCGGTGGATACATATCCCAGTATTTTTTTGGCGCGATGAAAGGCAGATGCGGTTTGAGAAATCCGAGAGCAAGAAAAAAAGGTTCGTCCTTGAGTTTGCGCAGAGCGGCAATGCCTTGGAGAGCAATTTGCCCATCTTGCAGAACATCATCCGCTACATCGGGGGCTTCGTGGGACAGGCCGAGCACGAAGTGGTTTACCCAGTCATCGATTTTGTCACCTTTGGCTTTTGTTTTTCTAGCAAAAACGCCACGGGCAACCCTAATGCCCTCTTCGGAGTAATAATAACGTGGTTCATTTAACCAGGCAGGATCAGACCATGACTTGGGATCATTCCATTTATTACGCACAGCAAAAGCTCCGTGGTAGAGTTTGCCAAAAGCCTGGGAACGATAACCATGATTTTTAAATTGTTCGGGAAGAGTGACAACGTCGGTCAAGTGATCGCGAAAATGTTTGTGACGGGATCCGTTCGACCAGATCTCGGTGCTATCCGGCCGAAGGCCGGTGAGCAGGGAAGCCCGACTGGCACGGCAGACCGCCGCTTGGCAATAAGCGCGTTCGAACACCATGCCGCGGGCAGCGAGCGCGTCGATGTTCGGCGTGATCATCTCACTGTGTCCATAACAATTAAGTTGCGGACGCAGGTCGTCTGCAGCTATGAAAAGCACGTTGAGCTTTTTTGTTTTATCGACGGCGTGAAGATTGCTAAACGAGGTGAGCAAAAGAAAAACGAAAAGTTGAATGGGGGAGACGATTTTCATGATTGCTGTAAAATGGAAGCAGTTGGATTAAACGCCAAAATATAAGTGACAAGGATCGCAGCGTCAATACTGGGAGAATCGTCCTGTAATATGCTGCGAATACTAACAGCCTCAAAAATGGGCGCCAATTTGAGCAAAATAACCTGCAAATTTGCTGAAGAAGGTGAAAGCAGGCTCGTCTTAAATAGAATTAACCCCATGACTTCAGCGGAAGACATGGGAGCTAATTAGATGCTGTATTTTGAGAAAGATGCAGAAAATTCAACCTGCCTTTTGATGTTTTTCATCAGGCAATGATGTCCACTTGTGGAAATTTTTTGCTCAATATTTTCTCAGTAGGTATTTTCAACCATTTCTCCAGGATGCCGGCATAAACATTGCGGAAATCCACTGAGGATTTCAGATTGCCGGTTTTGTCAAGGTCGGTGAGGCTCGGTTGCGTGCCATGGACGCCGGCCTTTACACCGGGCCCCATGATAAACATCGGTTGCGCCTGGCCGTGATCGGTTCCCCCGCTGTAGTTCTCCGCGGCGCGGCGACCGAACTCACTGTAAGTGTATGTTAGTACTCGATCCGCATTTCCTCCGCGGGCGAGGTCTTCGTAAAAAGCCCCCACGGTGTTGTCGAGTTCGTCCAGCAACTGTGAGAGTCGGCGTGGTTGGTCGGCGTGAGTATCATAACCACCAAAAACGGCTATTCCCTGCGCAGCATAAAAGGCACGTGCATCGAGTCCACCATTGATGAAAGCGGCAATAGTCTTCACCGAGTTGCCGAATTGAGTATCCGGATACTCAATCGGTGTTTTATAGTTGCTGGCCAATTCGCCAAGCTCTCCACTGGCGGAGTTTGCATTGACTGCCGTTTGAGTGACGAACTGGAGATCCATCTTGGGATCTTTTTTCATTCCCTTCTGCATCTGGTTAAGCTTGGCATAGAGCGTCTTCTCGCGATCATTATGGCTGCCGTTGAAACGGAATGAGTCAGGGTTCACAAAGCCTATGCCGGGATGTTCCATCCCAGTGAGTCCCAGAGGCAGACCACCGGGGCCCACAGCGATATTTCGCGTTGGGGAGGTGTCTTTGCAGGAGTAATCCACAAAACGTCCCAACCAGCCGGTGGCGCCCGGTTTACCGGTTCGAACACCTTTTTCACCTGCTTCCCAGACCTCACGCCCCCTGAAATGACTGAGGTTAAAACCTGGATAACCAGTTCCAAGTACCACGGCGAGTGAGCCCTCATCATGCATTTTTTTGAAGCGTTTCAGGCTCGGGTGCAAACCTACTTCGTCGTTGAGTTTGAGCACATCCTTGGCCGGAATACCCAATACCTTGCGCAACTTGTAATACTCATCGTTTGCATAAGGTGGCACGACCGCCAAACCATCGGGGCCACCAGTCAGGAGCAGGGATACTACGATGCGGTCGTCCGAACCAGCTGGTGGTCCAGCCATGGCTGTGCGCAGAACGAAATTCGGCAGAGTAGCGCCGACTCCTACGATTCCTAAACCGCGATTTAAAAACTCGCGCCGAGTTACAATATTGGGGATTTTCATAATGGATTATTTTTTCAGTTTGGTAGAATGGGTTTCTCGTCGGGTTATGAAATCTGGTGCTCCGGCACGCACAGCATCAGCATTAACATTGAGCGGAGCTTCTGGTTAACTTTGTTACGCTGCTTTGACCATTCTCCACAGGGTGGCAATTTGCCGAGATGAGTGATCAAGCTTTTGCGTTTTTCTGCATCCAGGGGCAAGGTCAGAAAAGACTTGGCCAGATAGTCCACCGCTTCGGATGCGTTTTTACACCCCCCGCCCTGAAGCAGCGCCACTACGTCGACGCCCTCGTTACCAACTGCGTCGATCAAGCTCGCTACCGCATTGTAGCGGACAAACATTCGCTGCGAGCTGATCCACGGACGACCGTAGCGCCAGCCTTTCACATCCGGCGGTTCCAACAGTTGCATGCCCATTTCCTGCAGCGCCGTGTCGAGTGCTTCGTAGTTGGTGAGCGGTTGTTCCACAACGATGCGCATACCGTCTGATTTTGGCAAGGGGGTTCCGATTAACTGGGGGCTGGAGAGTGGTTTTGCTCCCAGATCCCGTAGCAATCCTACCATCAGTTCTACCGGACTTTTGATCTGCTTACCCATGGCGCGGCTACTGTAAAATTCCTCCGAAAGAAAAAGGTTTTTCAGCATGGGTTCCAATGCATACTTACGATCTCTGAGCACAGCGGCTAGCCTTTCCGTCGTGGGTTTGCTCGGATCTTCATAGGCGAAATATTCCCACAGCTTATGAGAGACGAAGCGTGCGGTTTCCGGTTTCTCCAAAATCAACCTCACCAGATCGTCACCTGTCCACGGCCCCTTTTTGCCAAAAATGGTTTTATCAGTGGTATCATGTTGGTTGTAAAGAAAGCGATAGGTACCGGTGGCATTGTCATAATTGTAACCGGTCAGCGCACGGGCAGCCTCGACGATGTCTTTCTGTGTGTACCCCTGATCAACTCCCATCGAGAACAGTTCCATGATTTCACGGGCTAGGTTCTCGTTGGGCTTGCCTTTGGCGTTCTTGTTATTGTCCAGATAGCGGATCATTGCCGGGTCATGGACAATGCCGTAGAGCAAGGCACCAAAATTCCCCGCGGCCTGTTTGCGGAAGAACTGGTTTTGACCAAGCATAGTGTAGCTGTTCTGTACCACGCTGTCCTGACTGGCAAAGTGCCCGTGCCAGAAAAGTGCCAGCTTTTCCTGTAACGGACGATTGGATTCAACCATACGCTGCAGCCACCAGCGGCGGATCTGGGTACGCTGGTTAGCTTCCACGGATCGGGGATCCAGTCCAACCGCACGGTTACCTTTACCGCGAATTCTCATCTTACCTTTCAGTGGATCAACCATGAGTTTAGGGGTAAGATCAAGTGAAGGTCCGTTCGAAGGTTGGCGGTAGTACTCCACCAAATAATCAACCGCCTTGTAAAGCCCCATGGCACGGAGCTTCTCAACTTCCTGGGGAGTGCCTCCAAAGCCAGCTCTTACCAGCAGATGGCGCGCCTTGGCGTAGTCCCATTTATTCGGAGCCAGAGGCTTCAAGCCACCCATCGCAGCAACGCGCAGGGGGTAGACTTTGGCAACTGCGCTGTCAATCGTCTTTATCGCATTAGCGACAATCTTGTCGGCATCAGCCTTTTGTTTCTCCTGTTGCTTGATGAATTGTTGCAATTGTTTTTTGTGTGCCGGATCACTGTCCACGGCGGCAATTTCTTTTGCAATCCGGGCAGCCTCACCACTCTGTTCGACAAGTTCCTCAGCCGTGTCTTTGCGGATGGCCGCCCACTCGCGAATTTCCATTTCCCTGATCGCCTCCAAGGCATAAATTTGTCTTTGCAGAGCATCGGCAATCTTAGCCTGGGCTTTTGCTTCTTTCTCCTTATTCTCCTGCAGTGTCAGATCGACCGTGCATTTTGCTGAAATTTTCGCTTTGTTCTCTAAAAGCCTCAGTTCAACCATACGGGTTGCCGCCATTTTATCGCGAAGATCGATCTCCGAGCCAAACAACTCATTCGACTTTTCATTTGCTGTAATCGTATCAGCGATCAAACGCCCCGCCGTATCCCACCTCGTTTTCTCACGATCTTTCTCCGCCTTTCGCAATATGGCCAAACGGGTTTCGGGTTGCTTTTCGGCAATGGCCTGCTTGAGAGACTTCTTCACTATTTGCCATTTTTGCAGATCATCCTCGGCACGATTGCGTTCTGAACGCGCAATTTCACGCGTTGCGGAACGAGCCATCTCACGCGATCGCTCTACTTCCTTGGTAGATTTTTCCACTTTCTGGGCTTTTTCGAGAATCGGATCGATTTTTTTCTCTGCTTTTTTCTTCGCTGCAGCCCCCTGTGCCAGACTGGCAGTAAAAAGGCCAAGTGAAATCATGGCGAGTATCCACGAATAGTGTTTTGTTCGTTTTTTCATATTCTTCGATCGGTTTTTTTTGTTGCCTTGCCCTGTTATCAAAGGCTGGGGGGGGAGATGAAAGCATGGGGGTAAACGGCTATTTTTAAATCAGCCCTATCGCAGACTGATGCTTTCTGAATGGGATCTCTTACTGGGAAGATCAGCCATTCTCGTTTTAGGGAAGGAAACTTCTTCTCCAATTATTAGAAAGTTTCCACTTGGGGTTAAACCAGATTAGTGGCTCTAATATATCCTACCACTTGGATATTGTTATTTTCTCTGCTTAAATTGCCCTACTCCCTGTGTCGGACCTAAAATAGAATCCGTGAAAAATTCTAACCATACCTCACTTAGATTAACCCTGTCGATTTACCAGTGTAGTGAGACACATGAACGGCGGGGACGATAGATGGAACGCATAATAACTGTTGCTAAAAACAGTTATCATTAAAAAGAACCATCTCAAAAGAAAGTGATCATTTTAAGGATAACAAAGGCAAAAGTGATACTTTCCTCGCTACTTTACGCAAGACAGATGCATTTCTGGTGAAAATCGGCTACCTTGAAGGCACTGCAAACAACAACAGCTCTCTACTGCTTCCCCGCGAAAAATTAAGCGAAAAATGAATCCCCTCCCATTTAACACCATAAGAGCCATATCAAAACTGACCGCCTTTATAGCGTTCAGCTTTGGGCTTTGCCTGACTGGGATCATTCCCTGTTTTTCCGCACCAACTGAAATTCAGTTCAACCGCGACATTTTGCCGATCCTGTCAGATAAATGTTTTCATTGCCACGGCCCCGACGAAGAAGCGCGTGAAGCAGATCTGCGGCTCGATACCGCGGCGGGCTCAACCGCCGATCTTGGGAACCATGTCGCCATCGTTGCCGGAAAGCCTCAGAAATCCGAGCTCATCTCGCGAATTTTTCATCAGGACAAGGATGAAGTCATGCCACCACCAAAGGCGAACAAAAGCCTGACTGACAAGGAAAAAAATCTACTCAAACGATGGATCGCCGATGGTGCCGAGTATCAAGCCCACTGGGCCTTCCTTCCGCTTGCCGACGAAGTGCCTCCACAAGTCAAAGGTGAAAACACAATCAAAAATCCTATCGATCATTTCATCCTCGCCAAGCTGGAAAAAAAAGGTTTTGCCCTCGCTCCCGAAGCAAATCCATCCACTTTGGTGCGCCGCCTTTACGTCGATTTGCTCGGCCTCTTGCCTCCTCCTGAATTGGTCAAAAAGTTTCGCGATAGCTATGCCGACAATCCAGACGGCACATACTTACAACTGGTCGACGCCCTGCTCAATAGCCCCCACTATGGCGAACGCTGGGGGCGACACTGGCTCGATCAGGCACGCTACGCTGATTCGAATGGGTATACCATTGACGGAGACCGCCTGATGTGGCCCTACCGTGACTGGGTGATCCGTGCGGTGGGTGATGATCTGCCTTTTGACCAATTCACTATCGAGCAGATCGCCGGCGACCTATTGCCCGAGCCCAGCAAATCGCAGCTCGTCGCCACAGGATTCCACCGCAATACTCTGATCAATCAAGAAGGTGGAACCGATGATGAACAGTTCCGTATCGAGGAAGTCATCGACCGGGTCAATACCACCAGTGCTGTTTGGTTAGGGCTCACTGTCGGCTGCGCGCAATGCCACAATCATAAATTTGACCCGATCAGCCAAAAGGAATTTTACCAACTGTTCGCTTTTTTTAACAGCACCGAGGATGTCAACAATACCGGCCCGACGCTCGAGGTGAATCAACGCGAACTTTTCATCGACGAATTTGATCCTAAAATCTCACAGCAACTCAAAAATGCCCGTAACGAACTCGCTGCCCTCGATCGCGCCAAAACTTTACGCCAAACCACTTGGGAGAAAAACATCATCCGCGAAAGCCAATCCCATTCCACTGCCCAATGGAAACTACTGACGGCGCGCTCTTTCAAAGCTCACGGAGGCGCCCCCTTGAGAAAACTCGATGACGGCTCCTTGCTCGCAAGCAAAGGGGCCGCCCGCGAAGTTTATGAAATCAGCCTAAAACCCGCTGAAGTGCTTTCCGCTATACGTCTACGGGTTCTGCCTAATACCATCCTGCCCAAAACAGGGCCAGGCCTCGCCGACAACGGCAATTTTGTGCTCACCGCTTTCGAAGTCTGGCAAGGCAACCAACGTATCCTCATCAAACACGCCCAGGCCGATCACTCACAACCCGGTTTTGCCGTCTCTGGAACCATCGACAACAATCCCGAAACCGGCTGGGCAATCAATGTCGGCAAAGGTTCTGCTCGCGGAGCCAGAATGAACGCCGAACACGAAGCCGACTTTGTTTTTGCCCACCCCTTGATGCCTAACAAGGACAGTCTCCGAATCATTCTGCGCCATGATAAAAACGATCATTATAATATCGGCCGTTTTGCCATCGACGGCAGCACCAGCGCTCCGGCATCGATCAAAGACGAACAAGTGCTGGTCACTCTGCGTATCGCACCCGAAAAACGAAATAAAACCCAAAAGAAACTTGCCAACGAAGCCTTCGCCGCCGCCGATACCGAACACAAAGCAGCACTAATAAAAATAGATCAGCTCAAAGGCCAATTGGGAATGGGTCCTGCGGCCAGAATGATGATCACCCGTGAGCTAAAACAACCGCGCAACACCTACCTGCTCACCCGAGGCAACTTTCTCCTACCTGATAAAAAAGCAGGTCCGCTCAAATCCGGCGTTCCAAAAATTCTCAACTCCCTGACAATTGATGACCATCAACAAGCCACTCGTCTCGACCTCGCTCATTGGCTGGTCAGCCCCGACAACCCACTAACTCCAAGAGTAACGGTGAACCGTGTTTGGATGCGCTACTTCGGTCATGGCCTGGTTGCTACCGAAAATGATTTTGGCACCCAAGGCTCCTACCCGACCCACCCCGCCTTGCTCGATTGGTTGGCCGGGCAATTCATCCGCAACGGCTGGTCGATGCGCAAGCTGCACCAATTGATCGTCACTTCCGCCACCTACCGCCAATCCTCACACGCTCGCCCTGAGCTGAATGGGATCGATGCTCACAACATCCTACTGGCCCGTCAAAATCGGATCCGCTTCGATGCCGAGATCATCCGCGACGCCTCATTATCAGCCAGTGGGCTGCTGACCGCCACCATCGGCGGCCCCAGCGTCCGCCCTCCGCAACCCAGTGGCGTTTACGCTTTCACCCAGAACAAAAAAAGCTGGAAAGCCGAAACTAATGACAACCGTTTCCGCCGTGCGCTCTACACCCAATTCTACCGCAGCGCCCCCTACCCCATGCTAACCACCTTCGACTCCCCCGATTTCCAAGCGGTCTGCACCCAACGCTCCCGCTCCAATACTCCGCTCCAATCGCTCACTCTAGCCAATGACGCCGCACTTTTTGAAATGTGCCAAGGCCTAGCTCGGCGCATCATGACAGAAATCCCAGGTAATGATGCCAAATCCCGACAAAGACGGATACGGCGAGCTTATGTTCTCTGTTATTCTAGGCAGCCTTCCAACGATGAAATCGACAGCGTTTCCACCTTTCAAAAACTCCAAAAACAACACTTTACCAAAGATGCCCAGGCAGCCAAAGCCCTTGCCCCCTCAGCAACACCCAGTGCTTATGACAGCGCCACCGCCGCCTCATGGACAGCCGTAGCCCGAGCATTGATGAACACCGACGAATTTATCACCCGCGAGTAAAGGGCTAGGGATTCACTTTCTACTCAGTCCTGATCTTCATCCTGCGAAGATTCAGTTGCCAAGGATTCATCTAACAAACCCGGTAACTCATCAAGAAAACTGGAAAGCTCCACAAATTCTGGATGTACAAATTCTGGAATCTGGATCAAACGCTTTCCATCTATACCTAAGACATGCATTTTGATCATTGTATTTTCATGCTTCGCTGGCAAATTATCGATCAGTATGCCCTCGGGGCCAAGAGCTTCTTTGGAGACAGATAGCAGCTCGACAGTGATCATTTCATCTTTCTGAAAACCTAGTGCAAAAGCCTCATTGGCCAAGCAAGCATAGACATCTCCAGCAAAGGTGCACATCACCACCTTGTCAGCCCATTGTCTGCATATACTCAATAACCGGTGAGCTTCTGGTCGAAGAAACATCAAACGCCCTTGCAAGCCATAAGTCACATACGGTCCCGTATAGACTACATCTTCTAATTTGGAGTAATGGATCAGAGTCTCATCAAGATCCATGAAGATATGTTTCTCATGCCCCTTGCCAGGTAACTGGTAGTTCAATTCAGTCTGATAGTTATCCGTCATGTTTGTTGATTATTTCCCTCCATTTTTTTTGTAAAACAAAACCCCTCCCCACCCTTAATACAGTGCCATTCTTGACTGACCTTTTTTCTAGCATATTCTTAAATTATGTTTTTTTCGGGTGAATAGTTTGGTAAATTTCTGCACCTTTGAACTGGGATCGCTCGCCAAGGTGACGCTCGATACGCAGCACTTCATTCCATTTTGCCATGCGTTCGCTACGTGCGAAGGAACCTACTTTGAGCTGCCCAGCGTTGGTGGCAACCGCCAGATGAGCAATGAATGTATCTTCGGTTTCACCGGAGCGTGCGGAGATGACCGGCAACCACCCCGCATCTTGAGTCAGGCGGATAGCATCAAGCGTTTCGGAGACCGTTCCAATCTGGTTGAGTTTAATCAGAACGGCGTTGGCAGCATTTTTTTCAATACCTTTGCGAATACGTCCAAGATTAGTAGTGAATAGATCATCACCGATGATTTGTACCTTCCGCCCGATGGAGGTTTTAATTTTTATCCAGGCTTCCCAATCGGTGTCAGCTGCTGGATCCTCAATGGAGATCACGGGATAACGTTGACACCAGTCAATTATGAGGTCGGAAAATTCAGCTGAAGTGAAACTCCTATTTTCCGAAGGAAAGCAGTAACTATGGTTACTGTGATCGTAGAGATCACTGGCGGCGATGTCGAGTGAAATTGAGGCGTCAACACCCGGAGTGTAGCCGGCGCGCTCAATTGCGCTTATAATAAGTTCGAAAGCTTCTTCATTGCTGGTTAATTCGGGCCAGTATCCCCCTTCGTCGGCGAGTCCAAAACGACGACCTTGTTCATGAAGGATGTCCCCCGCTGCATGGTAAATATTAAAAGTAATTTCCAGTGCCTCTCGGTAAGTTTTTGCAGCCTTGGCAATGATCATGAAATCCTGTATGTCGGTGCGCCAGTTGGCATGGGCACCGCCGCCAATAATCTGTATTTCCGGTAGTGGCAGCAATATGCCCTTACCTAAGCCGAGGGTAGTGTAGAGAGCTTCACCCTTGGCTTTGGCGGCGGCGCTTGCGGCCGCCATCGATACTGAGAGAATCGCATTCGCACCCAGACGTGCTTTATTTTCTGTTCCATCGAGGGCAATCATGGCTTCGTCGATCCCGCGTTGGTCGTCGACGTCACGCCCACACACAAGCTCCGATATTTCACCTTCAACGTGTCCGATGGCCTTGAAAACAGATTTTCCACGCCACTGGACTGGATCACCGTCACGCAGTTCCAAAGCTTCGTATTGCCCGGTAGAGGCTCCAGAAGGCACAATGCCGCTTGCGCGAACACCGTTCTCAAGCTCAATTTCCGTTTCGATCGTAGGGTAACCACGAGAATCAAAAATCTGAATCGCTGAAATTTTTTTTATTTTCATAGAAGCGGGCAACCGAGCCCTGGATTGAGTTAATGTAACGGATATTTTTCAGGTTCACCATGTAGTCAGCGATGTTCCAAAAACTCCCTCCATTTGTCGAACAATTCAGTGACATCTTTCGGTGTGTCTCTCAATACCTGATAAGTGAAATTACGCACAGCTTGTTTTTTTTGTTCATCATCTAGGTATTCTGCGGGTGATTTCCCGTCAACGCGGGCGAGCATAAGCATGGGAAGGAGAATATGCAGAAAAGGTTCCACCACAGAGCCGATAGGAGTCTCTCCCAGCTCATCTCGATAGGCCTTCCATGCGGTCTGGGCCAGTTCGATGCATGAAGCCTGGTTTTTGTCGAGGTGGAGGGATTTGAGTAGCAGATGATTGAGCAGGAAAGCAATATCAAAAACCGGGTCACCATACCAAGCAACTTCACAGTCTAATATAACGAGGCGTCCGCTGGAGAGCATTAAGTTTTTCGGGCTGTAGTCTCCGTGCACAAGGCAGATCTGCGTTTGACTCAGACGCTTTGCTTCTGCACGAATGCAGGTGGAGAGCTCGGGGTGTCGTTCCGCCGTAGTGAGAAGGTAAGGTTCTATGCGTAGTTGATGGAAATTTTCCTTACTTTCAAAATCAGCCTGAATTTTTTTATCACCCCAGGTTTGCCGATGGATAGTAGCCAGTATTTTCCCGGCGGTTGAAGCGTGGCAGCTTTCACAAACGCCTGCTAGTAGAAGTTCTTTCCAATTGGAAAAATCTTCACCAAGGAATTCCATCGCAAAGTAGCCATGTTCTGCATTTGAAAACAGAACTTCAGGCACGGCATCGGGTATAAATTTGGCAACACATTGCAGATAGGCGAGTTCAAAACGGTTGCGGGATATGTCGGCATACCAATCATCCTTTACGCGTAATTTTTCCAACGCCCGCTTTATGACAAATACACGTTCACCATCGTTGACTCGGTAGATGTCACTCGACACCCCTCCTGTCAACGCGGTGATTCCTGCTTCGGGGTCGTTGATATAGCCATCTGTGAGCAGTTGCCTGCGCATGGAATCGGCGTTGGGCGATGATGCTTCAGTAACGTGTGTCACGAGAGGACTTGTATGGGGTTTACTTAACGGGAAGAGTGCCGATTGAGATCAAAAGTGCTCCAGTGCAAGTGATGATTTTGCTGTCAGCGACTGCTAGAAGCTTGCTTTTTTAACTGCCTTATTATTATTGGCCGAACCGAGCTTGGAGGGGGGTAAGAGGGGGAGAAAGCAGCCGTTTCCGTTCATACCCAAACACAAACACGGTATTTTTCTACCGTCAAGCCTGCTAAGCACTCAAATAGAGGATTTGGGACGAGTTTTCTGAGATTTCCGTGAGTCGTCTGTAATAAATTTGATAAGATTGACATTCCATCAATACAATGAGTAGACTTAGAAGAAGTAAAAGTAATTCTCGGCAATCAACAAATTGAGAACCCTCATCATGAACAAACTATTTATTACCATTCTGGTCTGCGCTTTCGCCGCTAGCTCGCTTTCCATAGCCTCGCCTCAATACACTAGAGCATACAGCCCACACCAATATTCACCCCAGCGCTACAACAGTCACGGCTACCTCGGGCAAGGCTCGGGTTATGGTGGCGGGCATAGTTACAGCAACCCTGTTCGCAGCTACAGTAACGGCGGGCATGGCTACAGCCGCCGCAACGTACATCAAGTCTACACCAGCGGCTATTCTGGGCGCTCCGGATATGGACACTCTAGTGGCGGGCGTTCCCGTTCTTATGGTTATTCTGGCGGGCACCGCAGACAGCGCTCCATCTATTCCACCGCCTTCAGCCTCCTCAGAAGACGCCACTAATCTTCAATTCTAACACATCATGATTATCTTCCCTTATCGCAAAATTCACTGTGGGCTTCACTTTGTCGCTGCCGCATTCTGTTTCACTTTGCTCAGTAATGTGAAATCCATTGCAGATGACACGCTCACTGCAAAAACCGAAAAAACTGCAAAAACTGAACGGCTAATTTCTCTGGTAGTGCTGTTGCATGAACCAAGCGATCTGAATGAGCATACTCTCGGCACACTAGTCAATAAGGCACTGGGGGTCAAACACGGCCATGATGAAAAGGATGGCAACTTTGTCGTTGCGAAGCCACCGTATTTCCTCATTAAACTAAAATCAGGCAGCTATGTGGTTAACCTCATTCCTGAAAGATATATTCCGGAACACGACAAGTTGATCGACGGCATCAAGCAGCCCGAGTTACGCAAGGCACTGGCGGGGCATCACGCCTGGGCTTCCATTGATTGGGCCTCAGCCGAAGAACCGAAGGACATCCGGCGTTCTTATCAAGATATGGGCAAGATCATCGCAGCGCTGGCAGGACACCGCGCACTGGCGATTTACAATCCTGAAATTGACGACTTCGCTCTCTACAACGAGGCCGCAGGGAAAGCACTAAGCAGTGATGATCCATTGCAAGCATTTGCCAGTTCCAGTGATGATGATGATGGCGGCATCGTTTCCATTCGCAACGATGATCCACGACTCCTTGCCGCCGAAGCCGAAGCAAAAAAAGGCTGGCACGATTTCGTTAATGCTTTCCGTGAAAAGGCTGGCTCAGAATTCGCAGTGAAAGGGCGGATTGCCGAAGGCGACAACGCCGAGTTCCTGTGGTTAATCGTCGATTCAATTGATGACATGAAAGTCCATGGACAGCTCGATAACCAACCGTCTACTGTCATGAACCTCAAAATGGGTCAAGATCTGCACATACCAGTCGCAGACGTGGATGACTGGATCTACCTCAACAAAGAGAAAAAACCCGTCGGGGGCTTCACCATCAAGGTATTCGACCAACTCGCGCAGCCAAAGCCGAAGCATTAAAAATTCGTGTAAGGGAGCTTTTCAACAAAAAAAGGGAAGACATCTTCCTCTGCCCCCCTGCCGCTCATCTACTAACGAGTTAATTGGCTCGATGGTAGGTATAGGTGTATCCCTGCTTGGGATGCACTTCGACCCAGTTGTATACCGTGCCTTTGAAAACTGAAGATTCATGAGTGGCCTCCACATACTCCTGATTATCGGGAACCCCGTTAGGATACCTTACCAAACGCAGTGACAAATCCTTCCATGACGCAGGGAACAGAATCCATGCGGTAGTCACTTCCGGATCAGCATCGACCTGAAAGGCTGACCACTCTTGCGGTTCGTTAATGTTAGTAGCCAACTTAGCCTTCCACATAGCCTCGACGATAACCTGTGTCGTATGACCAACTGGAACCGCATCAAAGTTGAGTTTCAATTGCCAGGCATATTTTGGGTCGCCCTCACCAGCACCTGAGATCTCACATCGTTCAAGAACAGGCTTGAGCGCAGGATTATCACATCGCACAATAGGATCGGCGACATCTCGCATAGATGGCAATCGCAGTGCCGTCTCACCTTCCACGTGTTCATCTTTGCGGACAGCTATCACCCGGTGGACGTAAACCATAGTCTCTTCCATCGACTCTTTTCCGCTGGGTAATTCCATTATTCCACGAAGATCGATAATTCGTGTGTCACTGATAAGGTCGAGTCCTCTTTCCGCAAACAGGGGGTCGAGTTCACCGGAGTTGATGTCCATGCCTACCCAAGTTGGTTCCTGACCATTACTAAGCAAGGCTACAAGCTTTTCCACATGGATCGGCATAGCCTCGGACAGTAATTGATTAAATCTTACCTGTTGCCAAGTATTATAAGTGAAAAACGGTAAACCAACAAATATCAGTAATATCAATGGCAAGTAGAGATAAGAAACCCAGTCATTCCAAGAAAGAAGTGACCGATTACTGCGACGGGTCGAACGCTGTAAGCGGCGGGCATCTTGTGTCGTGGTCGAAGCACTGGATCCAGGTCGAGGCTTCGTCTCGATTGACTCGCCGTTACCCTTGGCTAGAGGATCCCATGGAGGATCATCGTTGCTATTACCCGCCAGCACTGGGTGCTCCGCGATGATCTGCCGCGCAACACAGTAACCGTGCCGAATCAGTCCGCTCATCTCCACATCGTCGAAGCTATCAAGGTCCGTTCGAACCCGGCTCAACTGTATTTGAACCTTTGGATGCGGTGCAGTCGGATCTTCTTCCTGGCTGACAATTCGCGTGATCGGCACAAAATAAAATTCCTCGCACCCCTCAAAATGCTCCTTCTCGAATTGCCAGACGCGGTCCATTAGTATGTCTGAGGCCCGCATGGCCGTGCGCAGGAAGGAGTTCGCCTTATCCGATTGAGTAACCTGGATGCGACGGCCTGCATCACTTGCAAACACCGCATCAAACTTTGGGGCAGGGGCATCGTCATCGTTACTGACAGCCCCCTCCTCTATATAGCGAAACATCCGCGCCCCCAGATTGTCGTAAACTCCACCATCTGTGAAATACTGCCGCTGAAACTCACTCTCAGTCTCGCCTATATCATCAGCATTCAATTCAAGCGGCGGAAAAAATCCCGGAAAGGCGGAAGAAGCTGCAACTGCCATGGGCACCGTCGCAAGGCCAACCGGAATTCGGCGTAAGCCACCCCCACCGGTTTTAATACGTTCCTCACAAAACATCCCTTTGCCCGAGAAACAGAAAAGCCCCCCTTCACTCAAATTTGTACTAAGTATGTGCAACTCCGGCGTATCCGGGAGCTCGTAAAGGCAAGTGTCGCCGTAAAGATACTCGCGATAATGTTTCTCAAGTAATCCCGTTCGGCTTAACGTTCGCAATGGACCAAAACGCGCAAGGCGACGAAGTGTGCCCAGCGCAAAGGTAAAGGGATAACGGCGGATGATACGGTTGCGAACATCTAGCTTGATGAAATCGAGCACCTCTCTAGCGACGCTGTCAAACTCCTCGTCGGTTCCATTATAGCGCTTCCAGTTCATGACTAGGTGCGCCGCGAAGACGCTGCCTCCAGAAACCGAGGTTATGTGGGAAACCGACTCAAGTAAACCAGCATCCTTAAAATAGCGGACAACGCCAAGGTGAAAAAGTGTTGCCCTAAACCCGCCTCCAGACAGAGCCAAACCCAATTTCATAGGCCTTTTTTCTTCATCTTTCACTCTCACCATATTTTCAGTAGTCTGACCGATTTAAAAAAGCAGAAAAACATCGCTAAGTAAAGGTGCGAGCCACACTATTTTTTAATGTCTATCCATCCAACGCCTGATCTCAACTAGCAGTGACTTGTATGGTTGTGATTCCAATGTTTTGCTTTCAACTATTTATTCCCAGTGATATTTTATTCTCATGAACAGAATAGGAGTAGCCCACAAACAATGCAGGCGCAGACAAAATGCCTGCTTGATTCCAGCAATTCACAAAAGACCTGGCATCCCGACCGAACCCGTCTAAATTTAAAAAGCGGCGGATCTAAGACCCCATGAAACGCTTCCTCCAAGCCCTCGTTTGCCTTTGCCTGCTGAATACCAATGAATTTATCACACGCGAGTGACACTGGTAGAAACCTGCTTTTTCAATCACCTTATTCTCATTGACCGAAGCGAAGTTGGCTGAAAGTAACAAAACGGTTTAATGTGTCGTGAACTTCATTCACTTTGCCCCCAGATTTTTGGGACGACAAACGCTGCCGGTGGCCGATTCGGGGTAATGTTTGCTTTGACGGCTTCGCTTTCCAATTGGGCCAATTTCGCTTTCAACCTTGCAAAAACTTTAGGCCGTTTTTTGCTGACATCATTCGTTTCTGACGGGTCCTTCTTGATGTTGAAGAGTTCCCAAATCTCCTTTCTGTCAGCACTCGTCACATTGGCCCGAACATGTCCATTGTGAATCAATTTCCAGTCACCCATTCGGATCGCACCAGCGAAAGGCGACACGTTATGCAGGATGAATGCATGCGGAGTCGCTTTGCCGTTGGCAATGGTTGGCCAGACATTTATTCCATCGAGAGCTTTTGCGTTATCTGCTTTTGCCCCGGCAAGATACGCAAATGTAGGGAAAATATCCACGATATGAAGTGGCTCATCCACATCCGTATTCGCTTTCAATTCCCCTTTCCAAACGGCAATTGCCGGAACCCGGACTCCACCTTCGTAGAGGGAGCTCTTACCATCACGAAGTTTTCCATTGGAACCCAGTTTTTTGATTCCCCCGTTGTCTGAACAGAAAAATATCAGGGTGTTTTCGACAGGAAAATCATATTGCTGCAATGCAGCAATGATCTTTCCCACGGCATCATCCATACAGGTGACCATGGCCGCATAGATTCGGCGATTCTTAATTTTGAAGGATTGAGTATAACTCTCAATATATTCTTCGGGAGCCTGCAAAGGCGTATGAGGTGCGTTAAAGGGAACATAAAGAAAAAGCGGATCAGACTTGTCATGTTCGCCAATAATTCGAGCAGCTTCTTTGCCTATCAGATCAGTCGAATAGCCTTCGTCGTAATTAGCGGTGTCATTCCGATGCCAATCATGCCCTCCATCGCGAATATGGGTGAAGTAGTCGAGCGCACCGTTGTAATGTCCATATTGCTGATCAAAACCACGATGAGTCGGAAGGAAATCGGGCGAAAAGTGGCCGAGATGCCATTTTCCGACAAGCGCAGTTTTGTATCCAGCTTTTCCTAGAACCTCCGGCAAAGTAAGTTCATCCAGTGGCAAGCCATGATTTGCCCAAGGGCGAACAACACCACATTGCAAGCCAAGTCGCATCGGGTAGCGCCCCGTCATCAAGGCCCCGCGCGTGGGGGAGCACACTGGCTGCACATAAAACTGATTCAAGCGAACACCTTGTTTCGCCAGCTTGTCGATATTCGGAGTAGCAATTTTGCTAGAGTGATAACCAACATCTCCCCAGCCGAGATCGTCTGCCATCATGAAAATAATGTGAGGCTTTTCAGCTGCCTGAACCTGGCAAGTAATGAGCATGAGCAGAAAGAGGATAATGCGCTTCATAAAATTATTTGATGATATCGTTTCTCGATTGTGCTTCACAGCTTGCCAGTTGTTGAAGAGTATCCAATTGAGTATCGGAGAGGGATTTCCCAGGAGGATCACAATTGATAAGGTCGTTCGCTCTTTGTTATGTTTTTCTGAACTGAGTTCACTTTTGGTGCAATCGCTTGCTTTCTATTTCCGCTTTTTTTGAAATGCCGGATCACCCGCATCGACAGGCAGTTCGGCATTCCATTTCCAAATGGATTTTTTTAATCTTTCCACTATCTCGGGATTCTTTGCTGCCAGGTTATTGCTTTCGGAAATGTCCGCATCGAGATCGTAGAGTTGTGGATCTCTGCCATCGTAGTTTATGAGAAATTTCCACTTTCCTTCACGGACAGCAAGATCGGGGTTATCCTCCTCTTTGCTGCCGGGACGATCAGGCGGACGTCGCCAGAAGATGGGTGCCTTGCGGCTTTTTTTTATTTTCCCAAGAAGCGTATCAACCAGATTCTCTCCATCGAGTATTTCTCCTTTAGGAAGCTCTGTGCCGGTTAAGGCATAAAGAGATCGATTCAAATCCAATGAGCAGAAAATGGATTCGTCATTTATTGTACCACTTGCATCACTCTCAATGATACCCGGACCCCAGACGATGAGGGGTGAACGGACTCCGCCTTCATAGAGCCAGGTCTTGGAACCTCGGAGAGGATCCGAAGAACCCGCTCCATCTTCGTGACCATTGTCGGATGCGATCAGGATAAGGGTATTGTTTTTCAATTTTTCATCATTCCTAACCCGGTCGAAAAGGAAAGCCAACTGCTGGTCCATGGCTTTGAGCACAGCATAGTAGAGCTCGCGTTTGCTTCCGTCGGTGGTATCGCGCAGGACTTCTGGCGGGAACCAGGGGCCATGAACATCGTCAGGCCACAGGTTCAAAAAAAATGGTTGCTCTGTAACCTGTGCGTGATCGATGAATTTCACCGCTTCTTTGACAAACTCAGCAGTGATGACGGAGCGGTCTTTCCAGATAATCGGACCTTTGCCGAGGTCGGCTGATCCGAGATCATGTTTTTTTGGCGGCTTGCCGTCGTAGGCGTCTTTCAGAGGGAGGATACGCGGGCCAAGTCCTTCAAAATTGGTCAAGCTGCGGTCGAATCCGTACTCTGCGATCAATGGTGCATTACCCACATCTCGTTGGCCACCCATATGCCATTTCCCAAAATGCCCAGTTGCGTATCCGGCGTGGCGAAGTTCGCGAGCCAAGACCGGGGCTTTAGGATCAAGCCATTGCGCCATGCCGCGTTCACGATTCAGCTTCCTCCTCGCGAGGTAGGAACCAATCTTCCATCGCTGTGGATATTGACCCGTGGTGAGTGCTGTCCGTGATGGCGAGCAGATGGGTGAGTTGACGTAGAAATTTGTGAATTTGATGCCTTCAGCGGCAAGGCGGTCGATGTTTTGTGTCTCTACTCTTTTGCCTCCGAAACAGGAAAGATCCGACCAGCCCATATCGTCGATAAACACGATGATGATGTTTACTTTCCCTGATTGGGCGATTCGCTTGGCAGTGCCGAATACCTCTTGGGGATCATTCGTTTGCTTCATCCACGTCTCCACTTTTTTACGTAAACCTGCGAGACGTTCTGCTTGCGCCGGATCAGCGACAAGATTGTTTTGCTCGTAGGGATCATCCGTGACGAAGTAGAGTTCTTCAGCAGGACGCTGTTGGTATCGCTTCACCTTACGTTTTGCTTCGGGCGCGGTTTGGGCTTTGTTCACCCAACTTTGCCAGTAACCATTATCGCCATGATTTTTTGTCACATGACTGGTGAAACGAAATTCCGGGTGAAGGTTGCGAATATATTTCCAGCCGTCAGGTGTCGTGGCCGCACGGATGGGATATACATTGTTGTTCCCGTCGCCGCTGTGGGTAGTGAAAATAACATCGCGGTGGGTCTTTGTTTGCTCCAACAGCACGGGGAGAAAAGAATAACCGTCGATGTGCTTCGGTTTTTTTCCTCCGGCAACCTCCACCAGCGTTGGCAGAATATCGATCCACGAAACCATGGCATCACTGCGAACTCCGCGCTTAATATGGCTAGGCCATGAAACGATCATCGGCGTCCGGATTCCGTCGTCGTAGAGATTCCATTTCCCAAAAGGCCACTGCGCTCCATGGTCGCTGGTATGGAGAAAAAAAGTATCGTCACCGAGTTTTTCCCGAGCGAGATCGTAGACCTCACCCAACTCGCGATCCATTTTGTGAATCGCTGCAGTATAGCGTGCCCGCCATTTTCGAGTGGTTGGATTCCTAACGTGATTCGGCGGTATTTTTAATTTTGCAGGATCGATTTTTCCGATGTCCTCCGGCCAGGGGACGTGCGGCCAGTTCGTCCCGACAAAAAGACAAAGAGGTTTTTTGCTGTCACGCGCTTTCAGCCAATCGAGCGCTTTCGGGATGGCGATATCTTCGTGGTAATTAAAATGCCGAGCCACATCGAATCCATATTCCGCCGTTTGTTTATAATGACCTACTTTCCCAAACGAAGCCACTTCGTATCCGAGCTCATGAAGATAGGCTGGTAGCTTTTTAATATCAGCCCGCGGGCGGGAGTGGTTCGGCTCTGCACCATTGTTAGCCGGATAAAGTCCTGTCAAAAGAGCTGCCCGGCTCGGTGCGCAGGAGGGCGATGCAACGTAGGCTTTGTGAAAAGTCATGCCCGCTTTTGCCAATCGAGCCATATTCGGTGTTTCAATGTCCGGCGAGCCATAAACCGACGAGTCTCGCCAGGTGTGATCGTCCGAGAGAAAGATGACCATATCAGGACGGTCTATTCCTCTTTCCCGTTGAGCAATAAGATCGGTAGGTAGCAAATTACCGGAAAAAAGGAGTGCCGCGAGAATAGACACCTTTATTGAAATTATTTTCATATTACATTTGCCTGGGTTTGTGGCTACCTCGCTACAAGAGAACACGCCTCTACAATTCTAGAAACAACAACACGAAACTCAGCTAATTCTTATTCAAAGAGCTTGGCCGCACTCTTGGCAAAACTTGGAATCTTCTTCGTTGAGCTTGGTGCACTCGCGGCATCGGATCATAACGACTCGTTGTGTGGACTCCAAGTTGCATGCTCCAAGATCGATATCAGCCTCGTCGAGGGCGTCCTTGACCATGCCGCCCGTCATGCGTGAGTAGGGCTCGAGATCCTTGCGGGCACGGTCGGGATCCAGTATCACACCCGAACCGGCCAGTCCGCGAGCACCGACCGCCCTTACGATTCCACCCACGATCAGGAAAGCCATGCCCGCCAAGGCACGGCCAAAGATGGACTTCGCATTGAATTCGAAGTTGTCGAAATTGCCAAAGTTCGAAAAGAACGTAACAAAGCTCGATGCAAAAAGGAGGCCTCCTATCACCATGAGCAGCCCGCCAAAGTAATAAGTGGTTTTGCGTTCAGAGGAAATCTGCTTTTTCATGGGAATCTTGTGAGGATAACGCAATGGATAGAGCATTGGTTGTTAACTAACTGTAGGAATTTACTTTCTCACCTGCCTTATTCTCATTAGCCGAACCGAGGTTGATTGAGGTTACAGGGAACGAAAGAAGCAAATCTAATTCATCTCCCATGATTAGAACACGGGACATTTCTACCGTCAAGACCAATGAGCAGGTAAAAACCAAGGGTTTTACGCCCCTTTCAATATGGCCTGTCTGAATCGTGTAGGTACAACTACTCAACTCTGCCCCTGCTGCTGAATACAAAACAGCCGGTCTGATTTTAAAATTGTTCTTTAGCTAGCCCGCAATGCAGGTTACCTTTTGTTATGAAAAAGTATCTTGCTCCCTTTTGTTTATTTCTTTACACGGCATTTGCTATCCTTTTACTTTTTCAACTTTCTAAACAACATCTAGATCCGACTTGGCAGGAACTCTCTGCCCGAGGCGCGTTTCAAAAATATCAGGGTAGTGACTCCTTCGTTATTCACCAAGATTCTAACAAGGCTATCATCAATGTTGATACTCCCGATTTTGCTGAAGCGGTGTATTCTGGAAAAATGGAAATAATATGTAGCCAACCCAATTCAAGCACTCTGATCAAAATAGTAACTGGTCAACCGAGTATTATTAATTTAACCCCCAATGATTCTACAAAAATACCTTTTGTTAAAAGCAATGGCAAAGTCGTCCTAGTCAATGATAAAGGGATCATCGTTCGTTCTGCTGCTATTTTTAACTGGGATGAGAAACAAGGTTTATTAGCACCAGATATCGAAGCGGGCGTGATCGAACTAGCTAATAAACAGGGAAATGTTTATGCCATGGCTATCAATAAAGAAGGGGTAATCCGCGCCAGCAAAAGACCGTTAAATATGAATTCCAGCATGCTGATCATACCTGATGCGAAAGATTCACCGGTTGAACGCGTAGGTGATAATTAGCCGAACCGAGATTGGGGGAGGTTAAGGAGGAGGGAAGGGCAAATCTAGTCCAGCTTCTATGATTAGAACACGAGGCATTTCTGTCACCTAGATCAATGATCAGGCAAAAACCAAGGATTTCACTCACCTTTCCAGGCGATCTGTCTAAATCCTCAAGGCACAGAAAAAGGCTTACCTGATCCCTACTACGCACAAAAGATCTGGCATCCCGACCGAATCCGTCTAAATTTAAAAAGCGGCCAATCTAAACCCCCATGAAACTCTTTCTCCAATCCCTCGTTTGCCTTTTCCGCTGAATACCGACGAATTTCTCACTCACGTGTGAAAACCATGAACGCCGCCGAACAAAACAGACTGGACGAAGCCCAGAGCGACTTTATACTCACCCGCACCCGCAGGCATTTTTTCCAGGATTCCGGACTCGGTTTGGGATCGATCGCACTGGCCAACCTTCTCGGATCGGGAAAAACCCACGCAGCCCAAGCCGCGCAGAACGCTAACCGCCCCGACTTCGCACCCAAGGCAAAAAACGTCATCTTTCTGTTCATGGCAGGCGGCCCCAGTCAATTTGAACTGCTCAGCGACAAACCCAAGCTCAGGGAGCTCAACGGCCAAGTAGCCCCCGATTCATTTTTTCCCAAAGAGAAAAATTTCGCCTTCATCGGCAAAGGCGCCAAACTGCTAGGCTCTCAAAGAGCTTTCAAAAGACACGGCCAATGCGGCAAAGCCATTTCCGAGTTACTTCCCCACACCGCCCGCATCGCAGATGACCTCTGTTTCCTCGATGGCATGACCACCGATGTTTTTAATCACGGTCCGGCCAAGCTGTTCATGAACACTGGCTTCCAGGTTCCCGGACGACCCAGTATGGGATCATGGGTCACTTATGGATTAGGATCCGACTCCCAGGATCTGCCCGGCTTTGTGGTGCTGCAATCCGGCCCACGCGGTCCACGGGCAGGCAACGCGCTGTGGTCTTCAGGATTCCTACCGACCTCCTACCAGGGAGTACCCTTCCGCAGCAGCGGCGATCCCATTCTCAATCTCAACAGCCCACTGGGCTTCGATGCCACCTCACAGAAAGACTTCTTCAAACTCGTCGGCGAGCTCAACCGCAAGCGTCTCGAAAGCACCGGTGATCCGGAAATCGCCACCCGCATCGCTGCCGGTGAAATGGCCTACCGCATGCAGACCAGTGCCCCGGAACTGATGGATATCAAATCAGAACCCAAAGCTGTGCTCGAACGATATGGTGCCCAGCCCGGAGCCAACTCCTACGCCAACAACTGCCTGCTCGCCCGCCGTATGGTCGAACGCGGCGTGCGCTTCATCCAACTTTATCACACCGATTGGGATGACCACGGCAACCCTAACGAAAATCTTGGTGCACCTCTGGAAAAACGGTGCCTGCAAATTGACCGCGCCAATGCAGCTTTGATCACCGACCTCAAACACCGTGGCCTGCTCGAAAATACCATCGTCATCTGGGGCGGGGAATTTGGTCGCACCCCGATGGGCGAAGTGCGCAAGTCTCTGGTCGGACGGGATCACCATATCGACGCCTTCAGCATGTGGGTAGCGGGTGGAGGTTTCAAAGCCGGCCTCGTCCACGGCAAAACCGACGAACTCGGATTTTCCATCACCGAAGGCAAAGTCCATGTCCACGACCTGCAAGCCACCATTCTCCATCAACTCGGCTTCGACCACGAAAAACTCACCTTCCGCTTCCAAGGCCGCGACTACCGCCTCACCGACATCGAAGGCCATGTGGTCAATGAGATCATCACCTAATGAGGCTGCCTGTCGCGCCATAGCCCGCAGGGCGAAGGCGGATAGGTCTTATGTTTTTCCATTCTAAACCCTGAATCCTGAACCCTTCTTCCAATGCTTACTCGTAGAAAATTCCTTACCACCTCTTCCGCTGCTGCCCTGACAAGCGCATTACCCGCTACCGCAGCAGACCTCAAAACAGGATGGATCGATGCTCATTCACATATCTGGACTCCAGACACTAAATCCTACCCGATCAACTCAGCCTATAAAAAGGAGAATATGAAACCGGCAAGTTTCACCCCGGAGCAACTGTTCGCCCATTGCCAACCCGAAGGAGTCACACGCATCGTATTGATTCAAATGAGTTTTTACAAATACGACAACTCCTACATGCTCGATATGATCAAAAAATATCCAGGCGTATTCTCCGGGGTTGCAGTCATCGACCAAGACGCTCCCGATATCGAGAAAACGATGCAGACACTCACCCAGCAAGGAGTTCGCGGGTACCGCCTTCGTGCTGGTAAAAAAGAAGCCGTCGAAGCTTGGGTGAAATCCCCCGGTATGCGCACGATGTGGAAATATGCCGCCAACAACGGCCTCGCCATGTGTCCGTTGTCCAACCCCGAAGCCCTGCCCGCCATCGCCGCGATGTGCAAGGAGTTCCCCAAAACACCTGTCGTCATTGATCATTTTTCTAGAATCGGAGCCAGTGGCACCATAGAAAAAAACAATCTCGATCAACTGTGCCGATTAGCTGACTTTAAAAATACTCATGTGAAAGCCTCCGCCTTCTACGCCTTCGGCAAAAAAGCCGCCCCCTACACGGATCTAGGTCCAATGATCCTCCGCCTGCGCGACACCTTCGGAGCCAATCGCATCATGTGGGCCAGCGACTGCCCCTACCAAGTGGTGCGCGGCCACAATTACGCCGACGCTATCAATCTGATCAAAAACCGCCTCAACGATTCCCTCAGCAAAAAAGACAAAAACTGGATTCTCCGTGACACCGCTGCCAAAGTCTTCTTCAATGGATAATTACCAAAGCGTATAACCTCCATCAATCAACAGAGCAGCACCCGTCATGTAGCGCGACGCATCGCTGGCCAGATACACCGCCAGGGGCCCGAGATCTTCCGGTTGACCAAACTCACCCATCGGGATCTGGGCATTAAAGGACTCGATCACTTCGGGGTTTTCCTTTGACCACCTTTGATTCGGAGCGGTCATGAATCCCCCAGGACAAATAGCATTCACCGTCACCCCTCGCGCAGCCCAATCCGCTGCCGTTGCCCGAGTGAATGCAATCACCGCCGCTTTTGAAGTCTCATAACAACGTCCGCCGATTCCCCGATTGGCAATCATGCCCGACATCGAAGCTGTATTGATCACTCTACCCGGCTTTTCACTATCCAACATCGCTCCACCAATCATCTTGGTGCATACAAAGGTACTGGTTAAATTTAGATCAATGATCTTTTGCCACTCCCCAAGCGGCAGATCTTCCGTCGCCGTGTCAATCAAACGCCCTCCCACATTGTTAAGCAATATATCAACTGGTGCGTGCTCATCCAAAATCAATTGGCAAACCTCTTCACATTTTTCAGGATCGCCCATATCAGCTTCTATTGTCACCGCCTCGCGCCCCAAAGCTCGAATCTCACTCGCAGTTGCCTCTAGGCTCCCACCATCGCGCCCGGACAGAATCACGTCCGCTCCCGCATCCGCGATTGCCAGAGCCATCTCCCGTCCCAGTCCACGGCTGCCTCCAGTGATAAACAAACGTTTCCCCTCCAATGAAAATCGATCAAAAATACTCATTCACGAATGACGCCTCTCAGCACACTTTCATCAAGCCAGTTCTTATCGTTGACTCCATTGCAAACACGCCCTTAATTTCCAGCACTATGAGAACCCCCTCTCGCATCTACCTCGCCTTCACGAGTTTTGCCACCTTGTGCCTGTTAAACTCCACCATCTCTGCTGCGGATAAAAAAACCAGCAGCACAAAAAAACTCGTCATCCCTCAACTGCCGGCAACTGCTCCGGTCGAATCCATCAAGAAATTTGAAACCATCACCGGATTCGAAATGCAACTGGTCGCCTCCGAACCGCAAATCCAGGAACCTATCGTCATCCAATATGACGAAAACGGCCTGCTATTTGTCGCCGAGTATTTAAAGTTCCCCTGGGATGGCAAAAAAGGCGGCAAGGTCAACGGCCGCATCCGCCTGTTGCAGGACGTCGACGGCAATGGACATTATGAAAAAAGTACGATTTTCGCTGACGACATCGCCTGGCCCACCGGCATCCAGTCATGGAAGGGCGGCATCTTTGTCATCGCCTCTCCGGATCTGTGGTATCTGAAAGATACCACAGGGGATGGTATCGCCGATCTGCGACAAAAAATTTACACCGGATTTGGTTTCACCACTGAAGAAGGAACCGCCAACAATCTGATCTGGGGCTTGGACAACTGGATCTATGGCGCGGGCTCCGGTTCGGGAGGACAAATCCGGCCTGCGGGTGACCCGCAAGCCAAGACGGTGGCGCTGCGTGGACGTGACTTTCGGTTCGATCCGGTAAGCAAAAAATTTGAAGCCCTCTCCGGCTCCGAACAATTTGGCAATACCTTCGATGATTGGAACAACCGCTTCCTTTGCCAAAACTCCAAACCCGGCGTGCATGTCATTCTACCCGCCCGTTATCTGGCACGAAACCCCTATCTGCCGGTTTCCAAAGTGCGTCAAAATATCTGGCAAGGAGACAAGGTCTATCGTATCAGCCCGCCGGAACCCTGGCGAGAAGCGCGTTCAAAATACCGCCGCTCTCTAGATCGCAAATGGGCACCTTCCTATGTAGCCGACGATGTTTTCACCGCAGTAAGTGGTGTCACCATCTATCGTGGAGCAGCCTACCCGCCGGAGTTCCGCGGTAACATCTTTTTCGGCGAAGTGCAGAGCAATCTGATTCACCGACGAGTCCTCGAACCCAATGGGGTCAGCTTTGATTCCAAACGAGTGGACATCGAAACCGAAATCGTGCGATCCAAGGACAACTGGTTCCGCCCCACCAATCTGACCAACGCCCCCGATGGCACACTTCACATCGCCGATATGTATCGTGAGATTATCGAAACCCCGACTTCGATGACACCACAAATTCTCGCGGCCATCGACTTGCAAAGCGGTCACAAACGTGGCCGCATTTATCGTCTGGCTCCTAAAGGTTTCAAAGCTCCGGCCCCACCGAAATTGGGCTCTGCTACCACTGCCGAACTGGTCAAAGCTCTCGAAAACCCCAACGGCTGGTGGCGTGATACCGCCCAACGTCTCATTTATTCGCGCCAGGATAAAGCAGCCATCCCTCCCTTGCGAGCCCTCGTGAAAAACAGTCAGTATGACCTCGCCCGCTTGCACGCCCTTCACTCTTTGGCACGCCTCAATGCTCTTGGCGAACCGGAGCTTCTCATTGGTCTTACCGATCCCTCCGCCGGAGTGCGCGAGCACGCCTTGAAACTGGCCGAACCCCACCTCGCAGATAGTGAGACCCTACAGCAACAAACGATCAAACTGGCTCAAGACAACAACTCCCGAGTACGCTTTCAAGCCGCCTTCAGCCTTGGCGAAATCAGCAATCCCCAGGCCGCCACGGCACTCGCCGGCATCGCCAGCCGTGACGCTGGTGACTACTGGATGCGCACCGCCATCCTGAGCTCTTCCCTCAATCTCGCCGCAGGGATGATCGAACAACTGCTCGCCAATAACGACGACTTCATCAACAGCAAAAACGGCCTACTATTCCTACAGGAACTCAGCCAGCTAGTCGGCAGTCGCAAACAAGAGAAAGAAATCATGCGTATGCTTAAATTGGCGGAAACCAGCTCTGCGGCGAAAGATCCCAAAATCCAACGCATTCTGATTCTCGGCCTCGGCGACGGCTTGGTGCGTTCCCGCTCCAGTCTCACGCCCTATTTGGCTCAATCAGCAGCTGCCTCCGATCTGCTAACCACTATGATCAGCAAAGCCAAAGCCACCCTGAACAAAAAGTCTTCCTCCGCTGCCCAACGTCAGCAAGCTATCAAAATCCTCGCCCACGCCAACTTCGCTGATGCTGGAGATGCGCTCGCCGCAATGCTCAACCGCAGCCAATCGCCCAAGGTGCAGTTGGCCGCGCTGAACACCCTGACCGGATATGCTTCTGCGCAAACAGCCAAACGCATCGCCAGCGCTTTGCCTGACCTTTCTCCAGCGGTTCAGAAAGAGGCGGTCGAAGCCTTGCTCGGACGCAAGACGTGGATTCCTGCTTTGCTCGATAGCATCGCTGATAAAAAACTCACCGCAGACCAGATCGACCCCGCCCGTCGTGCTGCGCTAATGAAACACAAGGATGAATCCATCCGTCAACAAGCTCAACAACTTTTTGCCAGCAGCGTTCCGCGCGCGCGCGATAAAGTCATCGCAGCCTATCAACCCGCCCTCCAGTTGAAAGGCGATAACAAACGCGGGGAAACAGTTGCTCAACAAGTCTGTATCGCCTGCCATCAAATCGGCAAAATCGGCAACGAAGTCGGCCCCAACCTGGCCACCATCCAGAACCGCAGTCCCGCCGACCTGATGACTCACATTCTCGACCCCAACCGTGAAGTGCAAGCCAACTACCGGCAATACATCGTCGAACTCAACGACGGACGCTCCGTTTCAGGATTCATCGTCACTGAGTCTCCCACCAGCATCACCCTGAAACGCACCGAAGGCATTCAGGAAACCCTCCTTCGCCAGAACATAAAGAACATCACCAGCAACAGCCTCTCACTGATGCCCGAAGGCTTGGAACAAATCATCAACCAGCAACAAATGAGCGACCTGCTGAGCTATTTGCTGAACCTGAAAAAATAAGCTTACGACAACCTGTTATTTTTTACGCTTGCGATAAGTCGTCTTGCTCTTACCCGGATCCACCGCTTCTTCAATGCCTGCCTGCATTTTCAACTCCTTGACCTGATCCCGCAACAAAGCAGCGCGCTCAAACTCAAGCTTCTGCGAGGCTTCCTGCATCTCCCCCTCCAGCTCGCGGATCACTTCGAGCACATCAAAATCCTCATTCGTTTCACGTAATCCCGGAGCCTCGGCTTGCTGCCCTTCGGAATAAACATGGAGGGATTTTTGCACCGCCCTTTTCACCGATCTCGGAGTGATGCCATGTTTCTCGTTATACGCCATCTGCTTGCCTCGACGGTACTCGGTCAAATTTAGCAAAGCCTGGATCGACTTGGTCACATAATCCGCAAACAAAACCACCTCCCCATTCACATGCCGCGCCGCACGCCCCGCCGTCTGCACCAATGAAGTCTCTGAACGCAAATAACCTTCTTTGTCCGCATCCAGAATACAAACCAGCGAAACCTCTGGCAGATCCAGACCTTCACGCAAAAGATTAATCCCAATCAAAATATCAAACTCCCCCGCGCGCAAAGCACGCAATATCTCAACCCGCTCAATCGCTCCGATATCCGCATGAATATAACGCACCCGCAGCTCCACCCGGCGCAAATAATCCGTCAGATCCTCCGCTGTTCGTTTGGTCAGCGTGGTAACCAATACCCGCTCATCCAACTCGGTTTTCTGCCGGCACAGCTCAATCGTCTCATCGATTTGCTCCGCCAGCGGGCGCAGGGTGATCTTCGGGTCAAGCAAACCTGTCGGGCGAATGATCTGCTCCACAATCAGATCGCTGCCCTTTTTACTAACATCAAATTTCTCAGCGGGCTGGTCCGTGCTCGATATCCTCGGCAAGCGTAACTTCACCGGCCCTTCCGCCTGACGCGCTTTGCTGTTTTTATACGGAATGAACTCCGGCCCGCCGACCCGGGAATTTTCGATTTCGAATCGCGAGGGAGTAGCCGACACATACACCAGTTGATTGGTCAGCGGCATGAATTCGGCAAATTTCAGCGGACGGTTATCCATCGCGCTCGGTAGGCGAAAACCAAAATCCACCAACACTGATTTACGCGAATGATCTCCCGCATACATACCGCCAATCTGGGGCACCGAAGCATGGGATTCATCGATCACCGTGAGGAAATCATCGGGGAAAAAATCGATCAAGGTCCCCGGCCGCGAGCCCTCAGGGCGTCCCGTCAAATGGCGCGAGTAATTCTCAATGCCCGTGCAAAAACCCATCTCGGTCATCATCTCGATGTCGTAATCCGTGCGCATCCTGATCCGCTGCGCTTCGATCAACCTGTCCTTGCTCTCAAACCACTCGACCCGTTCCTTCATCTCCGAACGAATCGACTTAATCGCACCCTGCAGTTTGTGCGCAGGAGTCACAAACTGCTTGGCTGGGTAAAAGGTGTAATCCTCCAACTGACCCGCCACATGCCCAGTGAGCGGATCAAAAGAAGAAATGCGTTCGATTTCATCACCAAAAAACTCGATCCGAATCGCCTCCTCATCAAGGTAAGCGGGATACACTTCAACCACATCCCCCCGCACCCGAAATTTCCCCCGAGTGAAAGCGATATCATTACGCTCGTATTGAATCGCCACCAGATCCTTGAGAAAATCATCCCGATCCAGTTCCGCTCCCATACTGAGCGGCACCATCATCTCCTTATAATCATCCGGCGACCCCAAACCATAAATACACGACACCGAAGCCACCACAATCACATCCTTACGCGTCAGCAGCGAAGACATCGAGGCCAGGCGATGGCGCTCGATCTCTTCATTGATCGAAGAATCCTTTTCGATATAGGTATCCGTACGCGGCAAATAAGCCTCTGGCTGGTAATAATCAAAATAAGAAACAAAATACTCCACCGCATTGTTGGGGAAAAAGTTCTTAAATTCCGAATACAGCTGCGCCGCCAGCGTTTTGTTATGCGACATCACCAGCGTCGCCCGATTCTGCTCGGCGATCACATTCGCCATAGTGAAGGTTTTGCCCGAGCCCGTCACCCCCAGCAAAGTCTGGTGTTTGTTGCCCGCCGACAAGGATTTGTTCAGCTTGGCAATCGCCTGAGCCTGATCCCCCTTAGGTTCAAACTCACTGGATAATTGAAAATGGTCAGGCACGGGGAAAAAGGATTCAG
>JAJRVS010000365.1 GCA_024277195.1 Verrucomicrobiota bacterium | reverse complement strand
TGCCACGCTTTGGCATCAAGGTGTCGGCGGATGATGCGATCGTCAGCGATAATCAGGTTTACGTGCGCAATGACAGCGGAGCGGAGGCTGAGGGGATCGTTTTGATCGAGCCTGCCCGTAATATACTGGTGCATGATAATATCATTCGCGGTCTCGGACTTGGATTGTCGGGCTTGAAAGCTACCGGCAGTATTGCCGCAGTGATCGATGCAAAAAGCTTCAAAGCTGCAGGGCGTTTGCCTTGGCCTCGCCGGGGAGCTTATCGCTACCAAGCTTATCATTTGGCTTGGGCCTCTCCGAAAACACCGGACTTGTTAGTGAAAGGGGCCGCGATCAAAAGCTTCGATGCCGATGCCGGCCTGTTTCGTTTGCAGCAGGACAATGAGCTGAAAGTAAACGCTCGGTTTGCTTTGTATTCTCCACAGGGTTTTTCATGGAATATCCATCACAATGTATTGAGCGACTGTTCCCAGTTGGTTAACCTGAATGTGTTTGGCGGACCAACGACAAGCTTTTCCAACAATCAACTCAGCCGCGGGGATGACCGTGACACCAAGATCGCAGTGGCTTTGCGGGGAGCCGTATCAGTGGAGAGCAATCAGTTTTCCGGTTTTGATAAAAAGGGCTCTATCACCCTGTTGTTGCAAAGTGATCCTCTGGGGCGTTCAGCGCGATTTGTGCTTCGTGATAACAGCTTTCACGATTGCCAGGTTCCGCTAGCCGAACAGAAAAAGGGCTTGTGGCTGGGGAATACGGGTGATAGAAACCTGTATTCCAGCGAGCAAGAAGGTAATCTAAAAGCTCTACTGAAACCTGAGCTCTACACTCCTTGAACCATCACCCAAGATCGATTATGAATAATCCTTACGATGAAAAATGTAGCATTCATTGAGGGTAGCGAAAATCTGCAGTTTTTTGGACGTAGCCAACAGAACGATGCCAATCACCGAAACCACGAGAACAGAGTTATCTCCCTGATAACTCTTGACCGCTGCCGATGCAGCTACTTCTTCTGCCCCTTCCCCTGCTTGATAAAAGCAATCAGCAACTCGACTTCTTCTGCCGACAGGATAGCTTTGAAACTAGGCATGGGAACCAGCGCGTAGCCGGCGACAATATCGTGCTGCGGATCGATCACGGAGCGTTTGATGTATTCGGCATCCACGACCAGCTCATGGCTTTGCCCTTTTACCAGCACCTTTTCGGTTTTCCCCCAAAGCCCTTTGAAGCTTGGCCCAATCATCTTCAAGCCGTTGAGCGAATGACAAGCACTGCAATACTGCATATATAACAATTCCCCCGTTATTTTTTGCTTTTTCATCATCAGCCCCTTGCGGCCAGTCAAATCCAAAGTCACGCGAAAGGACCGCTTGCCCACTGGAAGCGTTAACGCGGAATCATCAGCCAACCACGTAACCCCTTCCCCAGGAGTCACCGCCTCCTTGGTAAAACCCGCCGTCGAAAAATAGACTCCCTTTTTGCGATCTTCTGCCAACTCGTATTCGATCGTAACTTGATTCTTCGCCTCGCTCCATAGACGCATAGCGACTTGATGCCCGTCAATCTCGGCTTGAAATACCGGAGCCTCTCGCCCCTTCCTACGGTAGCCAGTGAAAACCGTATCCTCGGGCTCTCGGCTAGCATCGCCAAAACGTAAAGGCGAGCGCAAAAGGTTCAGCTCAATCCTAGCCCCTCGAATAGAGCAAGGGTTTCCCCCGCGCCCTTTCAATTCACCGTCTAGATTAAGGAATCCGCCAGTCCAGATATACAAAGGCGTCAAGGAAACGCTATCCAATACGTAGTTGAATTGATTAGGGTAGCCAACCGCAATACCACGAGACGGGGTTTCTTGCAATGCAACTCGATACACCAAAGGCCGGTCGTCCACATTCAAATCCACCGCACTCGCGGCTTGAGCCAGTAACAATAAAACAATGCCACTCATCATGCTTCTAATCATTTTGTATCCTCCTTTACCAGTTGATTTAAAGTGTAACAACAAGTCCGGTTCACTAGATTTTTCCCATCCTCCGCGACCACATCCACCAACTCAATCGCGTATAAAAAACCTGCCTTCAGTGGCAGCGACAAATGGATCGTCTGGCGATCCTCTGACAGACGAATATTGTCCGGCTCTATGATAGTTTTATCAATGCGCTCGGAGCCGTACAACTTCCAATAATTATAACGAAACGAACTCATTAAGACCTGGCTGGGTTTCAACTTGGCTCCAGGCGCTAAAGGCAAGGTCATACGGATATCAAAACCCTTAGTGGTCAGAGTGACCGATTTCATCTCGAAAGGCATGGTTTTGCCATCCCAACTCAACTTGTGCAGCCCCGTCTTGCCATTCCCCCACCCCCGCGACAACTGTCCCACGTAAAGCTCACCATTTGGAGAAAATCGCAAGCGGAACCCGCCACTGGGCAAAGGTCGTAAAAAGGGAAACACCGTCCCCTGATATGCTCCGCCCACCCGCTGTAACTGCACTCGAAGAATCGATTCCTTGGTCAGTTCCGCGATAAACATCTGCCCTTCAAAAGGGCCAAACTTGCTCGTTTCACAAAACTCGGGATTACCTGGGGAATTAGCGTATTCCTCATGCGGCAACCATACTGTAGGCGGAAGCCGTAGCGGGCGAAAATCGGACTCCTTTATTTCCGGCACCTTTTTAGGTATGTCATAAACCGTCTTGCTGTTTAAAGTTTCGCCACCTCCGTATTTGGGAGTATCTAACAGCGAAGCTGGGTGACCATGAAAACCACCTGGTCGGACATGAATCAAATATGACGATGGCACCCAGTCGCCCTGATTGTCCGTTATAAAAAGCTCGTCCTTTTTATTGATACCGATCCCCGCTGGTGAACGAAATCCATGTGCGTAAGGGCTCAGCTCGCCATTGGCAGAGAGCTTCATCACAAACCCCCGGAAGCCCAAAGGCGTGAGCATCTGAATGCCCTCACTCTTCGAAATCTTGTGCCCCACCCCAGCAGAGAGGTTCAGGGAGAAATAGGCATTGCCCTGCGAATCATAACGAGGTCCATAGGCAAATTCATGGTAACTGCCGGCAAAACGAAAATTGGAGGCTACCGTTTCGTATCGCTCAGCTACTCCATCGCCATCTTCATCTACCAAGCGGGTTAACTCTGGCTTCTGCATGACATAGATCCCGTCCTTCCGGACACGAAGCCCCAACGCATCATACAAACCATCGGCAAACTGCTTCCAAACGCCCTTTTTATAAGTCCACACTCCTGCCGTCCGGGTCGAAACATACAAGGTGCCATCAGCGTCAAAATCCAAACCAGCGGGTTCGAACAAATAACCTTTGGGTAATTTTGGCAATGTTATCGGCTCAAGCGTGTAACCCGCTGGAAAATGATCTCCGCCCTCCTGGAAATACATCGTGATCTGATAATCCGTCTGCCCCAGATGGATATACTGCACGTGGCCTCGTCCTCTTTTTTGACCGGTGGTTTCTACCAGACGATACGAGCTCTGCCGCATCCGGTAATTCATGTTAAAAGCCTGTTTTGGATGAACCAAGCTAAAAGACAAAACCACACCTTGCTGATTGATCGAGATGCGCTCACGGATCTCGACCCTGCCGTCCTTGCCCGACATCGCATAACGGAAAACCACCTCATCCCCTGCCAACTCAGCGCCCAGCCATTCACCCTCCAAGCTGCGCAAATTCTGTTGCCACGGATTAGACTGGATTGCCAGATTTCGCGCGTGCTCAGGTCGCTGCTCAGCACCGCCCTGCCACATGCTCTCGACATGAAACTTTTTTGTATTGTAAACAAATGAGTAGCCATTCGGCAAAGCCACATAAATCTTGCCTTCTTTTTCATTTTTGACCATCGCCGCAGGCTCCGCCCTAGCGGTGGGCAACAACACTGCCACCGTCCATGCCCAAAAGAGATGTCGCCCTAAAATTCTGGCTACCTGAAATCTAAACTCTGTTTTCATAATCATTCATTGCCAAATCACCTGACACTTCAAAGCTTCGCCGTTTTCTGTTCAACGCGAAAAACCAATCAGATATTCTAACGATAGCGGGCCTTGCATTCACTCCACCTAGCATCAATGAATATTACTCCATCCCAGTTGCAAATATTACTCCATCTAGTGCATTTTTTTCAAAATAATCATTCATCCTACACAAAACGCGCCGCCCCAGGGGAATCTCCCATTTTACCCATCAACCACATATCGCAACAAACGCTACAAAGCCATACCCTTTCGACTCCATTCAAGCCGGCAACCCACATTGATTTAAACGTGACCTAGCTGAATCACTCTTCCCTTGGCTCCAGCTTTCTCACCCGGATGCTCTGGTAGCTCACCGTGGTTCCCCATTCAGGGCGCACAAAACCCCCGAGTGCCATTCGCGTATTATCCCCGCTGTTATGAGTGCCCACTTCTATGTCCTTGGCATTCAACTTGCGACCATCCGCACTCACCGTCCAAAATTTTCCCTGACACTTTAAATTCAGCAATACCGATTCTTGATCTTTGATCTTGGCCGACCAATCCGGAGTATAACGCCAGCGCCCCACTTCCACCGAAAGTTGTTTATTACCAGCTCGTCGCATTTTCAGTCCCTCCCAATGAGTGCCGTTCCAAGGACGCTTGCTCATCCATATACCAAAACCCGGTGTACCCCATACCCCCGCAGCCGGCCCCACCTTGACTTCGATTTCGTAATTCATTCCTAGCTCCAATGGATGATCCACCACATAGCGATAAGCATCCGATTGAAACTTCAAATACCCATTGGCATCCGCCAGCCGTTTGCCTTCCACCACCCGCCACAAGTCGGGGTCGGGAGAGCTGACCGGCCATAAGGTCACCCACTGCCCTGCCTGCCACTGTTTTTTCAATTTCAATAAAGCGATGCGTTTGCGCAAAGCCTGCTGTTGGGGCTCTGCCGGCTTTGACTGGGAAAGAATGGCTTCATACTCCGCAATCGCTTCATCAAACAAATCCTGATCCATGTAATTCTCCGCATTGAGCAGATGTTGATCCTGTTGCCCCAAGATCGATCTGAACTCCAAATCCTCGCGATCCACTTTCCAGGTGGCCAGCGCTCGTTGATGAAATTTGCCCTGCAATTTTTCCCACAATTCCGGCAATTTTTCGTCATGCCCCGCCCGACGGGAAATCACTACCTGATATGTCCAATAAGCACGTTTTCTGTTGATACTTTCAGCGCTCGTGTCTTTGTCCGCATCCGCCAGATAACCATCCAACATCTGCATCAATTTATCATACACCTCTTCGTCCTGATAATACTGCTCCTTGTTCGAACTGTCTCCCGCCATGTGCTGCATGACGATCATTTGCATCCACGGCAGATAGGTGTCATAGCGTTTTGAATCCATACAGCGGTCAGCAAACTCACGCATCATGTCATGGCTGCCGTGCCAGCGTGGATAGATACCAAAGTTGTAATTATTGATCGCCGACCAATTACCCACATGGGCATCATTCGAGCGATCCAACCACTTCCGCATTTCCTTCAACGAATCATCACTACTCCCCATGCTCACCTTTATCATCAAGGCTGCAGCAAAAGGATACTGCGGAGCCAACTGCCACGATTTTTCCAGTTCCGTTCGTGCCAGAGCCAAATGATCATGAAAGCCCTTCCTGCCCGCTACGGTGGTTTTACTAGAAGATCCCGACCCACGGGCTTCCCAGGCCTTGAGTATTTCTCCATAACCCCGCATCCAATGCCCCATCCATTCAGGCATGCCTGACTTTTCAAACACTTCAGCGATTTCAAAAGGGTAACGTTTGATGAACTTTTTCCCATCATACATCGTCAACAAATGATCCAGTAACCACACCTGCTCCCCTTCAAAACAACCCGCTTCACAAGCCCTCTTCAACCTACGTAAAACTTCCGCATCCGTCGGTCGTCGATCTTCCTCATCGTCGCCATACTCCACCTTCTGCGCTACATCCAAATACGCCATCAAAGCCCAAAGTGGATTTAATTCCGCTGAGACGGTGATCTCTTTTGCGGCATTCCTCAAAATATTAAACTGATTCAAGCCCATATCGCAGGATCTGGATACCATATAGAGCAACAGAGGGTCATCACATTTTTTGCGCACCAAACCCGCCCCGATGGTCTGCCACTCCAGTTTGCTCAACTGGCCCCAGTCATTCACCCACGCGGAGGGAAACGCTTTCACCGCCTGCAAACCCTCTTTTTCCCATGCCTTGCCCGCCAGGCGGGTTTTCATCGGCTGTTCCAGATTTTGTACAAACCATCGCCGCCAGAGTTTTTTATTATCACGATCCGTTCGCGAACCTGCCTTGATCACCAGAGGCTCAACCGGCGGCAACTGATGCTCGATGCCATCGTCTGTCAGTTCAAATTTCCTCTGCGCGCTGTGAAACAGCCCCATCACCCCCACCACCAAAATTGCCACTAGTGTCACCATACCGGAAATCATTGCCACCACCGCCGAAGAACGACTGCGGGCTTGAACCGAAACCACCACCACAAAACCCATCACCAGGGCAATCAGGGCTGCAAACATTGCCAAACCTCCCATCACCAGGGCTGCCGCCGACATCGTCGCGTCCTCTTGAAACAATAAAAACACCGATGCCGCCACCGCAAACACCGACGCCCCTCCGCTGCAAGCCGCCAACATACCCACTACTCCGCCGGAAGACGGGGTTTGTTCATTTTGCGACTCCTGTGAACCAGGCAATGGGGGGATAGAGGGAGCAGTCATTGTCTTTCGCTATTAAACTATTTTTTGTCAGGGTATTGGAAACCTTCTTTCACCACTAACCTTAAAGTTGATCTGCCAATGCTTTTGGCAATTGTTTTTCATCCACCACCATGATCGCTGATGCGCCTTTCACCTCTTTACCTAATGCATATTTTTGCAATAGCTTGCCCTCGGCATCGAGTTTGACCACCACTCCCCCCGCCGCTACCAAATAGGCATTCAATGCGGAAGCATAACAAATATCCGAAGCCGATGAGATACCGACGCTTTTTAAATCAAAAAACAGCTTGGTGAACTTTCCACTTGAAGTCGAGAACTCGGATATGGTCGATTTCTGAGTATTAGTGATTAGAATATTACCGTCGGGACCGATCGTTATGCCTGAAGAGCGTTTGAGACTTTTTTCAGCTTCTAAACTCAGCCACTGCGCGTTAGTATTTTTTTCATCCAAAGCGAACTTAACCAGCTTCAATCCAAAAATCTCCACTGCATACAAGTCATTTCCCCGCACATCCAAACCCAGCACCGAACTCATCCCCTTGGCCGCCATAGGTCGCCCCTCCCTGCCGCTCCGGGTTTGGTAACGATAAATCATGCCCATCGAATCACCGGCAATAAACAATTCGTCCGCTGCCTGCATTCGCAATTTCCCCGGACCATAACGACCAAATTGTCCGGTGAAACTTTCCACCTGAAACCCCCGCTCTCCTTTTTTGGGAATCAGCTTCAAGACATTTTTTCCTCCGTAGCGCACGCTCACATAAAGGTTACCTGATGAATCCATAGCAATGCCCTTCGGCCCCTGCTTGTCCGAAAAGTGATGCAGGACCGTCACCTCACCCGAGTCCAAATCCAGCGCCGCTATCACCTCGGACGGCATCGAAGCCAGCAACACAAAATGCCGTGCACTGGATCCCCCCTTCTTCTTCGTCTCGCCATCAGCCGCCCACAGCGCATTCGGCACGGAGACCAAAACAAACGCCGCCGCTAAAACGTGAAAAACCCTGATTGTCAGTTTCATGGCTCGAAGCTACAAATTCCCAGGTCCCAGGTCAAGCCTGCCAAAAGGCGATTTGCCCTCACCGGTTCAATTAATAAGCGATTATAAATTCCGAACAATTTTGCAATCGCCACTGTCTAATCCGTAAAGCATTGTAATATCATGAAAACTATCAATTCCCTCATCATCGGCGCCCTGGGTGTCTTTTCCGCCATTTTCCTACTCAACCCCGGATTTGGACTTCTTTTTGAGATTCCCGACAATTTCCCGGTAATCGGCAACCTTGATGAAGCCGCCGCCGCTGCTCTACTGATTAGCTGTCTGGCCTATTTTGGTTTTGACATCACCAAACTGTTTAAAAAAGCAGAAACAAACAACAAAAACAAAGATCCACAAAATGCCAAGGGCAAAGCCGCCGACAAAGTCATCGACGTCTGAATCCACTGCCCTTGTCAGTTCCTACTAACGCGGAGCTTACGCATGAATCCCATTCTCTTCGAGGAAGGGGATCAGCTCATCCACCCCGAAATCGGCGAGCATCAAACCGTCGTCCATCACCAGGGTGGGTGCTTTGGTCTGACCGGACAATTCCTTCATTTCATCAAAAGCCGCACGGTCAGCTGATACATTGACCTCTTCAAATTCGTAACCATTACTCTGCAACCAACGAATGGCTTCGACACACCATGGACAACCTGGTTTAATAAATACTCTCATCATTCTATCTCCTAAATTCTATATTCTAACTCCTATCTCCTATCTTCTTCCCCTAATAAGCCTTGGCAAAAATCACCCGTCCCTCGGCCGGTTTTCCTGTGATCACACACACTCCGCTCTCCCCACGCAATTTCGCATCTGACGGGATACAACGGATCGTCACCTTGCTTTCCTTCTGCAAAGCCTCTTCCTCTTCGGCAGTACCACCCCAATGTCCCAGGGCAAAACCTCCGTGGATCTCTGGTTGCCCGGTATTTTCAACAGTAAAAAAGGCGTGGAACTCTTCGGCAGAATGAACCTCCTTGGTATGCTCTTCGCGAAAGGCCAAAGCCCGTGCCAACAAATTATCCTGAATCGAAAGCAGCGTATCCTCCATCTGCCCGACCGCCTCATCAGATGGAATGAAAGCCTTGTCGCGATGCCCTCCGTCCCGCCGCGTCACCGCCACCGAACCTTTTTCCAAATCTCGCGGTCCAATCTCGATCCGCACCGGCACCCCCTTTTTGATCCACTCCCAGTTTTTCACTCCACCGCCAAGATCCCGCTCGTCCACTTCCACCCGAAGCGGATCACCCCACGCCTTTTGCTCCTGAAGTTTCTCCGCCAACTGATGACAAGCAGCCAGCACTTCGTCACGCACATTGTCTTTAGGAATAATCGGCAAAACCACCACCTGGGTAGGAGCCACACGTGGAGGAAGGATCAATCCGTCATCATCACCATGCGCCATGATCAAAGTTCCAATCAAACGGGTACTGACCCCCCAGCTGGTCGTCCATGCGTGTTCGCGTTTACCCTCCCTGCCTTCAAAATCAATCCCCGCAGCTTTGGAAAAATTCTGCCCGAGAAAGTGAGATGTTCCCGCCTGGATCGCTTTACGATCCTGCACCATCGCCTCGATGGTAAAAGTATTCAAAGCCCCGGGGAAACGTTCCCCCTCGGTTTTTTCACCAGGAATCACTGGAATGGCCAGATGTTCACGAAGAAACTGCTCGTAAACTCCATGCATCTTACGTGTTTCCTCCATCGCTTCTTCGGCAGTCTCATGAGCGGTGTGCCCCTCCTGCCAGAGAAATTCCGCCGTACGCAAAAACAAGCGAGGCCGCATCTCCCAACGCATCACATTGGCCCACTGATTGATCAATAAAGGCAAGTCGCGATAGCTCTGCACCCAACGGGCAAAGGCCGCACCAATGATAGTCTCCGAAGTCGGACGAATCACATAAGGTTCGGACAGCTTGCCCGCCGGCACCATCTTCCCATCCTGCAGCTCCAATCGGTGATGAGTGACCACCGCGCACTCAGTGGCAAAACCTTCCACATGGGTGGCCTCTTTTTCCAGGTAACTCACGGGGATCAACAACGGAAAATAGGCATTTTTATGACCAGTCCGTTTGAATATCACATCCAATTGACTCTGGATCTGTTCCCACAAACCATAACCCCACGGCTTGATCACCATACAGCCACGCACTTCCGAGTTCTCCGCCATATCAGCAGCTCGCACCACTTGCTGATACCATTCTGGAAAGTTCTTTTCCCGAGCCGGACTGATCGCGTTTTGCTGTTGTTTTGCCATAATGATTTAAACCTTTTGAAGGGCGCCATTCTAGCCCCTCTTTGATAAAATACCAGCAGCGAAAACGGCGCTTCTAACCAATGGCTCCCTTGCCCACATTCATCGCCCCTTTCAACACAGGCTTTCCATGATCTTTTGATAAAAAACCACCCCCTCTTCCAAGGCCGTCACCTCGATCCATTCGTCCTTGGTATGCGCCTGGGCAATCGACCCGGGTCCCAAAGCGACCGCCGGGATCCCACCCGCAGCCAACCAGGCCGCATCGCAAAACCACGGTGCCCCGATACTTTTACTGCCCAGATCTTGCAGCTGTTTCACAAAGCAGTTCTCCAAATCAGTGTTCAACGCCGAACACTCCACCAGTGGCTCAATGGTAACTGCAGGCAAACCGTGCTCCTTCTGCTGCAGGGACAAATAACGCGTCAACAGATCCACCACTCCGCCCGCTGCCGCTAACTCCGGCGTCTCGCGGAAATCCAGGGTCGCCTCACAAAAATCCGGCACAATGTTGGTTTTAGATCCCCCTTGCACCGTGCCTATATTCACCGTCGGACTGCCCAGCAAAGAGTTGCGATATTCTTCCGCCTGCAAATCCGCGCGAAACCGAGTATCGATTTCTTGCAAAATCGCCAACATCGCAGTGATGGCGTTTTCACCCCGCTCCGGGGTCGAACCATGAACCGCCTTACCACTGGTTCGCAACTGAACCCAAGTGCAACCCTTGTGCTGGCACACCGCATCCAATTCGGTGGGTTCTCCGACAATCGCAAAATCCCATTCATCACCATGATGCTCAGCAAAGTGCCGCGATCCCGGTTGGCCGATCTCTTCCCCCATCAAGCCCACAAAACCAATCTCAATATCAAGCTCGGCGATCTTGTCCCTCAATTGATAAAAAGCCCACAACATCGCCGCCATCGTTCCCTTGGTATCGCTGGCTCCGCGCCCCCATATTTTTCCCTCCCGCAATTCACCCCCAAAAGCATCGATCGTCATCCCCGCCACGCTGACCGTGTCCGTATGCGGCGCAAACAAAACCCGCGGCTTGTTTTGCCCCTCACGCGCGGTAGAAGCAAAACGAGCCATCACATTAGGACGCCCCTTTTCAACTTCCTCGAAAACCACCTTCGCCCCGCAATGAGTCAAAAAATCACCCACCAACCGCGCGCATTTCTCTTCCCCCAGATGAGAAGTGCCCGGATCACCACTTCCCTCGGGGTTCACGCTGGGAATCGCAATCAAGGCCTGCAACAGTTCAACCACGTTTTGCACATTTTTCATAAAATATCTGTTGCCCGCTTTGTCCGGACTGTAAAGTCCAAGTCCAAATCCATCGTCACCCGCACCCTTAAAAAAATTGAAATCGATGAGAATTGAAAGTCAAAAGGCCAAAAACCAGGCAAATAGAACAAAATTCTCAATCTTATACGTCATTTATTAGATTATGGTATTGACATTCGGTCTGTTTTCCGGCCTAAATATAGGTTCTAACTTTTTTTTCGCCTATTAAAAATGAGTGATTCATTACCTACACCACCGGACCCGCAAAAACCGTCTAAAAAGACGTCGACGGTTCCGTTGAAAAAAGAAACCGTTCGCATCACCCTTCGCGCCCGCCCGGAAGACACCGGTCCTATTGTGCCACAGGGAGTTACGCAACCGATTCGCCCTGTTGTATCACCCGCAGATGGAGGCGCCGTTCAGCCAGGAGCAGGCTCGATCCCACCGATTGGCAGCACGATGCCGGTGCCAGCACAGCAGAATCCTACCGGAAGCATTCCTCCAATTGGAAGCACCATGCCGGTGCCAGGACAGGATCCCTCAGGTGGCGTTCCACCGATTGGCAGCACGATGCCGGTTCCTGGACAGCAAAGCCCTACCGGAAGCGTTCCACCGATTGGCAGCACGATGCCAGTGCCTGGGCAACAAAATCCTACCGGAAGTGTTCCACCCATCGGCAGCACCATGCCAGTACCAGGGCAAGATTCTACTGGAAGCGTTCCCCCGATCGGCAGCACAATGCCGGTACCAGGAGCCGCACCAACTGCAACGGCACCTACTTCACCGCCAACACCTACTATCGCCCCTGTCGGTCCACGCGCCAACTCTCCAACTGCAGCTCCCGCGCCACCTCCGGCGCCGGCAACACCTGCACCCGGCCAACCGCCACTGGCACCACCGCCAGCTCCGATTGCCCCGCCTCCAGTCGGTGGTGGAGCAAAAACGGTGACCCTCGGCGCCCCCCCTGCAGCACCTCAAGGAGCGGCAACGGTTCCTCTTTCCCGAGGCGTTGCTCCCGCACCAGCACCTGCAGCAGCGGCTCCCAGCGCCCCACCCATTGGTGCTAAAACCATACCTCTGGCCAAAGCTCCGGCATCACCGGCAGGCCCAGCCATTGGCAAACAAACCACACCTCTTGCCGCACCAGGAAGCGCCAAGCCGTTGCCAAAGGCAACCGTCAAACTACAGCAAACCCAATCCATGGGCAATGCAGGTGGCGGGATCAGTGCAACTCCAGACATCCAATCAACCGCAGCCGACGAAGCCGAGGAAGAATGGGAAGAAGATTTCGAAGAATCGGGCCTGATGCCCTTTGCTGTTATTGTCATCATCCTGTCCATCGCTTTGATTCTAATCGAGTTCATGGCCTACCAAGTAGGCCAGGGTTAATGGCAGATATGAACTTGCCAAGTAATTGGAATAAAATTTAAATACGGACCCTATGTTATTACCCATCATTATCCTCGCCCTTTCAATCGGCGTATTGGTGCTTGAGTTCCTGACCCGATCAGTGGGCGGGTAACTCTCCTGTGCCAACTAGCAGCCCTCTGATTTTCTATCAGAGGCAGATTTACGCACCCCCGCTGGCATCCTGATAAGCCAGTGTAATAAATACATCACAAGCTATTCAGCTTGGATAAGCCGACATCCAATTTTCACTACTTCGTTGTCAGCGAAGCGGCGATCATGATCGTAGCCGTCATAGCCCTCAAATCTTGAGGGTTTCGTATTCGGTGAGAGGCCGACATCACGGCAATAACTACGAAACGACCAATCATCGCCCAGCCCAACAGCCCAAAAGGCCTGCTCTATGACAGTTCAAGGCAAAAAACCCTAGATATTTTGTATCTCTTAACCGCCAAGCCCAACGCGGTGTCCCTAAAACCAGGTTTTCAGACCTGTACCCATCCAATCCCAGTAACTAAGAAAGGTTTGACATTATTTCCTCCTCAAGACATAATATGGTTTGTCCGAATATTTATTGAAACTACATCAATTATGAAAAAGACACTTTTAAGCCTTTCTCTATTTGCCTTGATCTCAAGCGCAGCTATCGCGCAAGAATCCCCTACCTTGACCCACAGTTACTTTGACCTCGGTTACGAAAGAGTATTCTACAGTGGTGCGCTTGGCGCAGCTTTGGAAGACGCTAACGGCTTCAACCTCGAACTTTCCGCCGCCCCCACCGAGCATTTTTTCCTCTTGGGAGAATACCACTTTGCCAGTCCCGATACCGTCATCGGCAACGATTCCGTAAACACCCAGGACCTGCGCCTCGGACTCGGACTCAACACCTTGCTTGGCGGAGTCGCAGACATTTATTTCCAAACAGGGACCCGCTACCTTGAATTGCCTGCAGCAAGTGATTGGAACCGACTCGATGAATGGGGTTTCTACTTTGAGCCCGGAGTTAGAGTGGCCATCATCCCCTCATGGGAAGTTTACGTCTCCGGAGATTACACCCGCATCGATGAACGCAATTTGTGAGGCATGGAAATCGGCACGGTGTTTAAATTCACCGATCTACTGGGAGTCGAGCTTTCCAGTCGTTTTGAAGATGATCGCAGCACCCTTGGAATTGGAGGGCGTTTACAGTGGTAAGCACTTAGGTGGTTTTCATTTAAAGAGCTGATCCTTCTCGGGCTCAGCTTTTTTTATGCAAAAAAACACCCTTCTACCAATCAAAATCCACCGTTCTTAAAATCGTCAAAGGCCATCCCCCATTCAGAACCTATATTACTCGCAGTCAAGCTCTCCACAGACTCACGCCCTTCACTGATCCACCGCTCGGCATTACGTCCGATCAGCCAACTGCCCAGACAAGCAGCGTCGTAAAGTGATGCCCCTTGTGCCGCCAACCCGGCACACAAGCCTGTCAGCACATCTCCCACACCGCCGGTCGCCATTCCCGGATGACCGGTCGAATTGATTGCCAGGGGCTTCCCCGGCGCCGCTATCAAAGTGCGCGCACCCTTATACAACAGCACCCCTTGATATGACCTCTCTTGAATAAATCGATCCACCACCGCAAATCTATCCTCACAAGACGCAGCAGCAGGAAAAAGGCGTTCCATCTCACCTGGGTGCGGGGTCAACAAACGAGGCTGACCATTCTCAACCAACCGCACCATAGCATCGGGTGATCGCGCTAATAAGTTCAAAGCATCCGCATCAACCACCATCGGACGCGGATCGTTCAATATCAGATCCAATAATGCCGGATCAGGCTCACTGCCCAAACCCGGCCCCACCGCCAACACATCCGCAGAATCCCCTTCTAGGTCTTTAATCGAATCGATCGATTTGACCATCACTTCCGGCGCTGCCGCAACCGCCAGAATCTCATAAATCGATTTCTCCGCATACAAAGTCACCAAGCCCGCTCCAGCATGCAGGGCTGCTGTCGATGCCAAAATCGCCGCACCGGTCAAACCCCGCGATCCGGCCAATATGCCAACCCGCCCTGCCCTGCCTTTGTGAAAATCAAAATCCCTACGCGGCAAAATACCAGCCAGATTCTGCGGTGATAATACCACCGAATCCTCACTCGCTTCAGTGATCACTATTTCTGGCAAAGCTATCTGGACAATTCGCCCGACATGATTGATCGCCGCATCCTGCACCACTCCCGCCTTGACCGCTGCAATCGAAAGGGTGAAATCGGCCACCACCGCCCCTGGATAAGGCGTTCCCAAATCCCCATCAACACCCGACGGGATATCCACTGCAAAACAGCTGGCGTTGGTCTCGATGCGCTGCTGGTTGAGTTGCTCCGCCCGCTCACCGATCACTCCGCGCAGTGGGCCGCTAGCTCCTATACCCAACAAACCATCCACCACAATGCGAACTCCCAGCCTCTCCGAACCCGCTCCTCCGCCCTCTGCTGTCGCATTAAATTCAGCCAGTTTTTTGACCGCCAAATCGGTCATTTCCGCCACTTCCCCGGACAACAACACCTCCACCTTCCACCCCCATTTACGCAATTCCCTCCCCACCACCAAAGCATCTCCTCCGTTATTGCCTTTACCCACATACAAAGTCGCTTGTCCGCTCCATTGAAAAAACTGACGCACCGCCTGGGCACAGGCTTGCCCCGCTTTTTCCATCAAATCCTCGGCCACCACGCCGGTCGCAAACAAACGGTCTTCCGCCTGCTTCATTTGTTCACATGTAACAATCATCTCAAAAGCTCAATCCAATGTCACCGTAAGACAAATCCCCCTATTTGTCTGCTCTCCATGCTCAACCACCCATCAAAAAAACAGACCAACGCCCTGAGTCCAAACTCCTCCGCCGATCAGCGTTTTTTACGAAATTCCAAAATCCCCCGGGCAATACTATCGGCCACCACTTGACGGTATCTAGGATCAAGCATCGAAGATCGCTCGCCTTTATTACTGACAAAACCGCCCTCCACCAAAACTGCAGGATGACGGGTTTTCCTCAGCACCGAAAAGTTAGCGGTTTTTACCCCGCGATTGGTGCAGCCTATTTTGCGAATAAGCTGGCGCTGAATGTAATCGGCCAGATTACGCGAAGACGAACTGCGATAAAAAGTCTCCACCCCCGTCACCTTACTCTTCCAACTCCAGTTGAAGTGAATGCTCACAAAAATAGCATTGCGGTATTTATTCGCCTTAGCCGAACGTGTACTCAGCGGAATAAAATCATCAGTGCTACGAGTCAACACCGTCCGGAAACCACTCTCCCGCAGCGTTCGCTCCAGACGCCGGGCCACATCGAGATTAAGATGTTTTTCATAGATCAATGAACGACTCGCGCCGAGATCATGGCCGCCATGCCCCGCATCAATGATAACTGTATTGAAAGCCGCTTCACTGTTTCCCGTGCCCAGCAAAAAAAACAAGGCGCATAAACCCAACAGCAAAAAACTTTTCCCCCAACCAAATTTTGGCCATGAGCTGCGTAACGAGGGTATCATCTTTTTTTCAGCCTATTTCTTTGAGGTGCCATGGGGCTCGGTCTACCACTTTATCATCTGTTAACGCTGACGCCTCCATCTTTTCAACAAATAACTGCGATCGCGTAACATTCACCAATACACGGTTATGATCAAAATAGTCAAGGAAACTTAATAAAGCCCCCTGTTTTTCCTAGACTCTTGCCACCATTAAACAGCCCCTCAATTGATAGGCATACCCGGAGGAAGTTCTGAAAGCTTGTGAAATTCATTTTTCTCATACACCGCATCCTGCATATCCTCGGCAATCCCCCCCTCGACCACAATAGCCCCGCTACCCACTCGAACCAATTTTGGCCGATTTTCCCCTTTGGCAAAATAATATTTCTGCGGCTCAGCCTTGCCCTCTACATCGATAATCGTATGCGCATACGCCTGGGGAGCCCCCATGTGAAGAATATGGAGACGATTTTGCGAATCAATTCCCACACTGGGATCGGTCACCATCAACAGTTTTCCAAGAGAATAGGTCGTGATCACTGCACCCGAATCAGAACGGCTAAGACGAAAATAAATTTCTTTTTGATTGCGATAATCAAACCTCAATACAGCAAATTTCCGAAAAGTACCCGCTTCCTTATAACCCGGCGGGACCCCAACCACCTGCGACCAAAACTCACTACCCTCCGTGATCTGAAGGGATTGAATTTTGGTTTGAAAATAACGTTTCAAAGGAGGGAAATAAACACTCGCCCGGATCCGGTAAATCCCCTTTTGCCCCATCGGATAACGCCGGTTCACATACACTTGTTTTTTAAAAGTCCCTCCCGAGCGAATGATCACAGACTCCAATCCCCGTCGCCCCGGCACTGGGCTGAGTAGGTTGCCGCGAGAGTCCGTCACTTGAAAATCCAACCAGCTCACGTTGCTATTACGCCCCTCGATGACCAGATCACGTCCAGAGCGATTCACGATATATAACTGACCCGCCACCGCCTCGTGTGCCATATAAACTTTCTTATTCAGCTTGAAGTTAACTTGAATTTGCGCTTGCGCCTGATCCAAATTTCCCGCCAGCAGCAGCAAAGTCAGCAAACTGCTCAACAGCAAAATACGTTTTTTCATCATGCGATTCATTGGGGAATCAAAGCCAGACATTTTATAGGGAAATCCGTTTAGGACAATTTCATTTCAGCCTCACACGCTAAATCGTTTTATTCCCAATGTCCAGCCCCTCAAATCATCCCGTCACATCCGCCCAGCTTGCTCATTCCGTCGCCGGTGGAGGAATACTTCTTACCGTTCTGAACCCGGTATTCAAAGCGCTATCATCCGGGCTATTAGCCGGACGCCGACTTGTCAGTTCAAAACCTTCTTCGGTCTGGAACGAGCTGCCCCGGCGGATGGGGACTTGTTTATCAGGATCATCCGGATCGATGTCCCAGGAGTCAGTCCACTCACTGACATTGCCCGCCAAGCCCTTAACCACATAAGGACTGACATCTCCCGTGAGAGCATCCACCGGAGCCCAATAGCGAAAAGTATCACCATCCTTCTGCGAAGCCCCCGAATTAAAACGGGAAAGATCCAGTTCGTTCCCCCAGGGGTAAAGGTTCCCATCCGTTCCGCGAGCCGCTTTTTCCCACTCTTGCTCAGTTGGCAAACGTCCCCCTTTCCATTTTGCGTAAGCATAAGCATCCCACCAATCCACGCCCATCACCGGGCAATTCAAATCAATCGAAGTGCCTCCATATTCCTTCCCTTTCAACGCTGCTTTATAATATTTATCCCAATTGGGCGGACGGTGACTGAGCTTGGATTTTGGTTGTTCATCATGCGCCCAGGTACTGGCCATTTTAGGGTCAGCTTCGGCACTTTCGATGAACTTGGCGTATTGAGCGATCGTCACCTCATATTCATCGATCCAAAATTGTTTCAACTCGACTTTTTCATCAGTTTGATAAATAAACGCCCCCGCAGGGATCTGAACCATGTAGTCAAAATCCTTGGCTTTGCTATGCCCACCCATCATCATCGCTACCACAATACCTCCGGCCACCACCAAAGCCCCTATGACACTACCCACGATAATAGTCATCCGCTGGGACGACTGCTCTATTTCAATCGAAGCTCCACCGAGCTTCTCACCCATATAGTCCAAAGCCACCTTCAGTTGGTCCAGAGTCACAATCGCCTGACCCACTTTGGAATCCCCCTGCCCATGCATCCTCACCATCAGAGCATGCAAGGCCAGCTCACCACCATAACGCCCTTTGGTCAATAGAGGAAACACCGCATCAGCCAATAACCCAATCTGCTCCGCTTCATCAAAATCCAACTCCCCTGAGATCACCGAGTTGATGATTTTAGGATGCCCTTCTTTACTGATACGAATCAAATCAGCCGTAATCGGACGGAAATTCATCCGGTTTTCCACCAAATAAATCACCGCATCGGTCACCTCACTCAAAAACTGGATCACCGCCGCATCACTGAACTTCTCCCCGCCAGCCGCCAGCTCAGTCAAACTCGGGTCATCGACCCGCTCCCGGGCATAAAAGTTCACTCCGTTTTCCTGATTGGCTTCATATACCAAAGCGATCGCCGGATGGTTCACGATTGCCCGGCATCGCGCTTCTTTAAGCAAAGCTTCCACTTTCGCCGGATCCCGTCGATGATAACGATGCAGCGCCTTAAGATTAACCGTGCGATTAATCCCTGTTTGCTCGGCATCATACAAGGCCCAATCCGAATTGGATTCGATCAAGCGCTTCAACTCATAATCCCCAAGTCGCGCCCCTTCCGGCATCGGCCCTTCACCTTCAGGAAAAGCCAGTTCCGACTCCGCTTCACTTGCCTCAACCTCAGGTATTGCCACCGACGCTTCTGCGACGGCTTCTGCAGCTACAGGAATAGCCGCGATCGGATCTTCGGCACTTGGCAGCCCCTCAACCGAAAGCGGGGCGACCTCACCACTTGGCTCTAACACTTCGGCCACCGGCAAGGACTCTATCGATCCGTCAAAAGCAGCTGGCACGGGCGGCAAATTCATTGCCTGTCCGGCAGAAGGCTCCAACATTTCAGCCACTGGCAAGACCTCTTCACTCTCCGCCACCGGCAAAACCACCTCAGCGGTAGCTAGAGCCGCTCCTCTCTCCTTACGCACACTATGCAACCAGGCCACAAAAGCATCATCCCCCAAGGGCTGGAAAAACAACTGCTCGCCATGAATCCAATCATAATAAGCATTCATATCCGCATCGCTATAAAAAGCACCCGGCAACACCCCGAAACGCTGCACGATCTGATCTCGAAGAGCAAAAACCAAATCGCCATTCTGCTCAGGAATCGAGGAAATCAGCATATCCAACTGATCAAGCTGGGAGGCCTTCAGCCAAGCTTCCGCAGGATCCGAACTGAAGCTTATCTCTGCTCCCTGGATCTCCTGAGCCAACAACGCCACCATCGCCTCAAGGCGGCTAGCAGAATCATCCACAACCAACACACAAAAACGCCCCCCTAAAGTAAGGCCTGCATCATTATTACTTGTCATCATTGGGGAAATAAACTGCTATCAGGACCATTCATCGGGCCTTTATTTGCAGGAGGCGCACTGGGATTCAGTCCCATAAGCTTACGTGGGGCCGCCACAACATCCTGTAACTCATTTTGATAATATAATTCTACAATATAACCGTAATAAACCCTTTCCCCCAGATCCCGTTTTTGCTCCTTGGTGAACACCGGTTGATAATAACTCACTTCAATTTGTTCGCTTTCACCATTCCGCCAGTCATACGGTGCAGATATATACGATTCTGAAGTGTCCGCCGTCGAGGGTAAAAATCGTTTTCCATCCACTAAATCATAAAAATAGACCAATAATGCCAAATCCGCCCCCACCGGCTGGCTTCCCGGCTTGGCTTTGATCTTGACCCGCAAAGTGATACGCTCTCCAGCGGTAACCTCTTTGTCACGTATTTCGGCAATATCCCCAATCGACAGCATCGAGTCCTTGTTGGGTGTCGGTTCAAGTTGCTTGCCCTTCAAAACCATGTCAGCCATGTCAAAATAGGCTCCCGCACGTTGCTCTCCAAGACGGTAGATTTTCTCCCAATACACCGCAGCTTTGTCCTCCAGACCAAGCTGCGAATAAACACCGGCAATGTCACTGAGAATACGCGGATGATCTGCCTGCTTGGCCTCTGCAGCCTGTAAAGTTCGCAAAGCCGCCTGCATATTGCCACTGGCACGCAATTCGCTCGCGGTATTCAATAAACGCTCCACCTCTGGATCGGTGATCAAGTGAGCCGAATAAGCTTGGGCTGAAATCGGAGGGATCCCCCCGCCCACCCCTTGCAAAGGAGGGGTTGGCAATACCGAAGCACTCTGTGACATCTCTTTCCTAAAAATTTCCGGCATCGGTGGCAAAATCCCTTTACCAGGCTCTATCCCGGTCGCCCCACCCGAGCCTGTCGCCGCAAGGGACGCGCCCCCGATTTGTTCTCCCTCCAGCTTTGCTTTTGATAATGCTGACGCCGCAGGCTGATGCCTCATCAGCACCCAGCCCATCGCCAAAAATTGCCCGCCTGCGATGAAACCAATCACCCACATCGCCACCGTAAAGGTGCGATTGCTATGACTATTCGTATTATACAATTCTTCTGCCATGTTTCACTTCGCCAACAGGAAAACAAAAAAACACAGAGAGTATGAATCTTGCCGCTCAGTGTCAATGCCGATAACCGCTTTCTTGTTCGACCATCATCACCGCCTCTCGTTCGATTTGATTCCCCTTGAACGAGCCGCTACACTCAAAAACCAATGAATCCCTCTTCCTGCCAGCTCAAAGCCAACGCCGTCGATCTCGATTATCGTCCGGTTGAGCTCGCTCGTGGGCTGATCCACCACCCCGGTTTTATTTTTCTCGACTCTGCCTCGGCGGACTCCCCTCATCAGGATTGTGCCCCCAGAGGGATCTCCATTCTTGCCACCCATCCGGAAAAAATCATTCAAGGCTGCTGGCAGCCCACCCACCCGCATCCTGCAGACTCCGATACAGGCCTGAAAGAATTAAAACAGGCGCTGGCACAAGGGCAATCCCGCTGTTCCTCATTCGATTGCGGCTTTCCTACCGGCGGCGCCATCGGCAGCTTTGATTACGATGGCAGCTACCGCTTCGGCATTTACCCCCACATGCTGGTTTACGATCACCAACACTGCCAATGGTTCGAAATCGGCGAGCAACAAAATAAGATCGACTGGAACCAGCTTCGCAGCACTCCGCCTGCCGCCTCCGCGCCTTCTCCTCTCGAAGCATTCACCTCTTCCATGACCAGCGCCAGTTTTTGCCGAAAAGTGGAACAAGCCCAGGCCTACATCGCTGCTGGCGACATCTACCAGGTCAATCTCTCCCATCAGTTTTCCGCCCCCTGGCCAAGCTCAACGCAGAAAAACCCCAGCGCGGCTTTTGCCCTCTACCAACACTTGCGTGACAAATCCCCCGCCCCCTTTGCCGCTTTTCTCAAACTCGAACAACGACAGATCTTATCCTCCTCCCCCGAGCTTTTCCTCAAAATCAGCGGCCGCGAGATCACCACCCGCCCGATCAAAGGCACCCGCCCGCGATTTCGCGACCCGTCGGCGGACGAACGCTCCGCCTACGAGTTGATCACTTCACCCAAGGAGATCGCCGAACTGATCATGATCACCGATCTCGAGCGCAACGACCTCGGTAAAATCTGTGAAGCCGGATCCGTCGAAGTCAGTGAATTGCTCAAACTCGAACGCTTCGAGCAAGTTTTTCACTTAGTCTCCACCGTCAGTGGTCAGCTTCAAGACCAGCTCCACCCGGTGGATGCCCTGCTAGCCTGTTTTCCCGGCGGCTCGATCACCGGAGCTCCCAAGATCCGCGCCATGCAGATCATCGCCGAACTGGAACCCACCGCCCGCGGACTCTACACCGGAGCCATCGGCATCTTTGGTTTCAATCACGAATCGATATTCAACATCGCCATCCGCACCGCCATCATCGAAAAACAAACCCTGCGTTTCAACGTCGGCGCCGGTATCGTCGCCGATTCCATTCCGCAAAAAGAATACGAAGAAACCCTGCACAAAGCCCGCGGCATATTCCAAGCCTGCGGAGTGGGCTCAACTTAGGGCCGAGGCCCTTAATTATCCGCTCTCACCAGCTCAAAAACCTTCACTTCTTTTACCGCGTGATCCGAGAAACAATTTACTGAAACAAATAGATTCTCACAAGTTTTTTATTCGAAAGCACTTTCAGAAAAACATCCCACTATACTCACCCTATAAAAAAAGCCGCTGGCAGAAAACTGCCAACGGCTTTGGGTTAGTTATTAACAACTAAGGTTCTTACAGGGAGCCCTTCAATGCGGCGGAAGGCTTGAATCCCACAGACTTGGAAGCTTTGATTTGCATCGCTTCTCCAGTCTTTGGGTTGCGTCCCATACGGGCCGCACGCTCTCTCACTACGAAGGTTCCGAAACCGATCAACTGAACGGTTCCATCTGCTCTAACGCCATCAGCGATAGCGCCGAGAACAGCTGCTACAGCCTCTTCGGCATCCTTCTTTGATGCGCTTTCACCGAGTGCGCCCTGTACTGCTTCTACAATTTGTCCCTTGTTCATTGCCTTTTCATTAGGGTTTTCGCTCGCGTTAGTAAAGAGCTTTGCGCAAAAAAATGCATTTTTCCTCAAAATAAGCCCCTTTTTTAGGTATTTTGCCCATTTCTTCCTATATTGAAGTCTTTTTCCACCCTTTTCCACAAAATCACAAATGTCCGTCTGCACCCACCTATCCAGCCCTCCCCAGCTCCATCCCACATCCTTCGTAGCTCCCGACGCCCAGATCATTGGCGCCGTCACTCTGGCCGAGCACGCTTCCGTCTGGTATCAATGTGTGCTGCGAGCTGATATCCAAAGCATCACCATTGGCCCGTCTTCAAATATTCAAGACGGCACCGTCATCCACTTGTCCAGCGACTTAGGAACAACGGTAGGGCAGTTTGTCACCTGCGGACACAAAGCCATGCTGCATGCCTGTAGTGTGGACGATGAAGTATTGATTGGTATGGGATCTATTCTGATGGACGGCGTACAGGTCGGCGCACGCAGCATTATCGGTGCAGGTTCCCTCGTCACCCAGGGCACCATCATCCCGCCCGGCTCACTTGTGATGGGCAGCCCTGCCAAAGTCGTGAGCAAACTGGATCTGCAAAAACAACAATCCATCCGTCAATGGGCGGAAAAATATGTAGCGGTGTCCAAAGAACACACACAATTTCTGACAGACTGTTAGACTTTCCGTTTGCCTTATCCCCTTCTTTTCTTCACATTCTAATGACGGGCCGCAAGCCGCTCGTAAAAAAAACAATACCATGGGAAAAGACGTCATCGAAATCGAAGTCCGCGCAGTGTTACCTACCAGCGGAGGGTGCGCCGTTTTTCTTGGCAACGAACACAAGGTTTTTGTGGTCTATGTCGATCAAGCGGTGGGAGCGGCGATCACCATGTTCATGCACCACACGCCCAAACCCCGCCCACAAACCCACGACCTCTTTGCCGACCTGCTGACCTCCCTCGGCGCCAAGGTCAACCGGGTGGTCATCATCAGTTTTGCCGACAGCGTTTATTACGCCCGTCTCATCATCACCGTCTCCAACGAACTCGAAGAGAAAAAAATCATCGAGCTCGATGCCCGCCCCAGCGATGCCGTGGCGCTGGCGATTCAGCAGGAGGCCCCCATTTACATCGCCCAAACCGTTTGGGACGAAGTCGAGGACATGTCCGAAGTGCTCAACAAAATGGAAGCCAGCGGCTTTCAAGCCCCCGACGAAGGCACCAGCTGATTCCCCAATCTCCCCACAGGAAGTCGGGTTTCCCTACCCGACCTACCTTGACCTAGCTTATTCCCCCAAAGCCGGCAAACTGGCCGCTGCGATCGATTGACCGTGGCGTTTCTCTTTTTCTCCCGGAGTGCGCAAGGCAATCTTTTCACTCAGCTCCGGAAATTCATCCGCCAGCACTGCTTCGGCATTCGAGATAATGCGCTCACCACCTTCTCCGGAAGTCACCCGACCCAGCACCAAAACATTCTCGATATCGTAAAAATCCGCGTAGTGGGCAATCGAATAACCAAAACAAGTGCCAATCGTATCATAAATGTCCGCCGCCCGCTGATCCCCGGCTTTCATCAGATTCTGCACTTCGATCAAACGCTCGGGAAATCCCATTTCGTCCGGATACTCCAGCCCCGCCAACGGCGCCAGTCTCGCCACCGCCTGCTGACAAAAATACTGCGCGCCACAGCCGTGATCCCCACTCCACTCATCGACCGGAGCCTGGTCACGATAATCCACCGGAGCAAAAGCCAGCTCGTTCAACCAGGGAGTGATGTGCCCCTCGGGATTGACATAACCCACCGCTTCACTGGTGCCCATCGCCACCCCCAGCACGCCGTTGGCCCCCGATGACATCGCACCCGCCAGTGCGGTCACTTCGCCATCATTCACCACGTCAAAAGGCACGTCGTTCCATTCTTTTTTTAGATCAAAAAACATCCGCCTCACCCGCTTTTCAAAATTCTCCTCACTGACGCCGCGAAACAAAGAAGCAATGCGCACCTCATTATCCACATACACCCCGGCCGCACTGCCGCCAATCGCATCCACCCGGGGCAAATGCGCCGCCGCACGCTTCAAACTGTCGTTGATGCCCTGATAATGATACTCAGGATCGTTTTCAAAATAAGGGTCCCATTCGATTTCCTCGGAAAATACCACTTCCCCATCAATCACCGCTGCGCTTTTGCGGTCACTGCCGCCGAGATCAAAACCGATGCGACAACCATCCAAATGACGACCCAGGGCAATCGTCGTCTCTTTAGAAGCAGGCACCTCATCCAGCGCCACTAACTGGAAATCCAAGGGCTGCCGGTAAACCGACTTGCCAATGAAATCAAAATCAAACTCACGCTCCGCTCCCATTTGATAAAAAGAAGCCACCTTTTCCGCCACCGCACGATTGCCCCCTAAATAAATATTCGCCCCGCCACGCTGCCACAGCAAAAATTTCAAAATCCGCTCAATATAACGCACCGATTGCTGC
>JAJRVS010000014.1 GCA_024277195.1 Verrucomicrobiota bacterium | reverse complement strand
TGGTGTTTTGTAAAACCGACTTCTTGGGAAACAGACGGCCTGGCAGGCGGGCAAATGCCTGGAACGAGGCCGAGTCCGACAAATGAAACGCCAGTTCCTGATAACTCAGTTGCCGGTATTGCTTGAGCAGCGCACAGCGCAGTACCGACTCAGCCGGCAACCCCTGGCGGCCCGTGTCATAGACGTCTTTCAGATGTAAATCCAGCGCCACCCAGTCCAGCACTTCCCGATGCTGGTCGAGCCGCTTCGACATGGCCTTCAGTTCCTTGCCAATGTCGTGATTTGAAAACAGATCGAATATACTCACTTGGTCAGTGCACTTTTTGCGCATTGTCACCTCCGGTGGTTTTTGTGTTTCCTTGGTTTTCAATTGCTTGAAAAAAAGGATAGCAAAAATCACCGGAACTTATTATCTAAACATGCCGCATTTCTTATTCTTTTTCATCGTCTTAGCGTTTATGGACGGACACGAGATAGGGGCAACAGTCGGCAAATCAGGCCCAATTGATTGGGCTGCGAGGCTGATTCTGGGGAAGATAGCTCCTCGTGATCGATCCGCCATTAGGTGCTTTCCGCTTCTTCAGTTCGCCGCCGGGCCACGTCAAGGTGTTTCTTGATTGTGCGGGCGGCAGCGACCCTCAAACCAAAGGCCGCCGAAGAGCCGTTCGCGGTCAGAAGCGAACATCTGCTGCAAAATATCCGAGTCAGTTTTGCAGTTAATTATTTCTGTTCACATTGTCACTTTTGGAATGATCCGGATTATCCCGTGCATATTTTCGGCCGTTTATTTTAAAGACATGTGCTCCCGGATGCTTACCTTGTTCGATTTCTTTAACCACCACGGCTCGTTTTACTGCGGGCTTGTTTCCGATTTTGTAAGTGTCATTACGTCCGCCCGGACCGTCATTATTGCCAATTATCTTTGTCATAGTCTTATCCTCAGTGGTTTGCTGTTATGGATTCGTAATCGCAGTTTTGAGGTATGCGTATACAAACACGGCATCAGTGTCGCCACCACCCGTACCACCGTCACAACCCTGGTTAAGGAGTGCTTTTTCTGCGGCTCTAGCGACATCTGAAGATACGGCCTTACGGTACGCCCGCCAATGATTTTTCTTTGGGACCCTGTGGTCACCAAATAAACGTTGGTCTACGTTTTCCGTTATTCCGACATACCAAGACGAAAGGGCGCCACCTTGGTCTTGGATGTGAGCGCTGATTCCGCTAACGATTGCTTGTGCGTCTTGAGCTTGCATTTGACTTTCTCCAAATTTTCTCTAATAATCTCCATCGGAAAATAGGAGAAAATTTGGAGAAAGTCAAGTGCTAACGGAGCTTGAAAAGAAAATTCTTAATTTTATTGGTGAGTACCTTCGGGAAAATGGGGGTCGCTCCCCAACATTGTCCGAAATCGGTGAGGGCTGTGGGGTAAAGTCAGTTGGTACGATTCACCGTTACATATCCTCTATCGAGGATAAGGGGTTTCTCGAAAAAGCGCGCTCTGGTTGGCGTACACTTTTGGCGCCAAACGAATTGCCGTTCAAAGGCGTAATTGCAGCGGGGAAACCCATTGAGGCGGTAGAACAAAACGAGTCCATTGATTTATCTGCATTACTGGTACAACCCGACTGTTTTTTGCTGCGCATTGAAGGCGACTCAATGATTGATAGCGGCATCCTTGATGGTGATTTGGTGGTGATTAAGCCCGCTCAAACGGCACGTAATGGACAAATTGTTGTAGCCCTTGTGGATAACGAAAATGCGTCGTTAAAAGAGTTTAAAAATATTGGCGGCGGTCGTCGTATTAAGCTAATCCCTCACAATAAGGACATGGAGGCACAGTTATATGAGGCGGATCGAGTGCAGATTCAGGGTATCTTATCGAGCGTTATCCGAACCTATTAAGTAATGTGGGAGAGTTGTTCGAGAGTGGACCGATAGCTGTCCACGTGTTCGGTAGAAAGGAGGATGGCACAAGTTTGGGATTAAGCGCGGCAACAGTGCTGGCTATTACCCGCAGCCAGCATCTATGGGGCTTCTAAGTTTCAAGGGGAAACTTACCCCCCCCCTCTTCAACCAGAGCCTGGTGCAACTTAGTTTACAACTTCAGGCGGATCATCTGTAGTGCAAGTACAGGTAGGCATGTTGAGGGTAACTCGCAGCTCAGTCACAGTAGAATCAGCTATAGTGTCATTTCAGTACTTACTGTAACTTTTCCCCCGGTCGGACTACACTCCGACTCTACCGCGCAGTTGAGAGACATGGAATATGGACATTCTTACGAAAAATGTATTTTTTCTCACTATTTTTGGCGTAATCCTTCTCACTTTTTTTACCTACAGCACTTTGATTATCCGTAAACGTAGCATCAAAGCCTGCTTCAGACAAATGGTTCGAGGAGTCACAGTAGTCTTAGTGATTATCGGAAAGTTTGTGATCAATGCGGTCAGTTTGCTCACACGAAGTGCTAGAACACCACGCAGCAATGTGGCGAGCAATAACGCAGCGCGCGGCGGTATTTTCAACTATAGAACTCGAAAGTTCGATGACGGCACGGATCCAGCCGGACTGTACGATAAAGACTAACCTCGCCTTCCTGGGGCAAGGATTGTTTTACCTATATTCCCACCGTGCGAACCCGAATCTTGAGCTGGCGCCCGAAGAATGTTTGTCGTCATATCAATCGATCGCCCAATGTTCAC
>JAJRVS010000364.1 GCA_024277195.1 Verrucomicrobiota bacterium | reverse complement strand
GGGGGCAGACCTGGACCGATCCACAGATGGTGTTCAAGGGTTATACGGGTAGCACCAATGGCGCGGCGGAAACAAGCGCTGGCAATATCGTGGTGCCTTTTTCCCATTATGTTGCCAATCCGGGGCGGTTGGTTTCCCGCACCACGGTGTCGAGTGATGGGGGCAAGACTTGGAAGCTCAGTAATAAGATAGACATCGGTGGAGCGGGGGACCATGCGGGTGCGGTGGAACCCTGTGTGATTGAGTTGAAAGACAAGCGCTTGTGGATGTTGATTCGCACGGCGCGCGGTTTTTTCTGGCAATCATTTTCAAGCGATGGTGGGCTGACTTGGTCAAAAGCGAAGCCTACTAAGATCAAAAGCAGTCATTCTCCGGGGCATGTCATTCGGATGGCGGACGGAAGACTGGCGTTGACCTGGAACCCTGATCGGCGTAGTGAGTTGCACCTTGCTTTCTCCGATGATGAAGGCAAGACGTGGGGAGAGTCGACGATCATTGCCCGGGGTTACGCGACCTATTCGTATATCATGGAGAACAAACCCGGTGAATTGTGGATCGGTTTCATCGATGCCAGTGGTGGTTGGGGCAAAGCGCCGCGAGCGAAGCATTTGAAGGTATCACTCAAGGATTTTGAGCAGTAATCAAGGCGGGCTGAATTTTTTTCAGGTCATTCTTGATAAAAAGTAGTATTGAGAATAACTAGCCTTATTTTTCGTAACTTACTTTATGGTCAGGGAGAATTTTACATCATGAAACGCCCTTCACTCGTTCTCGTAGCTGCCCTTCTTGCAGCTTGCTCCTTCCCCCTGGCCTCTCAAGGGCAGGATAAAAAAAAGGCTGCTCCCGATGCACCAATCATGGAAGCGAATGTCGATGTTCCCATGCGCGACGGCGTCATCCTCCGTGCTGACATTTTCCGGCCGGCGAAACCTGGCAAATATCCCATCCTGATGGGACGAACCCCATACAACAAAAAAGGTCTTCACGGGGCTGCCAAAATCTTTGCCAAGTCGGGCTACATTGTTGTCTGCCAGGATGCGCGTGGACGCTATGAATCAGACGGCCAGTGGGAGTCCTTTCTTCGTTTTGATACCAATGACGGCCGGGACGGCTACGACACGGTCGAATGGGCGGCCAAACTTCCGGGCTCAACCGGAAAAGTAGGCACTTTTGGAGTCTCTTATAACTCCTTCCTTCAATGGCGAACGGCTGCTCTGGCTCCACCTTCATTGGTGTGCATGTCCGCCCAAAGCATTCCCGCCCGCTACACTGATCTCGAAGGGCCGGGTTCGATCAAGCCCGGACGCCGTCTCCAGTGGTGGTATGCATCGATGACTTTTGATATGCGAAAACGATCTGGTTCTCCTGGAAGCAAAACAAAAGATGAGGCCCGAGCATTGTGGAAAACCGAATCGGACAAATGGCTGCATTTTGTCCCCTGGTTGGATTTGCCCCGAACATTCTGGGAGGAAGAAACCGAAGCCGTGCAGGCATGGTTGAAGAACCCCTCACTTGATCCCTGGGCTCTACACAAAGGCGTGCCAAACATAACCGTGCCCAACCTCAATCTGATTGGCTGGTTTGATCACTGCAACGGCAACATGATGCTGGACACCGCCATGTTTACCAAAGCCAAAACCGAAGTCGCGCGCAATGGCTCCCGCACGATCATTGGGCCATGGAGCCACACTGGGCGAGGCAGACGAAAAGTCGGCAACATTGACTTCGGCGCCAAAGCTGGCTTCAACGTGTTGGCCGAAGATTTACGCTGGTTCGATTACTGGCTGAAAGGTGAAAATACCGGCATCGCCGACGAATCGCCGGTTCGGATTTTTGTGATGGGTGACAATCAGTGGCGCGACGAAGCAACCTGGCCGCTGAAACGGGCCAAAATAAAATCACTGTTTCTCTCCAGTGGAGGAAAAGCCAATACGCCAGCTGGTGATGGAAAAATCATCAAAGAAAAACCCGCCGACGAATCCAGCGATCATTATTCTTACGATCCCAAAAACCCCGTGCCAACGCTCTATTCGAAAGCCGCATTCACTGTGCCTGCCGACCAGAAACCGCACGCCGAGCGGCAGGACATTCTCGTTTATCAAAGCGAACCTCTGACCGAACGGCTTGAAGTCACTGGCAATCCTGTCGTCGAACTGTTCGCCAGCACCTCTGCCCCCGATACCGATTTTTTTGTCCGGCTGATCGATGTACATCCCGATGGTCGGGCGATCGACGTTTCACTCGGCATGGTGCGGGCACGTTACCGCAAAGGCCTCGATAAGGAAGCGCTACTCATCGCAGGTGAAGTAGTCGCTTATAAAATCACCCTCAACCCAAGCTCCAACGCCTTCCTACCAGGCCACCGCATCAGGATCGACATCACCAGCAGCGACTTCCCCAACTTTGACCGCAACCACAACACCGCAGCGAACCCCAACGCCGACGCTGAACTGGCGGTAGCGAAACAGAAAGTCCTCCACGGCGGAAAACACGCCACGGTTATCCACCTTCCGGTCATCGAGTGAAAAGCGCCCATTGCTCGCATTTACGCTCACTCAGCTAGCAGTCAGATTACGGTTTACTGAAGAAAATTTTCAGGTTTTTGGTTTGGCGGGCGGCGACGACGAAGTCGGCGTGACCGTCTCCGTTGAGGTCGGCGGCTTTGATGTCTTCGACGGCGAGTTGTTCGCTGGAGATTTTTGTTTCGCGCCATTTTTTGCCATCTGGGTCGAGTGGGGTGAACAGTTTGATGCCGGGAGTTCCCTTGGGATGGAAGGCGCGCCAGCCGATGACGATTTGGTCGGAGCCGGTGCCAAGGTAGTCGGCGACGGCGATGGCGTGTCCGTCGATCAGAGCATCGTCGAGTATGGAGAGTTTTTCCCATAGACCCTTGTTGTTATCGGGTTGAACATAGACGG
>JAJRVS010000363.1 GCA_024277195.1 Verrucomicrobiota bacterium | reverse complement strand
ATTTGATCAGTTACCAGCTCACCAGTGATTCCAGAATCACCTTCCTTGCTGCTGTCGTCGTCGCCGTCGTCGTCGTCATCGCCGTCATCATCGTCGTCGTCGTCATCACTGTCGTCGTCGTCGTCGTCGTCGTCGTCGTCATCGCCGTCTGCAACTGCAGCAAAACCACCTTCGTAGCCTTGCTTCGCCGCCATCAACGTCACGCCCACTTCTTCTTTTTTAGCAGGCCTGCTCGGTGGCAAGGATCCTGATTGTCCAATAGTTCTTCCGAGGTTGTGTGTATCAACGAAAGAATCACCGCCCATCTGATACCCATTATTGAATACAGATTTGGATGCATATAGATCGGTCACGTCTTGTCCGGGCTCAATCACCCTGGACACGGCCTGACTTGGCAAAATAGAAATAGCGAATATCGCCATCCCTACCATTAACTTTGTCGTTATTTTCATTGTTGTTATTGTTGTCTTTCTTGGTTGTTTTCTTTTTCTTTCCGTCTCGGTCAAATTCTCTCTACACTCTCCTCAATCATCCAATAGAAGTTTTGCTCGTTTCGAACAAAAGCTCTCCAGGGAATAATTTCGATGTTTTACAAGGTCGGAGTTCATCGTTTTTAGTAAATTTTTCAATAAAGATATAAATTATGATCTAAAGAGCCTGTAAAGCCGTTTGCCCTTCTAATTGATCGAGAATATCGATTGATTTTTTTCAAGACAAGCTTTTTTTGCACTTTTTTTAAGAAAGTTTCCAATTCCGCCCCTTTTTTAAGACCATTTGGCTTTAAATCCCCATTAAAGAAGAAAGTTTCCAATTTGAACGCTTGGAAAGGAGTTTGATTCATGAGGGCTTTTTCAATCACTGAGATACAGATTATTAAGGCCTGAAATTAAATACAAGCCTTTTTTGCACTTTTTCATGTTTTTTTTGCTATATGCCCCACACGACAGTTGTTATTGAGATGGATTACCCTAAAAATCCGGCTCTAGATGATCCCGCAGACTTGCTGCCCAGCCTCACCTCAAGCGATTAAAACCGCAGGATTCGTTTTTTGCTTGTATTCCAAGCGACTTTCCCAACAGTCTATCTTCAACGCACGCAAAAACAGCTGCTCCATCTCTCTATGAAATTTCTCAAAAACCTCTTCAAATCAAAACCGAAAATTTACTGTGACCGTAAGGCTGAATGTGCCGCCAAGGCTTTCAAACTACAAGAACTACCCTTGAATCACGATGCCAACAAGGCTGAGATGCTATGGATCAGGAAAGGTTATCGCGCGCTGATGCCGCTGCTTGGGCCCAACCAACTGATCAACCATTTCCCCAATGAGGGAGCTGTTATCAACAAAGGTTATCTCACCCATACCCTGAAATCCTATCAGGAACTCGGCGAAGACAAGGAGGTCAACATCGACGATCTCTACCCTGAGAGTTATTGCCTCTACGAGCCGGAAGATCGCAAACGCTTTTTTGATCAACTGCCAAAAGTCGATAGCCGGGATAATATCTGGATATATAAACCGGGCAACAACTCCCGTGGCAGAGGTATCGAAATCATGTGGCGCACCGGAAAGCTAAAGAAAAAATATGGCAACCTGAAAGACCAGTTTATTTCTAACAAGGACGAACAGGGCATTATCCAGCGCTACATAAAAAACCCGATGCTGCTGAACGAGCGGAAATCGGAGATCCGGGTGTATTGGTTACTGGCCAGCCTGAACCCTCTCAGGGTATTGCTCTTTGATGAAGGAACCGTGCGACTGAACTCCCTGCCCTACCAGCTCGATCAGTTCGACAATCAACTGATCCACGTCACCAATGTTTACCAACAATACAAACACCCTGACTTCGACCCCAGCGTGGTTCTGAAATGGTCCTTTGCTGAGCTTGACCGTTATCTTCTTGCGCAAAAAAAAGTGACGGATGAACATTTTACCAAAAACATCTTAATGCCCAAATTGAAAAAATACCTGGCCTTTGTCGCAAAAGCCGGTCGCAAGGGATTTAATAAAAAATACCCCGAACAAGGAGAATGTTTCGGAGTCTATGGTGCCGATGTGATCCTCGATGACCAGCTGAACCCCAACATCAGCGAAATCCAAAAAGGACCAGGGCTGAGCTTCAGCGATCCGATCAAAAAGAACATCATTCCTCCTATGTTGGGAGAAGCTGCACGGATCATGTTCGAGATCCGCGAAGCACGCATCAATAACAAACCTTTACCCGATCTCAAAAACAGGGATCGCTATCAATGGGTCATCAATGAAGCCGCAAATTTATGAGTCTCGACAAGCTCAAACAAAAAGTGTAGCGTCACACCCAGCAATCTGCTAAAAGAAAACCAACCCCACTTCCAACCATACACGTGAGCCAATCAACTACTTCCTCCTCCTCATCCTCCCCCGGCGGGTTAAAAAAACTTCTACTCTCTCCGGAATTGGAGTTTTTAATGGAGGCTCACAGTGGTCTCAGTGCAAAAATCGTAGAAGAGGCTGGGTTCAAAGGCATCTGGGCCAGCGGACTGGCCATATCGGCGACATTGGGAGTGCGCGACTGCAACGAAGCCAGTTGGACCCAGGTACTGGATGCCGTCGAATTCATGCGGGATGCCTCGACCCTGCCTATCTTGCTCGACGGGGACTCCGGATTCGGTGATTTTAATATTGTGCGGCGCTTGATCCTCAAATTGGAGCAGCGGGGAATAAACGGGGTCTGTATAGAAGACAAACTCTACCCCAAAAGAAACTCCTTTATAGAATGCGATCAAAAGGTTTGTGACGCAGATTCCTTCACCGGAAAAATCAAAGCCGCCAAAGACACTCAGAAAGATAATGATTTCTGTGTGGTCGCCCGTTTGGAGGGTTTTATCGTTGGTTTGCCATTTGAACAAGTGATGGAACGTGCCCACATGTATGCCGATGCCGGGGCGGACGCCATTCTGGTCCATAGCAAAAGAACCGATGCGGAACAAATCCTAGCTTTCACTGACATCTGGGATCGCCCCACGCCGCTGGTGGTGGTACCCACCACTTATAATAGCACTCCAACTGACGTATTTGCGAAGGCCGGGGTGAGTCTGGCGATCTGGGCCAACCACAACCTGCGAACTTCGATCACCGCGATGCAGGACACCTGCCGCCAAATATACCAAGCGCAATCCACTCTCAAGGCATCGGAAAACATCGCCTCGGTGAAGGAAGTCTTTCGTTTGACCGATATGGAGGAACTGGCGGCTGCCGAGAAACATTACCTCTCAGGATCTGGCGCTGAATAAAACTGAAATCTCTAGCTTCCCGGGCCATGATCCAATCCTCGTCGTTCCTCGAGCCCATGTCTGCCCTCGGGTATTCATTTTATTCAGGTGTCCCCTGTTCATTTCTGAAGCCCTTCATCAACTCGGTCATCAATTCGGAAAGCTTGACCTATGTCGGAGCGGCCAGTGAAGGTGAAGCCGTGGGCATCACCCTGGGAGGCTATCTGGCTGGGGAAAAAACGGTGACCATGTGCCAGAATTCAGGCTTAGGAAACACGGTGAACCCACTGAGTTCTCTTAATGCTCCTTTCAAAATCCCCACCCTACTGATCACCACTTGGCGCGGCGAACCGGGGCTGCAAGATGAACCCCAGCACGAATTGATGGGACAAATCACCCACCAACTGCTCGACACCCTGCAAATCCCCTGGCTCCCTTTCCCTGATGCAAAAGAAAAAATCCCAGCAGTCATCGAAGAAGCCGATGCCTACATGAATGAGCAACAACTGCCATTTGCCCTGGTTTTAAGTAAAGGAGTGGTCGAAAGCTGCCCGCTGGATCCACAAAAAAGCTGCCTTCCAGTGGACTGCCTCCAACACATCCAGGCCTTTTCCCCGTCTGAAAACCAACTGACCCGCACCCAGGCGATTGAACAAATTCTGCAACAGGGCTCGCCGACTGATGCGATCATTGCCACCACAGGGAAAACCGGACGCGAACTGTTCACCGTCGATGATCGAGACGGCAACCTTTACGTCGTGGGCGGCATGGGTACCGCTGCAGCGATCGGACTGGGGATCAATCTGGTACTGCCCGAGCAGCGAGTGATCGTTCTCGATGGCGATGGTGCCGCCTTGATGAAACTGGGTGCTCTGGCCACCATTGGGAACCGGCAGCCCGAAAACCTGCTCCACATCATCCTCGACAACGAAGTCCATGACTCCACCGGGGGACAGGCAACCGTTTCGCCCACTACTCAGTTTGCCGCGATTGCCGCCGCTGCAAATTATAAAAATGTCTACACCGCACAAAACCAACAGCAACTGAATGACTGTCTGGCTGACGAAAAACAACGCCAGGGTCCCAGTTTACTGCACCTCAAAATACGCCCCGGCTCGCCCGGAAAACTCGGCCGGCCGACGATCAAACCTCCCCAGGTGAAAGAGCGTTTTATGAATTTTTTAGCGTCCATGTCCACCCCTCGCTGATATGCCAAAGTCAGAGCGTAAATGTTTGTTCACCCCGGGGCCACTCAACACCAGTGATGCCGTGCGCCAGTCGATGTTACTAGATAAAGGCTCGCGAGAGCCTGCCTTTATCCAAAGCGTAAAAAACGTCCGCCAAAACATTCTGAAAATAACGGATCTCGATCCAGACGGACTTTACACCGTCGTCCCGATGCAAGGCAGCGGAACTTTTTCCATCGAAGCCGCCATCGGCACATTCACCGCAAAAAATGCAAAACTCCTGATCCTGGTGAACGGGGCTTACGGCAGACGCATGGTGAGCATCGCCGAGCACTTGGACATCGACGTGCAAAGCCTCGAATTTGAAGAAACCGAGGCCATTTGCCCGCTAAAAGTAGCTGCTCATCTAAAGCTCTATCCCGACATCAGCTTGGTCGCTACCGTTCATTGTGAAACCACAACCGGCATAATGAACCCGCTCGAAAAACTAGGTGCGGTGACCGCCGCTGCGGATGCCCTCTTCATGGTTGATGCCATGAGCAGTTTTGGTGGTATCAAAATCGATTTCAGCAAATGCCGGATTGATTGCCTGGTCTCCTCCGCCAACAAATGCCTGGAAAGTGTGCCAGGCTTAGGGTTTGTCATCGCAAAAAAAACACTTTTGCAATCAGCACAAGGACAAGCCAGAAGCCTGAGCTTTGATCTCCACGCCCAATGGCAGGGTCTGGAAAACAGCGGCCAATTCAGGTTCACCCCACCCACTCACGTCATTCTGGCTTTGGAAAAAGCGCTCGAAACATTAACCCAGGAAGGCGGCATCGAAGCTCGTTCTGAACGTTATCACAACAATCGCCGGATATTATTGTCAGGCATGACCCGTCTCGGGTTCAGACCTGTCATCGAAGACAGCTTGCAAAGCCCTGTCATCGCCACCTTTCACCAGCCCGAAGACCCTCGTTTTGAATTCACTCCTTTTTATCAATGGCTAGCCGAGCGCAACCTGATCATTTATCCGGGCAAGGTGAGCCGCATCGACAGTTTCCGTATAGGAACCATTGGCGATCTGCAGGCACAGGATTTCCATCACCTGCTTGAAAGCATCGAAAAATACCTGAAGCTTACAGGGTTTGATTTGCCGTTGAAAAATTAGGCTGGCCAGCCAATAGTCTTCGGCAAACGACAGAATTCTGCTGCCCCCCATATCTCAATCAACTCATGGCACAAAACTCTCCAGTTAAAAAATCCTCTCCCCGTAAGCGTTGGATTCAATTTCACGCCTACCTCTCCGTTTTCTTTTTCCCTTTTGCCATTGCCTACACCCTCACCGGCGCACTCTATATCTGGGGAGACCTGCCCACCCTCGACAAAACCAACCTGACCCTCTACGATCTGGAACCCAAATCCCCTGCAACGCTTGAGAAGGTCGAAGCGCTCATCCGGGAACAGTGCGAAAAAAACCAATGGCCTCTTCCCTCCGGGGAAATCAGAAAAGATGGCAAGGAGTTCAAATGGGGCTCAACCAAAACCCGCCAGGTCAAATACAAAGCTTCCCGTTCCACCCAAGGCAAAGCCTATCTCACCTACCTCAAAGTCACCCTCTACGGCAGGGTGCTGAACTTCCACAAAGGCAAAGGTGGAAAATTCCTCGACGTGCTGGGCACCGCTTTCGCCCTTTTGCTGCTCGTATCCTACCTGTCAGGGGTTTACCTCGCGTTCAAATCCTCTGAACTGCGCAACAACACAGTCATCGCTTTCATTTTAGGCTTTGTGGTGCTTACCCTCGCCATTTATTTAGGGTTTTAGCTTTTTCTGCTCAAAACCCCGCTGATCAATAACGACGAGCCTTGTCCAAGTAGCTCGAATTTCCTGTCCCACTTCAGCGGATCGCTACTTTTCACCCTTTTTGCCTCCGGTATTATCCATGAATACCTTGGCGCCAGCCAGCCCCAGCACACCAATGATGATGATTTGACGGCCTCTCACTCGTTGTCCGGTTTTTGCTCCGTGAATGATCATTGCTAAAAACACCAGCGCCATCACAATCATTCCAATTCCGATAACTGCCTTGAGTTTGTTCGTAGTCGCTTTTTTCACCTCGAGCTCATTCTGCTCTTCCACGCGGTCAAATATCAAGACATAATCTGCAGAAAATGTACCTTCCGTGCCAATTTTACAAATATCCTGCTCCCGGGTAATCTTACCCGTTTCGACCAAACCCTCTATTTCTTCAAAAGTATAAGGGCCCTTATCCGGACGGATCACTGCATCGTCGTCGTCTTCATCTTCGTATTCATCTTCGTCGTAAACGATTTCGTAAATTTTCATGAGCCTGGAGTTTCAAATGTCCCCAGAATCAGTCTTAACCAAACTCTATTCATTCGTCAACCTGATTGGAGCCCAGAATCCAAATCGTCCAACATCCAAAACATCAGGTCATATCATCAGCCATACTCTCAAATATGAAAATCCCCCGTGTGAAAAAATGTCAAGCTCGGAAACAACCTGCCCTAAACCGTCTATTTACATTGTGAATGAAGAATTAATCATCGCCAGCATCATCTTCATCATCGCCATCCCCTAAACTACCACCACCACCACCGCCGCCGCCGCCGCCGTTAGCAGCGATAGTGATCGCTGTTCCCTGGATCTCCTCAATCGTTACCAACCAAGTCATTCTATTAATGGGGGGTAACTCTGCAGGACTAACGATCTGAGACAAATCCGCACTTATCTTGTTTCCGGCAATAACTTGCCCCGCTAGCGCTGTGTTGGCTCCCCCTTTGATATTCAAAGGATTAACCACCGTCCCATCGTCCGCATTTAAACTGGTTAACTGTCCCGACAAGGCAATAGAGTCAATAGACCCGTCTACGGTTCCAAAATGTTTGTGCGCAGCAAATACGGACACCGGCGGGTAATAGTCTCCTCCTGGCAAACCTGCATTATTCGGCACATCCGAGGCCAACACGGGTGTTTGATTAAAATTCTCTGCAAAATAAACTTTATAGTCGGTGACAATCGACAAGCCTTTGGTAAATATCGTTAAATTCTCCGCTTGCCTAAAGACCACAGACATCTCCGCACTATCATCAGTGAGGCTGGGTAAAACAACCGACGCATCAGCTGCGGTATCAGCTGAAATAGAAAGCGAATTGTTGCGAATAACGTCTCCAGGGTTCAATCCCAAGTTCCTCAAAAAATCAGGAATCTCATCCAGGTTGATTGCCAAGGCAGGATGCCCGGTCGCTCCCAGATTTTCCCAGTAAAACGGCAACGATTGCAGGCTATTAGCAGGGACATCATTTTCGAAATTGACCCAAGTTCCATCTGTAGATTTATAATTTTTAACCAGCAGTCCCGCACCTTGCTGACAGGTGAAACGAATCTCAACTGGCCGTGCGGTCTGCTGTTTAGTGATCTCCAGTTTCATCTTGCACTGCAAGGCACCCATCGCGTATTCATACCAGCCTGTGTCAGAAAGAGTATTGGTTTGAGCTACCGCTCCACTGGTGCGAATAAACTGATCCCCCTGGCTCAGCGGCAAAACCGCTACCCTACCGGAATCACTCGCCACCGATGCCCCATAAAAATCCGAACCACTTGAAGCCCACCGTGCTTCACGTGTTCCCAATCTATCAAAACCCTCTGTGACCGACATTCCTCCTCCCACCGAATTTGTGCCATTCAGCTTAACTGAGCGCCTGGCGGAAATCCTTGATGAAGCCCCTAACAAACTGAGGTTTTTTGCTTCCACTTCTCCGGCAAACACCCCGCCTCGAATAATAGTATTCTGCCAATCAGTTCCATCCGCAAAAGTTCCCACTTGCAATCTTCCCGCAGCAGACAAAGCCATTTGCTCAGGCACCTCATAAATCGAAAGCACATAGTTTTTTTTCATCGCAGGCATCGCATTCGGGCCTGTGCCGCCCCCTCCGAAAGTTAATGAAAAGGCCCACCAATTACGTTTAGCTACAAACTTGCCATTTTGACTCGAAAGACCAAACCGGATATCTGGATAATCAATGATGTTATACACAGGATAACCCGTCGTCGCGTCTGCAGAAGCCCCTAACCCGGGCGTTGCAGCAGGATACTGTTTGTTTAGAGAAATAATCGGATATGCCAGATCACTAGAATAACTGCCAGAGTAAGCTAAAGCGGGTGGCAACTTCCCCCCTGTCAACCCGTCGGTCAGCAAACCGGAATTCGAAACATTACCAGGCCCCATCAACGATCCATCTCCTGCAACAACTCCCACAATCTGACTTGTAGAAGTCAAATTCATATCCCCTGTATTTGCATTAATAATACCCGATATACCAAAACCGTCGACTACAGCTGAGTTCAGAGCCCCGCCGGCGTTGGACAAGGCGATCGCATCCGTGAAAATTTGATCCCAGGAAAAATTGGAAGCATTACCTGCCGAATTGGGCATCATCGCACCAATCGCTTTGTTCGGGACGACATAAACCAAGGCTCTCAATAAGGCATCCTCTTTCTGCCGATAATCAATCTTCACCTGATTCATCACTTGTCTTTCATGGGAACGCATCCCTTGTTGAAACACAAACATCAAACTCAGCAATGCTGAAACTCCAATCGCAGCCACCATGGCCAAGGCCGCGTACCCCTGCGAACGTCTTTTGAAAAATGATCCCCTGACTTTTAACTTCATTCTCCTGTTCCTCCATAAGTAACCTGTTCACCATTTGGCCCGGTCAAGGTTACCAGTAGTATTCCGGTGTCGTCGGCAAAAGTCACAGCACTCGCTTGTTGGGTAATCGTCCAATTTGGCGTCCCATTCCAAGCCCCATCATAACTATAAAAATTCAGTTTGGCTTCACCCGCCACAACTTCAAAAGCTACAATCCCCTCATCATAACTTCCATCAGGACTACGAAAAATTAGACGCACAGCTTTACCGTCGGCATTAATACTCCCGGTATTTGCTTTTGCGCTACCAACGGAAGAATAAATCCGATAGGAATCCGCCTTACCAAAAATACCGGTTAACATATTATTAACCTGCGGGGCATCATCACGTAAAAAAGCATAAGAATGCAACACTCTCATGAAAGTCACATGAGATTGCAACATCATGAGCAAAGCAGCAGATAACATCAGCAACATAGCCATCACCATTGATATTTCCACCAAGGTGAATGCGCCCATACGCCCCTTGCGAACGATCACGCTAGCATCAATCCACTGTCGACCAGCTACCCACTTTGCTTTTCTACAACTGTGTTTCGGCAGTCTCATCGTGCTCTCAGAATAGTTCTGGATTTGACATAATCCCTGCCTGAAATATTGTAAGTCAGGTAAGACTGCAATTGGTAAGCCTGCGAACCTGTAGGATTGGATGCCAAAGTCCCCGCCCCCCCGTTAGCTGGAAGATTATTCGAAGCGGGGATTCGCGTGCGCCGCAATGATCCGGTGATTGCCCTCCCTCCAGGTAAAGAGCCTATCGTAACGCCTGATACACTCACCGCTGGATAAGCTGGAAATAGCGATCCTGCTGCCAAAAAGCCACCTCCGCCCTCAAAAGGCAAACGTTTACCTAACGCCACTTCCCTGCTCATATACGCATCAGAGACTCCCTGTATCACCGTCCATCGTTGCACACTGGTTACGGTCAAAGCTGATTTCAACAATAGCAGGCTAACAATCAACAACGCCCCAAAACCCGCGGCCACCTCTATCAATAAGGAGGCCCGGGTTCGGATTTGGCGATGTAAGGTGTTAACCTGCATGGACGCATGCTTAGAGTTTTACTGAATCCCTATTTAAAATAGCCCTCTCGTCGACTTGTTTATTTAGCTCCAATCTGTCCCTTTACCCTTAAGGATCTATTCAGCGTGAAGCTGATGACAGCCAACCTTTCACTGCCGCCGTTGGTGAAATCTGAAGGCAAGTCTGAAGCAACGATTTCAAGCGTGTAGACGCCACTCCCACCCTGCTCAAAAAATGGCTGTAAATACGAATCTTTAATAGTAATCCCAGCAGCAGAATAAATCGTTTTGGTATCCTGCGGTTCCACTGCACCCCCTGCATCCAACATGGTGACAGGTATCACCCCGCCTACGGTATCCAATGAGGGCTCTCCCTTATAAATCTGCACATAGGTTTTGGAATCCGGATAGACCGAAGTGTAATGAACAAAAATGTCACGCACCTTGTCATTAAACACCTGTCCACCGACAAAGGGGACCTGACCGCCATCATCTGCTTGCTGCATGAAAGCCCCCGTTCCTACTGGGAATATTTTCACAATAGCTGAACCCACATTCCATCGAGCTGAAACCGTCTCGTCAGCATAGGAACGCATTTCAAATTTTTCCTCGCCGTTTCTCAAAGTGATATCACTAGCAAAACCAGGCAAGCTAGGCCCCGAATAATTAAATGTGTCACTTCCAGTGAATACCAAGGATTGCAGGGTCTGCTGATTATCCAGTTCCACCAAATAGCCCCCTGTAGTTGCTGGTGTAGCCAAATGTAAAAAATTCACCTCACGAGCCGCTCGCGGAGCAGTCGGGTCTGTCAGCAAATTTGCCACAGTGCCGGTTACGGTAAATGGCTGGTCAGCCCGCGTGCGATAAACGGGGCGTTGCACAACTTTTCCGCTCACATGATCCGTAACAGAACCAATCCAATTTTTGTCTTTAACATCAACATTAAAAACGCCCTTGGGCATATAAAGTCCTATCACCTTGCTATCGACTAGAGTTTTGGTACCGGCATCATCGCCCTCTCCATCTGCCCACAATTCGAATAAAGCCCCTGTCCCCTCAATCGGAGCAGCTACTTGCTGCGATCCTGTATCATTCAAGTTATACATGAACTGAACGGGCAAGCCCGGATCCAACGGAATCTGACGAATCTCGTTAGCAACAGTGACCGCCGCAGGCTCTTCATGTGATCTCACCTCACTTACGCTCATCGCACCTGCAACAACTGCTACTACTCCCAATGTACGTATCATTTTAATATTTGTTTTCATTTCTATTCTCCGTTCTATTTTATAGTTCTGGCTCCCACCGCATCTTGTTAAATTCTCGTAACCTTACTTGACCCCGACTTCCTTCCGCGCGCCTCCGCTCGTAGCATCAGACGCCACCGCCCCACCAACCACTTCTGCCTCCTCCACCTTCGGCTCCATTACCGAAATCGGGTTCTTATTAAAAACAGCTACTACCACTTTGCTGCCTATCGAAAATGCTTTTTTATCCTTTTCTGAAATCGGATCTTCCCCTTTAGCTGTTTGCCAACTCACTTCTTGGGTTGTCACAAACCTCGCATATTTTTTCACGAACGCCGGCCAAATCAATAATTTGCCCTGCGGTTTTTTCACCACCATACTAGTTAGATTAGTGGGTATATTCAACACTGCTCCCACAGGAATCACTGTGTGCTCCCCCCCCGAAACCAATATTGTAGTGCCCGCGTAATAGTCCCTTTTCCCCAAGGGCTTCGCCGGCTTAGATTCTATTTTATGAGGTTTCACCCCTTTTCTCGTCCGCTCCAGCTTGTCATCGGCTGCTTTTTTGGACATAAGCGCATCCAGTTCTGCTGCTGTGATCCTATCACGTCCGGGAGCCACACCTTTCATTTTAGTAGGATCAACAAAGTCATCACCCTTCATTTTAAAACCCGGGTCGCCGGGGATTTTAGTAAACGTCCTGCCCTCCTTACTGTGAGGCAGTTTTTTAATGAAATCACCCCAATCAGCTTTCCTCTGAGCTGCGTTGCGTTGCTCAGGCGTCATTTTTGACGTCACCACGGTTCTTCCAAGATCTGACATCTGGTTCAGTTCATTAATCGCCAAAGTGCGTTCTTTAAGTGAAATCTGCCCATCTCTATCTTTATCCTGTCGATTCAAAAAATCGACAGCCTTCCCTTTCTCCAAGCCCGTCAATGAACCATCTTTATTTGAATCAAACTTGAGGGTAAGAAGCTTCTTAAAATTCCCCTCTCCACCCCCCGCCTGGGCTGCAAGCCTACCCGCACCACCTTGAACCAAGGTCACCAACAACAGTGCGCTGAACGCGTTTTTAATATTCTTTTTCATCGTATTTGTAGAATCTGGTCGAGACATCTCGACCAGATTCTCAAAAATGCGGGTAACATGCATAACAACCAATGCTCCTTATGATTGTTTATTGAACGCCTCTATCAATCACCCAACTGATTACCGGTTGAGACTGCGAACCTTCCTGATAGACAATTTGACCAGTGAGCAGCTCGCCCGTTGGTTGAGGTTTGTCTTTAATCAAAGTGCCAAGAATTTTCATGTAACCATCAATATCTCTGGAATTGGATTCCACCTCCCACTTCAAGGTCACTTCTTGATTCTGGAATACTTTAGGAGTTGATCTGAGTGCTGTTTGCACAGAACCCTGATAACCCACCGCCGAAGTGGCAAAATCAATATGCTCGCCCCATATCCCATTTGCGTACCCTGTGAAAGTCCAGTAACCAACTTCAGAACACTGAAACACTCCGTAGCCTCTTTCACTTGCGTAAGCCTCGGAAAAAGTCTGCATATGACCGCCCCATGCATACCACCCAGGAACACCGTCAGCATCTGCCAACGCTTCGACTCCAATCAAAGTAAAGCGATACACCTGCCCTAAATTAACTGATTTCATATAGCTATCCGCATGTGTTTTATTTGCATCTGGAAGTGCACTGCTTGGCATGGTCATCGAAACCCCTGGCCCAAGCAATTGTAGCCCTGCCTGACTGGTTCCAGCCGATGCCGCCAGCATCCCCATACCTACCATTAATTTATATCCTATCTTCATCGTTTTTATTTTTTGGTTATTACTTGTCTCTCCGCCTCATTTAAATCCTTCAAATCCAATTTTATAATCAACTCAGTTCACCGCTCCCACGTATAAAATATAAACTTACTATTTTGATTATTAAGATTCTCTCATGAGTTAGCGCATAACTTGCCACCTCTTACTAATTACTTTTTTAGCTAGAGCGCTTTTTTTTCACAAGATTTTTTGCAGCTATTTTACATTTTAAATAAATCTTGTTTTATTAAACAAGATTTCACTATTAGCTCGCTCACCCCCCACCTTTATTTATTGATTAATATTTCATAAATAGACCGCACGTTATCTAGCCTTATAAAATAGCCAATTCCTCCTGAACCCACCCGGGCACCGCCCCCCCTGCCACCCCTCATCTTTAGGTCAATCCATCACAAACCCTCAACCCCCTGCATCACCGCAAAAACAATGCCTAACTGTAGTGAACCCGAGCGGATCCACCTGCCTACAGCCCTGATATACAAAGGCTGAGCCCTTCTCCCCACCTTACCCCTCTACAAAACTATTCAACCAGATCCATCAACGGAGATTTCTCACGATGAGCGTCATGGCAAGTCGAACAGGATTGAGTTAACTTACCAAATGCGGTTCTAGCCACCACTTGGTTCTTCTCCTCTGCTGCGGAAATGATCACTTGCGCGCAGTATCTCAAAGTTTGTGTGGCGGCGCCTGACCACACTTCATCCGGACAACGTCCGTCCGACATCAGAATAAAACTCGCCTCGCTCAGAATTTCCGCCCGGGAAATCACTTCAGCCCACTCTTCCTCCGTTTCAAGCTTTCCTTTGAGCACCTTTCTCAAGGCTCCACAATGCGGCCGGATCACACTTTTCATCACCGTGCTGGTCTTTAATGGACGTTTTTTGCCTTTTTTGCCTGCTTTTATTTCAATTCCCACAGGCTTCGCCCCCTTATCGGTATCAGTATCTGTTTTTACGGAGACTTCGACCTGCTCGATTTTTTTTACTGCAGACTTGCTCTTACTTTTATTATCGTCTGCCAAAATATTTATCACAGCTACCCAGCCAAATGTAACTATGTATAATATAGTAAAGTATCTCCCTATGTTTTTTTTCATCTGTAACAATTTTTGATTGGCTAATGCTAATCGACTAAAGCATCTTCTGAGCAATCTTTTTTGTCAATGACAATCACCTGAACTCTGTAATGATTGACAAACCTCCTTATATCATAATAGATTTTAATCGTAATCTAAGCTGATCATCCAGGATAACATATCCCGTTCCTAAATTCAGTAACTCTATGAAACTAAGCTCAACTGAAACACGACCACCCCTCCCGCATGGGCGCACTGCTTTTACATTCACCCGAATTATCACTACCGTGGTGATTTTGGCATCCATCTCAATTTGTACGGCATCCGACACATTACAGATTGGTCAGGAAATTTCTGCCAAACGCCATTTGAAGGATGGAGAGGCGCCGCGTCTCGCACTACCGGAATTACTCAAACAAGGACACGATCTGTTCACCGCAATGTGGACGGTGCAAGAGGGTGCAGGTCGCCCGCAAAGCAAAGGCACCGGGCTGCCGCTCAGTGATCCCGAGAGGCCTTTGGTTTTTCCTCGAAATTTCAACCGCATCTCCGGCCCCGATTCGAACAGTTGTGCGGGCTGCCACAACTCCCCCTTTGGTGTATCGGGCGGAGGTGGCGATATTGTCACCAATGCCTTGGTGCTAGGTCAGCGCTTCGATTTTATCACCTTTGACCGCAATGATAAAAAACCCACCAGTGGTAGCGTCAATGAAGAAGGAGTGGAGATCACCTTCCAATCTCTAGGGAATTTTCGTAGCACTCTGGGCATGTATGGATCAGGTTACATTGAAATGCTGGCCCGCCAAATGACTGCCGATTTACAAAAAATCCGAGATACGGTCCAACCAGGTCAAGCACGGCGCCTGAAATCAAAAGGGGTTTCCTTTGGCATCCTCGGCAGATACAAAGACGGCTTCTGGGATACTTCGCGAACGGAAGGCATCCCTCCAGCCGCGTTGGCGTCCTCTGATCCTGATGATCCTCCGGATCTGGTCATCCGCCCATTCCACCAAAGCGGATCTGTGATTTCCCTGAGAGAGTTCACCAACAACGCCTTCAACCACCACCACGGCATCCAGTCGAGTGAACGCTTTGGTAAAGATGTCGATGAAGACCAGGACGGCTTTGCCAATGAACTGACCCGTGGAGACATCACCGCCGTATCGGTCTATCAAGCAGTGATGGCGGTTCCCGGCCAAGTCATCCCCAACCACCCGAAAATTGAAGAGGCCATCCAATTGGGACACAAAAAATTCACTGAAATCGGCTGCACCGCCTGCCACCTGCCCACCCTACCCTTGGACAACAAAGGCTGGATTTTCAGCGAGCCTAATCCCTACAACTTCTACGGCAACCTGCGACCTGGCGAAGCAGAGGAAATCTCCATCAATCTCAATGACCCGACGCTGCCCTCCCCCCGATTAAAAGAATCAAACGGCATCGTCCAGGTCCCTGCCTACACCGATCTGAAATTGCACGACATAACTACCGGCCCCGATGATCCCAATGCCGAACCACTGGACATGAACGATACATTTGTACAACAAAATCGCCGATTTCTGACCAAAAAACTCTGGGGGGCGGCCAATGAGCCTCCTTATTTTCACCACGGCAAGTTCACCACCCTGCGCCAAGCGGTGCTGGCCCACTCGGGCGAAGCGTTGGCATCTCGCAAGGCTTTTGAAACAATGAGCAAAATAGAAAAAGATTCACTGATCGAGTTTTTAAAATCCCTGCAAATTCTACCGCCCGGAACAAAGTCCCTGACCGTAGACGAAAACGGCCAGCCCAAACAATGGCCACCCAGCCCTAACCAGGCAAAAAACTAACTCTGGAAAATGGACGGTCCGACCGCCATAACTTCAGCAAAACAGGCCACCTTAACCGCCATAGCCTCGGCGAAACAGGCGGTCTCGACCGCCATAGCCTCGGCGAAACAGGCGGTCTCGACCTCCATGACCTCGGCGAAACAGGCGGTCTCGACCGCCATAGCCTCGGCGAAACAGGCGGTCTCGACCGCCATAGCCTCGGCGAAACAGGCGGTCTCGACCGCCATAGCCTCGGCGAAACAGGCGGT
>JAJRVS010000362.1 GCA_024277195.1 Verrucomicrobiota bacterium | reverse complement strand
GGTTATCCGAAAACCATATCAAAAAAATGTTATTTAATGAACTTGGCCTGCGGGCTGAATTACTCGAAGCGGTGGCGGCAAAAGGTTATACCGAGCCTAGCCAGATCCAGGCAAAATCAATTCCTTCTATTCTTGCGGGGCGCGATATTTTAGGGGGTGCGCAGACCGGCACGGGGAAAACGGCGGCTTTTACTTTACCTTTGTTGCAATTGTTGTCCGAACGTCGTCCGACTGCTGACGATTCTCGTCAGCAGGGCAGGCGTCGTCGTCATTTGCCGCGGGCGTTGGTGATCACTCCGACACGTGAGTTGGCGGCACAGATCGGGGAGAGTGTACTGGATTATGGCAAGGGTTTGCAGCTCAGCTCGACGGTTATTTTTGGTGGAGTGGGCATCAATCCGCAAATCAGCCGTTTGCGGCGCGGGGTGGATGTGCTTGTCGCGACTCCGGGGCGTTTGCTCGATCATGTGAATCAGGGCACGTTGGATCTGTCTGGGATCGAAATTCTAGTGCTCGATGAAGCGGATCGCATGTTGGATATGGGTTTCATTCATGACATCCGTAAGATTTTGAAAATCCTGCCTGCTCGTCGTCAGAATTTATTGTTCTCGGCGACTTACTCGGATGAGATCAAAAAGTTGTCTGAGGGCATTTTGCACGACCCGGTCTTGGTTGAAGTGGCGCGTCACAATACGGCGGCGGAAAAAGTGGAGCAGGTGATTCACCCGGTGGCGAAGAATGACAAACGTCACCTTTTAGCTCAACTCATCAACGATAATGACTGGCAACAAGTGTTGGTTTTTAATCGTACCAAACATGGTTCCAATCGACTAGCTAAGCAGTTAGCTGAGGGCGGGATTTCTGCGACGGCGATTCATGGTAATAAGAGTCAGAGTGCTCGTACCAAGGCGTTGGCGGATTTTAAGTCGGGAAAGGTTCGTGTGCTGGTGGCGACGGATGTGGCTTCGCGTGGAATCGATATCAATCGCTTGCCGCATGTGGTGAATTTTGATTTGCCCAATGTGCCGGAGGATTATGTGCATCGCATCGGACGCACCGGACGAGCAGGGGAAGAGGGCGCGGCGCACTCCCTGGTGAGTGCGGACGAGCGTGGTTTGCTGCGTGATATCGAACGTTTGTTGAAACGCTCGATCCCGGTGAAAAATATCGAGGGTTATGAAATGAACGAGGTGGATGTCAAAGAAGCGGCGGAGAAAAAACGCAGTGGTCGTGGCGGCGGAGGAGGAGGTGGTGGACGTCGTTCGGGCGGCGGTGGTTTTTCGGGACGCGGCAGAGGCGGTGGCGGTGGCGGTGGTCGTTCTTCGGGTTCGGGGAATCGGCGTAATTCGTCGAGACGTCGTTCGTCGGGGAATCGCAGCGCGGCTTAAATGGGAAAAGTTTATTTTCTATGAAACCGACACGTAATGTTGCTGAAACTCAGACGCCGGATGGCTCGCGATTTTCTCTGCACGAACATGACGGGCAGTATTCGTTGAAGCTGAATGGAGCGCAGTTGATGAGTTCCGGTTGGACGTTGTCTGAGCGGGCGTTGGCGGATGCGGCTTGTCGTGATTGTGATCGTCAGCGGGAGCCGAGAATTTTGGTCGGGGGCATGGGTTTGGGGTTTAGTCTTAAGCGAGTATTGGAGCTGGTGAGTAAAAATGCCAAGGTCTGTGTGGCTGAGCTGATTCCGGAGGTGATCGATTGGAATCGTGAGCATTTGCGTGATCTCAATGGGGCTCTGCTCGATGATCCACGGGTGAGCATTTACACCGGGGATGTGTTTGACTGCATCATGAAGAACGGGGCGGCGTATTATGATGCTATTTTGCTTGATGTGGACAATGGCCCGGCGGCTTTTGTGCAGTCGGATAATGCGCGCATCTATGATACGGTCGGTTTGCAGATGATCTATGATTCTCTGCGCACGGGCGGGCGAGTGGCTTTTTGGTCGGCAGATCCGGAGCCGAAATTTATGCGTCACTTACGCAAGGCAGGTTACCAGGCTGAGGAGATCGAAGCCAAAACCCATGAGCGAGCCAAACGAGCGGCGAACCGGATTTATGTCGGCGAACGTCGCGCGACATAGACGGTACTGGCAGATTGGCCACCGCGGATGGGATTGTCAAAAGTGACGATGTGGGATTCGCAGGAGACAAAAACTTCTTCCAGCGATTTGATGAAAACGTCATCGGGCGGATCATCCGACCACAGCGCAAAAATGCCACCGGGATGAAGCTTATCCGCTAGGCAACGCAGACCGTCGGCTTGGTAAAAGCTGCCGTTTTGGTCGGCCAACAGTTTGTTGGGGGAGTGGTCGATGTCGAGCAGCACCGCATGGACTTTTTGACCGGGCTGTTGCGGATCGAAGCTGGCTGCGGGAGAGGTATCGAGGGCCAGGGCGAAAAAATCACCGTGAACAAATTGGCAGCGTGAATCGGTGGTCAATTCGGGGCCGAGCGGAACCAAAGCTTGTTGGTGCCAATCGATGACGGGCTCGAGGGTTTCAACCACCGAAAGCGAGCGCAGTTTGGAGTTTTGAAGCGCGGCGCGGGCGGTGTAACCAAGTCCCAAGCCGCCAACTACCACATCCCAATTGCCTTCAACATCACCGTTTTTTTCCAATGCCGCCAGGCCGAGGTCGGCGAGGGCAATTTCCACGGCAGTGAAGAGGCTGGACATCAAAAAGCTGTCACCGAGGATGATCTCGTACACTTCCAGATTATTGAGCGAGAGCACGGTGCGCCGACGCAGGATGAGTTCGCCGAGTGGGGTTTGGCGATAGTCAAGTTCTTGGAATGAGGCGGACATATGGGGAGTGAAGTTTGAAGGGGGGAGGGGTAAAAAAAAAGCGGGATCTCGTAAAAGATCCCGCTTGGGTTAAAAATATCTGATTTTCAGCTAAATGGCTTACCAGCCTTCTTGTTTGCTTCTTCCGCCTTTGCGGCTTCCTCCGCCACTTTTACGCCGTCCGCCGTAGTCGCCGCCACCGCCTCCACCACCGCCGCCGTAGTTTCCACCGCCGCCGCCGCCGCCACCGCCGTAGTTTCCGCCGCCACCGCCGCCGCTGTTTCCGCCGCCGCGATAACCGCCGCCGCCACCACCGCCACCGCCGCCGCCGCCGCCGCCGCCACGATTTTCACGTGGACGAGCTTCGTTGATTTTGAGTTCGCGACCGTTGAAATCTTTGCCGTCTAGCTCGCGAATTGCGGCTTCCATACCATCTTTGTCATTCATGGTGATGAAAGCAAATCCGCGTGGTCTGCCGGTTTCGCGATCCATCACAACTGCAATATCATCCACCTGCCCATGGGCGGTAAATAGGGTGCGAAGGTCGTCCTCAGTCGTTTCATAGGGGAGATTCCCCACATACATTTTTGTGTTCATATCTGTAATTTTCTTGCTCGTCCCCCTTTGCTTCTACGCTTTTCCCGATAAATCGGATCAAGAATCATCTCGGAATACAAGATTCACCTGATGAACTGTCATGCATTGAATGCGACAGGGTTACTGTGCTCGAATGGTCATTGTCCATGCTAGAATAAAAAATGCAAGCCCGAGCAGTAGACAAAAAGTGCCAAAATTGACATTTTTTAACAAAAACCGCTGATTTAGGCATTTTTCAAGTCTACTTGGCCAGTCTATGGTGCGATCCGAATGTTTACTGTGATAGAAATTTTTAGAGATGTGTGTTTGCCGATCATGCTTTTGATCGCTGTGGGTTGGGTCATGGATCGTAAATTCGATCTCAAGCTCGACACCTTGGTGAAGCTGAATATTTATCTTTTTGTACCGTCGTTTATTTTTGTCCGAGTGTCGTCCTCTGATTTGCAGCAAGGGATGGGCGCTAAGGTGGTGTTTTTTACACTCTGTGTGTTGGCGGTGATGTATTGCCTCAGTGTGGGGGTGTCTTTTTTGCGCAAAGAATCCGCGCAGCAGCGGATGGGTTTGCAGTTGTCCACTATGTTTTATAATTCGGGCAACTGGGGGATTCCGCTGATGGCTCTGGCTTTTCCCGAGGTCGGGCCGGTGATCCAGGTGTTTGTATTGATGACGATGAATATCTCCACTTTTTCGATTGGTATTTTTCTCGCTAGCGCCCAAGGAGAGGGGAAAGCCAAGGCCGGTCTTTGGCAGCGCTTTTCGCCGATGTTACGGCAACCGTCGATTTATGCGATCCTGCTGGCTTTGCTGATGCGTTCGATGGGTAATCCGCTGGAAGAGCTGGTTTTTATTTGGAAGCCGATGACCTATCTGGCGGACGCGCTGGTGGCTTTTGCGCTGATCACTCTCGGGGTGCAGCTGTCAAAAACACGTCCGCCAAAAATCGAAGGCCGGTTGGCCTGGGTGCTGGGTATTCGTTTGTTGGGCGGTCCGGCGGCGGCGTTTTTTCTGACTCGCTTATTTGCTTTTGATGCGGTCACTTCGGCGGTATTGATCGTCGGAGCCGCGTCCCCGGTCGCGGTGAACACTGCGCTGCTTGCGCATGAGTTCAAAGCCGATAGCCGCTTTGCCGCTGCAGCGGTGTTTTATTCGACGCTGTTGGCGGGTTTGGTGGTGACGATATTGATTTATTTTTTGAGGTAAGGGGGGTGTTTCACTTATCAAGCTTGAGGGGTGGGTGTTATGTGAGCCCAAAACAATACGTTCCGGGAATTCGGGCTGTTCTTGGTGAAAAGTTAGAGCCGCCCTAGTTGGGGCTAAGGGTGTTTGTTCCAGATTCCCAGGATTCTATCCTGGGCTGACGTAGGGCTGCTCCTTTGGAGCGTAAGAAGTGGTAGCGTTTTTTTCAATTTGGGCACTTTGCTTCCGAGCAATAATTTTGGGTAGTTTTTTTTTCAGGCGGGTGTGGCCAAAGAAATGGTATTCATTTTTTGTCTTTGCCCGATAAGCCCGGCACTACTACGTCGGCGATCCATTTTTTTACCAGGGCTTTTTCCTCGGCGGGGAAAGCGTGCCCCACGCCGTCCATTTGGTGGGATTCAGTGGTCATGCGGCCGCGCTTGGCGGATTTGGCGACGCTTTGTGAACTGCTGGAGTTGGGGCTGTTTTCCCCCCAGGCGATATAAGCATAAGAGCCGGACATGCCGGAGTATTTCCCTGTATCCATTCCACCGTCGATCAGCACATAGGCTTTAAAAAATTGGCGAAACTCTTTTTCTTTCATCATGCCGTCGATGGCATGACCCCCGTTGCTGAACCCGGCTACGATACGCAGATTGGGGTCGATGTTAGGGATCAGTTTGGCGATTTCATCCAGCATGGTTTTGTGGTAATCCCAGATGTCGCCAAATTCTCCGACCATGTTATCCTGACCGGGATTATTGGCTCCTTTGGGGTAGGGCAGTCCGACCATGAGAAATTCGCTTTGATCGACCAGGGATGCACAGGCTCCGGCAGAGTTGCCGCCATCTCCTCCGCCCAGCCAGACGATCAAGGGCACTGGTTTGCTGGCATCGTATTTGTCTGGAATGCGTAAATTGAGCGCCGCTGCCTGGTCTTTGCGGTCGGGTGTGAGATCGGGGAAATCAAGCTTGATGCTGGCACCGGCCTTGACTCGTTCGTCGAGTTTTTCGGTAGGACTGGTTGCGGATCCGGGTTGTTTGGAATAGCTGCGAATGTATTCCTGATCCGCTTTTGAAAGACTGTTGATAGCGAGGGTGAAGGTTTTGCCATTGGCCAGTTTGATGCTGACTTGCTCACCGCTGACCTTGACGATCTCGGCCTCGATTTTTTTGCCAGATTGGTTGGTGAAAGTGCGGGCGGGCGAGGAGCTGGTCGAGAGCAAAAAGCAGGTGCTCAGAACGCAGAAGAAGTTATATTGGTTGGCAATCATTGTAGGCTTGGGCAGATAGGCTATTGTGGTTGGCAGCAGCTTGGTAAGTTGATGTTTGGGAAGGCTAAATGATAATGGCTGAATCATAAATAAAAAAATGCGTCTGAACGAAGCAAGAGTGATTTATTTGACCGCCGGAGCGGCAGGGATGTATTGCGGCAGTTGTCTGCATGACAATGCGGTGACACGTGGTTTGATGGCGCGTGGAGTGGATATCCAACTGCTGCCGCTTTATACGCCGATTCGAACTGACGAGGAGGATGTCAGTGTGGATCGGGTGTTTTTTGGCGGTATTAATGTTTTTTTGCAGCAGAAAATCCCGTTATTTCGTCATTTGCCGGGTTTTCTAGATCGCTGGTTGGATAATCCGACGCTGATTTCCAAGTTGTCGGCGCGTGCGGTTAAAGTGGATGCCAAGGAGTTGGGCAGTCTCGCTTTGTCGATGGCTCGTGGGGAGTCTGGTTATCAGCGCAAGGAGGTGATGCGTTTGATGAAGTGGTTGCGTGAAGAGGGTAAACCGGATTTGGTGATATTATCCAATTTGCTGATCGGGGGCATCGTGCCTTCGATCAAGCGGGAGTTGGGAATCCCGGTGGTGGTGAATTTGCAGGGCGACGATGTTTTTTTGAATGAACTGATTGCTCCGTATAAAGAGCAGGTGATGAGCGAGATGAAACGCATCGCCAGCGAGGCGGATGGCTTTTTGGTTTTTAATCAACCTTATGCCAAGGCGATAGGGGAAATGCTGGAGATACCGGCTGAGAAGTTTGTTCTTACTACTTTGGGGATCGATACCGAGGCTTTACAGGGCATGGCCGATGCTTGTGATGAATTCCGGGATCAGAGTGATGGAGCAGGGCCGCTCACGGTGGCTTCGTTTGCACGCTTGTGTCCTGAGAAGGGGCTCGATTTGTTGGTTGATGCTTTTATCGAGCTGAAAAAAATGGCAGGCATGGAGTCGGTGTGCTTAAAAATGGGCGGGTGGTTGATGGAAAAAGACCGGGACTTTCTTGAAGCTCAGCAGGAGAAATTACAACAAGCGGGTCTGGCGGATGATTACGACTTGGTGATCTCGCCGGACAGTGAGGGCAAAAAGGCTTTTTTCCCCGGCATCGATGTGTTTTCGGTTCCGGCAGTGGCGGTGGAGCCGAAGGGTTTGTCGGTTTTGGAGGCGATGACTTGTGGCATACCGGTGGTTGAACCCGAGGGCGGGGGATTTTCGGAGGTGATCAGGGAGAGTGGGGGTGGGAGTTTGTTTCCTCCGGGGGATTCTTCGGCTTTGGCCAAGGGCTTGGTGGTTTTTCTTGAATCACAGGATGAACGTCAGGCGGCTGGGGCGGCTGGGCGGGCTTTTGTTTTGGAGCGCCGGAATTTGCAGGCGATGACGGATTCTACGGCGGAGGGCTTGCAGGGTTTTTTGTGAGAGGGGACACGCGGGGGATTTAATCACGGAAGAAGGAAGAGGTTGACCGCGGATGGCGCGGATAAGATAAGGGGGTTTTGGGGGAAGCTTGTTCGTGGTGAAGGGGGCGGTTCAGGGTTTGAACAGGGTGAAGGTTTTTTTGGCTAATAATCGGTCGCCATCCTTGATCTTGAAAGTCCATTTCCCCGGAACCAGTTCCCAATCGTTTTCCAACAGATAGCAGGTTGAGCTGTTGTTGCCGATTTTTATAGTGAAAGGGGATGCATCTTGATAGACAAGTTTTTGTAGGTCGGGGTCGGGCAGGCCGGGGTATAGGGTTTCCTCTGTAAGTTCTGTGTAGATGCTTTGGTCCGAGCCTTTGAGCTTGAAGTTGAAACCAAAAACAATTCCTTTTCTGGCGGGAATTTGGTTAGTATGGGAAGTGAAGTTGAGTATTGAAGAATCCACACTTTCCCGGTTTTCGAATTTAAAATATCCGAAATCAAGTATTTCGGCAGAGTCTGCGTGACCATTGTCATCGTGGAACTCTAACAAACGTAGCCTGCCGTCACCTGTGATGCGGTAGGTGAAGGTTATTTTGTCTTGCTTGAGTAAATAAGCTTTTTCTTGGGGAACAAAAATAGGGTAGGTGTCATCGTCCCATTGGATATAGACTTGGTAGTGAGCGGGGACGTATGTGGAAAGGGGGCGAAAGCTTCCATATCGCGCACGGCGTCTGTAGGGGCCGTAGTTTCTTTCGTTCCCTTCAAGGATGAATTTTTTAGATACGATTTCAAACGTTCCAGTATAACTCGGTTCTTCTGGCTGTGGGTAGAGGGAAATTCCTATGACATACAAAGCCGTTAGCAGAACGATGCTGTAGCTGGAAGCTTCAGCTTTGCTGAAATTAAAACGTGAGTAAAATTCGGCAGCTCTCATTGGGGTTTAGGCTTGCCTGGCCGTTTGCTTTCGTTCCAAGATTGCTTGCATTTTTGACAAATGTAATAGTTCTTCGCTACTGGCAGGGGGCAGCCGATAATGAACATTGAGAGGAAAGAAATCCTGCGGGTTAAGCTTTCTTTTTTGGTGTCCTCGGATTCACAAAAAGGGCACTTGGCAGTGATGTTTGCTTCGGGGTCGCAGGGTTCTTGTTGCACGATCTGTTGGCAAAGTTCCAGATCGTTTTCAGCGATTTGAACTCGAACGCCGCCAATGGCATTGGAGATCAGCCAATCCATTTGCACCATGTATTCGTCGAGAATAAAAGCTTCGACCCCACCCGCGGCGAGCCTGAGGCGGAACAGATGGGCTTCTTCTGTGGTGCTGAATCTGGCGACGGTTATCATGAGAGGTGGTCTGATCTTACGATGCGAGACTGCTCGGCGAAAGGGGAATTTTTAACCACTGATAGGCACTGATAGGCACTGATAGGCACTGATAGGCACTGATGGGGGATAGATGAGGGAGCGGGAGGTGGGTTTGAGTTTGAGAATATTAATATTCCAGAAAAAGAGAGAGGGTTTTCCAATCTTCCCTATTTTCTCCGGGCTCAGTTTGTATTGACCAATGGCGGTAGCGGTTTAGCGTATGGCTAATTTTTTTATTTTCTCCTTAAATACCATGATCAAACCACTATTGTCCCTCGCTGTTGTCTCTATTTTTTCTATTCCCTTATCTCATGCGGGAGATTGGTCGGCTTACCGGGGAGCGAAGGGCGACGGCACTTCGGCGGTGTCTATTTCAGCAAAGGCTTTTGCGGCATCTGGGCCTAAAAAGCTGTGGAAGGTCGAAACCAAAAACGGTTTCAGTTCTTTTGCTATCGGCGGAGGCAAGGTGGTGACCCTGGTGACTGAAAAGGTAGGTAAAAAGAATGTCGAAACTTGTGTGGCCTTTGATGAGAGCAGCGGTAAAAAAGTGTGGTCGGTGGATCTCGGAGCTGGTGGCAAATTGGACGGTGGTGGCGGTGCCGGAACCAAAAAAAACAAGGGCGGAGACGGCTCGCGCTCTACGCCAGCGATCGATGGTGATCATGTTTATGTGTTTGACGCTTTTCTGGTAGTGCATTGTTTGAAGCTGTCGGATGGCAGC
>JAJRVS010000361.1 GCA_024277195.1 Verrucomicrobiota bacterium | reverse complement strand
TCGTGGAATGGGGACAAAAACCAGATCGATGCCTTTTTCATCGAGGTGTTGTTTGAAAAGAAGAATGCTTTTCAGTGGGCCGAGCGCATTTTTTTTGGTTGGCTGTATTTTCCAAAAGTCAGTTTCATACATTGCAGGCACATGGCTCCAGAAGAAGAAATCCTGAATCAGACCGCCGGTGACTTTCCCTTGGTGGGCGATCAGAGTCTGGATGATGAGATCACGATTGGAACTAGGAGCTCTTGCGTTTGTTTTTGCGGTTTTGTTGCGGGAAGTGAATGCCTCTTCTTCGCTCCACGACGATACAAATAGGATTCGATTATCAGAAAAGGGTAAGTCATTGGCTTGCCTCAGATTTTTTATTTCATCCGGAACTTGTGAGTATGGGATTGTGTTGAGAGTAACTAGGTCTCCAGGTTTGAGATTGGCCGCGGGGTAGAGCGCTCGCTTTCGGAAGGCATAAAAGACCAAGTCAACATTTTTGCCAGACGAAGAACCTGACCGGGTAATGGGTTGGCAGAGGGTGTGGGTCAGGCAATCGGGGTAGGGGCTTTCTTTAGGATTCGGGATTTGCGAAATTTCAAGAATTCGGTATCTCTGCGGGGCATTAGCCGTTTCATCTGCAGCAGGGGCGGCAAGTGGTGAGAGGTGAAAAAGAATCCCGCTTAGGAAAAGTAAATGTAAGAGTTTTGAATAGGAGTGATATATCTTATATGTCCCGACCCATTTTCCCACGCATGCAGCGACAAGGTTCATTTTTTCTTTTTCGGGGTAGGAGCGTTCCATTTTAGGGATAGGGCTGATGTCCTTTATCCATGCATTTCTTTGCTCCGGCAACATTTACTTCAGCGGGATTCTATTTGGAAATGAATGTCCGTTTGAATTTTCGGGTGGGCTTTGTAAGTTGAGGCCTTGTTATGACCCTCGAAGAAAAATTATTGAAGATTTTGCAGCGCACGGCGAACGTGGAAGCAATGGACTGGCTGGCTCAGGAGTGCGCGGCGCAGCGTGCGGACTTTGTTCAGCGGTCATTTTATTATGCTTTCAGCGGGGTGTCGCGGCGTTTTGATAAAAAAGGTGGATTGGAATTGATTGAAGCGGATGCTGAGGAACTGGATGCTTTAGTGTCGGGTTTCGCGCTGGAGGGTTGGGATCAGTTTCGTTTGGGGCGGGTGATTTTGTTGTTGGTATTGGCGGAACAGGAACAGGACGTTTTTCTTGAGACTTTGCAGAAGTTGCTGGGCACGGCGGATTTACGGGAGCAGGCGGCGATTTATTCGGCACTGCCGCTTTTCCCCCGTGGGGAGCAATACGTGGAGATGGCTCAGGATGGTTTGCGCACTAATATTGTTGATGTGTTTGATGCGGTTGCTTTGGGTAATTCTTATCCAGCGCAGTATTTTTCCGACGAAGCATGGAACCAGATGGTGCTGAAAGCTTTGTTCATTAGTCGCCCGCTGTATAAAATCGTTGGGATTGATCAGCGGGGCAACGCCGCCCTGGTCGAGGCTTTGTCCGATCTTGCTCACGAACGTTGGGCGGCGGGGCGTTGGGTTTCGCCGGAGTTGTGGCGCTCATGTCAGAATTTCATCAGTCCACAGGTGGTGGAGGATATGCGGCGTTTGTGTGAGTCGCAGCAGCCCGGCCAGCGGGAGGCGGTGGCGTTGCTTTTGGCGGATGATGAATCCGGCGGGGCGGTGGCGGATCTGAAGGCGCAGGTTTCGTCATTGGTGGATGAAGTGAAAGCGGGGGGCTTGACTTGGGATCAAGTGGGGCGTGAATTTGGTAAGGATTGTTTTTCGGTTTTTGATGATAAACAAAGTGACAAAGCTTGAGAGCCAAAACCTGATAGTTTGATATTTTTTTAAGATGAAATTTTTTGATTCACATGTGCACATGGTATCGCGGACGACTGATGATTATCAGCGGATGGCGGCGGCGGGAACGGTGGCTTTGATCGAGCCTTCTTTTTGGCAGGGACAACCGAGGACCGAGGTCGGATCGTTCAAGGATTATTTTAATACCTTGATTGGTTTCGAGCGTTTTCGTGCGAGTCAGTTTGGGATCAAACATTATTGTACCATTGGTTTGAATCCGAAGGAGGCGAATAATGAAAAACTGGCCGACGGGGTGATGGAGTTGTTGCCGCTTTATATTTGTAAAGAGGGAGTGGTGGGCATCGGCGAGATTGGTTTTGATGATCAGACCAAGTTGGAGGAAAAATATCTGCGCATTCAGGCGCGGATGGCGGTGGAGGCGGATCTGCCGATTCAGATTCATACGCCGCACCGGGATAAAAAAAAGGGCACGCAAAGAACGATGGATGTGCTGGAGGACACGGGGTGCGATCCGAGGCGGGTGATCATTGATCATAATAACGAGGAAAGTGTGAAAGAGGTGCTGGACCGTGGTTATTGGGCAGCGTTTACGATTTACCCGCACACTAAGTTGGGCAATGAGCGTTTGGTGGAGATTTTGCGTGAATACGGCGGCGAGCGCATCATCGTTGACAGCGCGGCGGACTGGGGTATCAGCGATGCGTTGGCGGTGCCGAAGACGGCGGCGGTTTTGAAGGAGAATGGCACGACGATGGAGACCATTGAGCGAGTGACTTATGGCAATCCGCTGGAGGCCTATGGTCAGAGTGGTCAGGTCAGTGAGAGTGATTGGGAAGATGCAGAAGGAGTGGATCCGTCGGCTTTGTTTGCTGGTAATACTTTGTTTCGTGGAGGGCAGGATGTGGAAGAAGCGATGGCGCAGTACAAGGTGATCACATGAGGAGGGAACCACGAATGAACACGAATAGACACTAATGTTTATGAATGAGGGAAAGAAGTTTGGGTGGAGAGGGTTTTGTTCGGTTTTTTTTCTAAGTGTTTTGTTTTCGCCGTTGCTTTGGGGGGAGGAGGTGGAATTTCGGGGGGCGAAGTTTACGGTTTATCGGATCGATCCGACTAAGGAAAAACTTGAGGTGTTTTGGCGAGATAAAAAGGGAGAGCCTTATTTCACTTTTGAAGCTTTGCAGGCGGCGTTAAAGTTGCGTGGCAAGCGCTTGAAGTTTGCGGTCAATGCGGGGATTTATGCACCGGGTTTTTCGCCGGAAGGTTTGCATGTGGAGAAGGGCAAGAAGTTGGTATCACTGAATTTAAAAAACGCTCCCGGAAATTTTTATTTAAAACCGAATGGGGTGTTTTTTATTGATCGAGATGGGGTGGCAGGGGTGATGGAAAGCATTCGATTCAAAGGTTCGAAAAAGCGTGTGCGGTTGGCGGTTCAATCGGGGCCTTTGTTGTTGGATCGAGGGAAGGTTCATCACAAATTCAATGAACCCTCGAAGAATTTATTGCTGCGTAACGGGGTGGGCGTTGATGCTCAGGGGAGAATTGTATTTGCTTGTTCTGATCGCAGCGAGCATGGCAAGATTGGAAGGATAAATCTTTACGGTTTTGCCATGTTGTTCAAAAAGCTCGGTTGTGAGAATGCCTTGTTTTTGGATGGGGATATTTCAGAAATTTTCATCAAGGGAGAAACGGGGGAGTTGCAACGGACTTCTGGCTTTGCTGCGATGTTTGGTATTGTCGAGGAGCTGAAGGATTAGGGCCGCACCGTTGGTGCTGAAGAGTTGGTGTGGGGCTACCCCCAGGCGTTGCCTGGGGCTGGCATAGGGGCAGCCCTTTGGGCTTGGGGGATGAGGGTTTATTGCCTTGGGTGTATTTCTTTGGCCCAAGGGGTCAGCTTTATGTCAGCCCAGAGCATCGCTCTGGGGTTTATGCATTTTAGTCTGATAGTCCCAAAGGGGCGGCGCTAAAGTATATGAGTTATGCCTCAATCTCTCTCTAAAGTTACCGTGCATATGGTGTTTTCAACCAAGGGGCGGGAACCTTATTTGCAAAGTTTGGATCTGAGTAAGGAGCTTTATTCTTACATGGCTACCATCTTTCGTGAGAATGTGGATTTGCCTGCACTGTTGATCGGTGGGGTGGAAGATCACATTCATGCTTTGGTTTTGCTCAGTCGAAAATTTGCCACAATGAAAGTGGTGCAAGAGGTGAAGACGGAGACTTCCAAGTGGCTGAAAAAGCAATCACCGCAGTTGGCTGGTTTTGCATGGCAAGCAGGGTATGGGGTATTCTCTGTCAGTGAATCAAATGTCGCTTTGGTTCGGAAATATATTGAGGATCAGGAGCTGCATCATAAAAAAACGAGCTTTCAGGATGAATTTCGGAGGCTTTGTGAAAAACATGAAATCGGGATTGATGAACGGTATGCCTGGGATTAGGGCCGCACCGGTGGTGCTGAAGATGTTGGTGTGGCTTGCCGTCAGGCGTTCCTAGGGGCTGGCATAGGGAAAGCCTTTGGATCTGGGGATGTGGGATTGGCATGGGGGGGGCGGTGCTGAGCTTGGGGGAAGGGGAGTTGGAGGGATTTTGATAGGAGGGGAGTATTGACGGGTGTTTTTTGTGTTAGGTAGTTGCTTTTTGCTCGCCTTTGAGTTGGGATAAAACGAGGCGGTTAAAAAATAATCTGTTTTTTGGTGTTTTTCCGGCTTTTTATGGATATCCTTTGCGGACTGTTGCCTGAGCACTATGACTAATCACTTTTCACTTTATACCCTGTTGACGGCCGTTTGTTTGTTGCCGTTATCTTCTCATGCTTTGGACTTTGAGGCGGATATCCAACCGATCCTTAAGAAAAAATGTTTTAAATGTCATTCTGGGCCGAAGGCAAAAAAGGGATTGCGCTGGGATAAAGCGGAGGTGATAGCTGAATGGATCAAGGAAGGTAAGGATTCAGTTATTATTCCAGGTAGTCCGGTTAAGAGTCTGATGTTTGTTAAAACGGATCAGGGTCGTAAGAGTCATCCTGATGGCATGCCGCCTCTTCGCAGGGGGGAGCCTTTGTCAGAGAGCGAGTTGAGGTTGGTTGCTAAATGGATCACCGAAGGGGCAAAAATGAATGCGGGGGATGCGGGCAGCAGTGCCAAAAAAATGGTGACAGAGGATGTGGATAAAATCCATGGTTGGACCAATCTGAGTGGTCAGACGATCAAAGCGGGTTTTGTGAGATTAGAGGAAAAAGCGGTGGTTTTAAAATTGGAGAGTGGCAAGGAAACCACTTATCCGATGAGCAAGTTGACGCCAGAGAGTCGTCAGCAAGCAAAAAAACTGGCGGAAGGTCAATAAGGAGTCTCTGCAAAAAGATTGAGCAGGGGATGGATCGGGAAGGTCTATCACTGTTAATATGAAAAGAGCGATATTTTTTGCGGGGATTTTATTTGCAATCAGTCTGCTGGGAGCGCAAGCAGCACCGGTGAAAGCGGGTTTTGCGGAGCGGGACATCACTCCGACGATCGGGATGGAAAAACCCGGGGGATACGGTAAGTCGTATAATCGTTTTTTACACGATCCGTGCAAAGTGCGTGCGGTGGTATTCGATGATGGCAAAAAGCGGGTGGCATTGGTGGGTATTGATGCGCTGGTGATTCGCCGGGTCAATGTGCAGAATGTTCGCAAGAAGGTGAAGGAGATGTGCGGCATCGAGGCTAACTCGATTTTGATTGGCGCTTCGCATTCACATTCGTCGGGGCCGACGGGGATGATACTGCCGGGCGAGTTTGATCAGGCGGATGCTTTTATTCAGGAACTGGCTTATGTGAAATCGTCCAATGCGGACAGCGCTTATTTGGAAATGGTCGAGCGCAAGTTGGTGGATGTGATCGTTGCTGCGGATGGAAAAAAAGCGGAGGTGGAAGTGGGTTTTGCCAGCGGGCATGAAGGCAATGTTTCGTTCAATCGCCGTTTTCGAATGAAAAATGGACAGACTCATACTCACCCCAGATATGGCAATCCTGATATGCTGAAGCCTGCGGGGCCGATTGATCCTGAAGTGGGGGTGATCGGGGTGTGGGACAAAAAGAGTGGGCAGATCCTTGGCTGTGTGGTGAATTTTGCTTGTCACGCCACTACCAGTCCCGGTGGAATATCGGCCAATTACCCTTGGTATCTTGAAAAAGTGATCAAGGATGTGATGGGAGATAAAATCGTCACGGTGTTTTTGAATGGCGCTTCGGGAGACATCACCCAGGTGAATAACCAGACTCCGATACAGATGAAAAGTGGTGAGGGCATGGCAAAGATTGTGGGAGGTTCGGTGGCTGCGGAGGCGCTGAAACAATTGTGGCGGATGCCACGGGGAACGGAAGTGACGGTGGATGCGCAGCAGGAAGTGATGCGTATTGCGCGGCGCAAACCGAGTAAGGCTCACTTGGATGCGGCGCGGAAGAATGTGAAGGACGAGGATTTTAAAAAGAAGGAGCCGGCTGCCTGGACTTTTGCCAAAGAGACCGTCTTGCTTGATGCGCTGATTCAATCCGAACCTGTCCGAGACGTTGAGATTCATGCGGTTAAAGTGGGGCCGGCGGTTTTTGTGACTACTCCGGCCGAGTATTTCACCCAGTTTGGCCTCGATCAGAAAAAAGCGATCCAATTCCCTTATGTCTGGCCGGTGAGCCTGGCCAATGGTTGTGTTGGGTATGTGCCGACCGAAGAGGCCTTGAGCCCTACTGGCGGAGGTTATGAAACCCGTTTAACCAGTTATAGTAATTTGATTCCCAAGGCGGGTACAATGATGCGGGACAAGGGCATCGAGTTGGCGGCTAAAATGAAAGCAGACCCGGAGCCGGAAGGAAAAAAGTTAGCTCCTTTCAAGGGTACAGGGTGGAAATACGGCAACGTGCCACCGGAGGTAGATTGAGCAGAGGTTGACATTTTTCCCGGATTGATTCATATTCGCGCTGAGATGAATAGGGTTTTATTTTTGGAGAGCCCTGAAAGGGGTGATCACTATTCTGCGGTGGAAACCATTGGTGTAAAACATTAAAGAGAGGTATTTTGTAGGTCATGATTCCAACTTATTTTAAAGCGTTTGGACGTAGGTTTTTCTTTGTGATTGGGTTCGCAATCTTACTTCACTCGAATTTAATTTTTGCCGAAGATGTGAATTTCGATGGTGATTGGGAGGGGATCATTGTTACTCCGGGAAGAGCTGATTCCGAGGTTAAAATATCAGTTAAAGGAGGAGCCTTTGCGCAGTATTATAAAAGAAACGGCGAGTGGAACCGTATGCAGTCCAGAAATCCGTATTACAAAAAGTTTGCTGATATTCTGTTAGTGGGTTGGATCAATCAGAGCAATGTGTGGACTGAAAATCAGATGTTTTCGTTGAGCTACATGGCTCCGGATCGAGTAAAGCTTGTTTGGACGCGCCACGTTACCAATCGCAAGGAGGGAAAGGTGGACGTATGGAACCATCGGGGAGAGGGGGAATTAGTTCGTAAGGGGGGCATGGGGGCTTCTCCTTTGGGTAGCTCAATTCTGGGTAAAACCTATGAAATCCAAAGGTTGGGAACGGACAAACAAGATGCTTTTGTTGATGGCGGATGGCGAAATGGACTTGAATGCATAGAAGTGAAATTTGCGGTTGCTCCTGACATGAAGAGCAAGGATATGATGCTGAAAGCTTATTTTTATGATTCGGCAGGTGAGTTGATTTACGAGTTGGATACTCCTTCACAAATTAGTGACTCTAACCAGGAAACCAGTACGATTCCTATGAACATAGATGCGGGGGAAAAATACACGGTATTTTTTGCTATTCCCACCCGCTTTCACCGGGGATCAAAAAAATGGAAGCGTGCGGTTGTGGTATTGGGGGACAGACAGCAGGTGGTGGCAAAAGTTTATCCGAAGGATGAGGTCTCGAAATTTTCCTTTCCTGAAAAAGGTTTGTTGAAGTTGGATGGAAAAAAGTAGTTGGGGGGAGTATATTTTTTCCAACACCAAGCCAATCGCGGATCGGGTCTGAGCTCGCGCGATGCGCTGGTTAGAGTGCTGGAGCTCAGGAAAAGAGCTGCATGATCGGTTGTTTTTCGGGCACCATTTGTTTGGTTTTGCCGTCCAGTTTGTGGCCTGCCACCATGAAGGGGCGGCCTGACGGGGAATAAATGACTTTGTCCAGTGGCATCCCCATGGCGTAGGCGATGGTGGCGTTGTGATCCTTGGCGTTGACCACGTTTTCCTTGGGCGCGACGCCTTCGTCATCCGATGCCCCATAGACCTGCCCTCCGACAATGCCTCCTCCGGCCCACATGGTAGAAAACACTGCCGAGTGGTGATCTCGTCCGCCATTGGCGTTGATGCGCGGGGTGCGGCCAAATTCGGAACCCAGTACGATCAAGGTTTTGTCGAACAGGCCTTCGGCCTTCAAGTCATCGATCAGAGCCGAGACCGCCTTGTCCATAATGCCGGCGCGTTCGGGTATCACATTCCACAGATCATTGTGCATGTCCCAGCCGCCGTAGGTGACTTCAACATGGCGCACACCGTTGGCTACCAAGCGTTTTGCCAGCAGGCAGCCCTGGCCCAATTGATTGAGACCATAGTTGTCACGCTTTTCTTGTTTTTCTTTGGAGAGATCAAAGACTTCCAGGTCTTCGCTTTTCATCAGCTTCAAGGTTTCGTCATAAAAATCAGAGTAGGCTTTGACTTCGTTGGTTTTGAATTTGTTGCGGAATGCGGTGTCGAAGGTGTCGACCATTTTCATTCTTTTTACAAAGGACCGTTCATCCACGGTGGCTTTCACATTTTGTATTCCTTTTTCCGGGTCACCGATAGGCAGCGGGCTGAGCAGGGGACCCATGAAACCGGAGCCGGGGTGATTGCCGCCGCCGCCGATCAATACGCTGTCTGGCAGGGTTTCATGTTTTTTGCCTAATAGACGCTGTGCCCATGGGCCGGTGGTGGGATGGATGATGGTGGCTTTTCTGGCGTAGGCGGTGTGCAGTCGGTAACTGGCTCCGCGATGGTCGGCGGTCAGCAGTTGCATTGAGCGAACCAGCGCAATGTCTTTGAACCGTTCGGCCAGACCAGGCAGGAATTCTGATAGTTCAATTCCGGCGACGGGAGTTTTGGCGGTTCCTGTTTTGCCCTGGGTTGAGGCTCCGGGTTTGGGGTCGAAGGTATCGAGGTGGGTCATGCCGCCACTCATGTAAAGAAAGATGCAGTGCTCGGCTTTGCCGCCACTCGATGCGCCGTAAACGCGGTCGTTTCCGAGCAATGGCACCATGCTCACCCCTAGTGCGCTTTTTGCCGCATTCATCATGAATTTGCGGCGACTTTGTCCGTCCAATTTATTTGCTGAGTTTTTCATTATACTAGATCCTTTGTTAGTGACTTGATTAGGCAGTGGCGAGGGATAGCAAACCCATCATGGACGCCAAATGGATTCACTACTCCCACCACTCGCTACTCTTTATAAGAGTAGCTATGATCAAGATAGGATGGGAGAGGCTTTGCGGACTATGCGTTTATTGATGATTACTGCGCAGAATTTGCGTAATAGGGACTGCTTACGGCTAGGGAGGGCAGGGGGCGGGGGTGTTTTTTTTGCACAGTGGCGGACAAATATGGAAATTTGTCCCACGGAAGGATGTTTTTTCTACCCGGTTTCGGGCATGAAGGTGGGCATGACGATGCCGTTGATGTCTGGTGATTGGCCGAGCACCTGGGAAAAGTGAAGCTCACAATTTTTGGCTCCGATGGAATACATCGCATCGACCAAGTCACGCTGGTCAGCGGGAACCAGGAAAACCGGGCTGCGTCCCTTGTGTTGGTTCAGCTCTGCGACAATGAGTGAGCTGCAGGTTGTTGCATCACGCGAGATGCCTGGACCGAGCATGTTGCTGCCGGGGTGATGGATGGATACCAGGAAGCCATTGAGTTCTCCATTTTCATCTTCGCTGATGCTAACGTGCCAGATGTCTTGATCATTCTTGATGAAATAAGCATAATCTTCTCCTCGCGATATGCCGCTGATCGCTAACTCCAGTGCGGCCATGGCAGGAGCGTCATCAATCGTCGCGTCGCGGACTCGACTGAGATCAAAGGCCGAGGGGTCGATACCATTGCTTGGTACGGGCAGGATCATGTCTTGATAGATGGCGGTGGGCACAAATCCTTTGCGATTGTAAAGTGAATAGGAATCGAGGTTCAAGGCACTCGATACCAGGCGCAGCGCTTGTTTGCGTTGTTTGCTGAAATCGATGATTTCATTCAACAGTGCGCCTGCGACACCTGCGCCAAAATAGTTAGGGTGCACATTCATGATGCCCAGGGAGACGTGGGTTTCGCGCGGATGATAAAAACAGGATCCGAGGATCATGCCGGTTTCATTGTGTTTGGCAACGAGACAGCAATCGGGGTCGAGGTCCTCATAAACTTGACAGAATAACAGGCAGACTCCTGGTCCGCCCTTGAAAGCGGATACCCCCTGTTTGGTTTCGTACCAGTGATTGGTTGAGAGGTAGATCAGATTGGCCACTTCCGGCCAATCTTCTTTTTTCATGGTGCTAAGGCTGAACATAATAATAAGTGGAGTGGGGGTTGGTGGAGAGATTAACGCTGAATACTTAGCGGGGCAACGTGGGGTTGTATATTCGCTTACAAAGGAGGGCTAGAAAAAAAGTGAGATTTAGATTGTGTCGGAAGCTTAACATTTGTTAACTTTTTTTACAGCTAGTCTTTGTGAATAATATTTCAAAATGAAGCAAACCCCTACCTCAACTAATCCGGTCGGCAAAAATGGTGCCAATCAATCTGACTTATTTCAAAAAATACAACCGCCGGACACTCGTAACGGAAACACGGTGCGTTCGTCTCCGGAGCGGCGAAAGGGCAAGTTGCCCGATGGATTGAGAGCGCCGTCTGCAGTAGGCAAAAATTTTGTGCTGGATACCAACGTGTTGTTACACGATCCGGGCTGCGTGCACCGTTTTGGTGACAATCATGTTTGCATTCCCTTGGAGGTGTTGTGCGAGCTGGATCGGTTCAAATCGGAACAGTCTGAGCGCGGCACCAATGCGAGGGCGGTTCACCGCACTCTGGCCGAGTTGTTTCATGATCATCCTGAGAACGCTACTTTTGGTATTCCTACGGCAGGCGGAGGCACGGTTAGGATGGTGATTTGTCATTCAGGAGATCGCAAGGCCAAGTCGGAAGCTTCCCAGCTTTGGGATCTGTTGCCGGGCAGCGGGTCGGTGGATCACCGTATTTTGTTCTGTGCCAAAATGCTGTCGATTGTCAATACGGCACCGGTGATCCTGGTAAGCAAGGACTTGAACTTGCAACTGAAGGCGCACGCTTTGGGTTTGCCTTGTGAGGATTACCTCAATGATAAAGTGGAGCCCGAGGGCGGTGCGGGGCATCAAATCGAGCGTTATGAAGTGACGGCGAACCAGTTGCAGTGTTTTGCCAGCAGCGGGCGTTTGGAACTGGCGGAAAAGAACCTGCCGGATTTTTCTTTGAATGATTATGTGCTGTTGTGTGCCGGGGAAAAGCGCACGATGCCGGCTAGGTTTGTGGGGAATTCGAGCTTTGTTCGCCTGAGGATTCCACCGTCGATAAAAATCCAGCAGGGCACGGTGATTCGGCCTTTGAATCTAGGTCAACAGTGTTTTCAGGATGCGCTGTTGAATCCGGATATATCAATGGTGACTTGTTATGGTCAGGCTGGCACGGGCAAGACCCTGTTGGCGGTGGCTTCAGCTTTGCATGCCACTTTTGGAGGTGCTTATACGGGGATCACGGTGAGCCGACCAGTGGTTCCGTTGGGAGAGACGCTGGGTTTTTTGCCGGGGGCGCTGGATGAAAAGCTGGCTCCCTGGTTGACACCCATCTTTGATGCGTTGGAGTTTATTCTGGCTCCAAATTCATCCGGTGAACGAGGGAAGAAAAATCGTAAAAATGCAGGATCGAAAAACGGGAACCCAGCTGTGGCAGGGGCGCAAAAATGTTACCAACCTATGTTGGACTCCGGATTGATAGAGGTCGAGGCCTTGTGTTACATACGTGGGCGTTCGATTCCTAATCGATTTTTTATTCTGGATGAAGCTCAGCAATTGACCCCGCTGGAGGCTAAAACGATTGTGACCCGTATGGCGAGTGGATCTAAATTGGTGTTGGTGGGTGATCCAGAGCAAATTGACAACCCTTATGTGGACCGGCGCAGCAATGGTTTGGTTTTCACTCGGGACCGTTTACGCAATGAGGCTTGCAGTGCGCATGTGACTTTGGAAAAAGGCGAGCGTAGCGAACTGGCGGAAGCCGGGGCCCGGTTGATGTGATGTGTTTTGATCGAGAAATTATCTTGTTTTTTAGAGATGTGAAGCAGGGCAATACCTTTGAGCTGCCTTACGGGCAACTGTGAGAAAGGGCGGGGTTCAGAGTTCAATGGCTCCGGATCAGGTTGGTTTGCGAAGCGTTTTGCGGGATTTTTATGGTGAACAGATCTGCAGGAAAGCGTGGCGATAGATTCCATTGGGATACCCTGCTGGAAATTTTCGGGGAACCGTCACGGGCTTTGATGGTGATGACTAATTTGCGAGGCAGTTGATCTTTTTGCCCAATCCATAGATCCCAGTCGAGACTTTGCAGGGTCGCTTTGAGGTGGTCGCATTGGGTTCCGTCGATCGATTCGCTGCCGACGTGATTGACCTCACCGCCTTCATGAGTCAGGCTGCGGTAGGGATCACTGACGAAGATGTCAGAGAGTGGCGGGCGAACTCCCCAGTCCCCGCTGATGCTGTCGATGACTCCATTGATGGTGCCGGGTGCTTCCTGACTGGCGTATTCGTTACGTTTTTCATTATATGTGATGACTTTTGCCCCATCATAAAGCAAGTGGCGTTTGCCTTGCGGGGTGGTGGTGATACCTCTGATTTGATTGGGACGCTTGACGAACATGTCGATTTGCGTTGATTCGTCGATGTTGGTACCAAGCACCAAGGCGGCATCGATGGTGCGCGAGGTGTGGAAGCTGAATTGCTGACTGGCGGCTA
>JAJRVS010000360.1 GCA_024277195.1 Verrucomicrobiota bacterium | reverse complement strand
CATTGGGCCATCAAGTTCACCAAGCAGCAATCGCCCAACCGCCGCCGCTCTTTTGTAACGCACAATCTCTGCCGCTTCACGTTCTCTGCCTGAATCCATCACCGAACACACCTTGTTGCCACCATTGCAAGCGGGCTAACGGTTGCAATAAGGGGCGCAAAACTGCGTGGCAATAACCTTTGAACTGCCGATAGACTTGGAGCGGAGCAATGGACTCCGAAAAACCGCCGAGGTTTTGCGTCCCTTTAATTGCCTTGTTCGCTGATGTTAAATTGATTTCTCAAACAAAACCTTCGGATCATCTGGCTTATTGTAATCAAGTGTCACCTGAATTCCGTCAATTTCAGCATTTCCAGTTGAAATGCTGAACCCTATCTTTTTATGAAATTCAATTGATCCTTTGTTAACTGGTGACGTACAAGCTCTGATGATATTTCTTCTATTTTCTTTGCAAATTTTGAAAAAGTGATTGTATAGATATTCTCCAATTCCGATACCTCGATAATCCGGATGAACTCCTGCAAAATGTATATAGCCCTCCATCGGTTTTGCTGGTGATAGAAAACCGATTAAAAACGCAATCAATTCATCTCGCTTTTCGATAACAAATGATGTGTTATTAAAATGTATAAAAAATAGTTTCGGCAACATCCATCTGAGGTCTCTGCCTCCCCACCAATCTTTTAAAACACCTATTATTTTTTGGTGATCGGCAGGATTGGCGTTTCGGACTTTTAGTCCTTTTGGCAATTCAAGATTCATATTTGCCACCTATTTGTCGTTTCACAGCGAACGACAAAGCTCACCTGCCGCTATGGAGCGCAGCGGAATAGCGGTCAGGTGGAGCGCATTGTTAGGCATTTGTTTAGTCATCATCACGATTCTTGTGCTCATTAATTATTCGCTCCGCTTCCCGAGCATAGCTCTCAGCTAAATCTCTCAACGTAACGGCAAATCGCGGAAAACCGGCATTCTCCACCTCCTCAGCTTTACGACGGAACTGCTCAGCCAGTTCTTTTTCTGGTTTGCCAGTTGGGTCAACCCAATGAACCCCACGTGAGTTGTATGTCCCTGTCCTGAAACCACTGCGCATTTCGTCTGCATCTCGATCATTCAAGGCTGTGGCGACAGATCGGTGTATCCACAACCCATCCGGATCAGATGGGGCGTGAATCAATACTTCGCCAATATGGATCAGCGCTACTTCCAGGTGCCCGGATTCTATGCAAAGTGTTTTTACGCGCTGAAGCCATTCGTTGAAATGCCCTGCGCTAAACGTTTCATCTTCTTGTGTCCCTGGAGGTGTTTTCCACTCGTGCAGCAACCTCCAGGCATTTGTTGCTATTGTCTTTGATTCCTCGGTAGGTTCTTTTGATTGTTGATCCTCTTTCTTTGAGCGGTAAATCAACCGGATTACCTCACAAAAAAACTCGGGATCACTGGCCAGCCTACTCTCGAGGAGCTTAGGAGCCGCTCCTCTATGGCGGTCTAGTAGTGGAAGATACGCCCACTCAACCCTAAAAAGGTCGTCTTGATGAATCGAAGGTTCCTCCTGTAAGAACTTGATTAGTTCAACGATGTGATATCCGTCCACCACATAGGTGGGCTCACCAGAAGAAAGCGCAGCGAGCAATGCCCGGACACATTGATCAACATTGATTGGTTGCTTGGCATGGCGCATCCGGTCTAGGCAATTGATCGCCGCATGCGGCCTACCATATTCGATGAGCTTTTCTATAGCAATATCAAGGTCGCCATCAGCCTGAAAGGCATTAGCACCAGTGCGGGACCAATATTCTCCCTGTTTTTCTTTCAGCCATTCGGAAGCGCGGTCCCATGCCTCCTTTGTAAATGGCAAGCAAGCTAGGAAGTGGCCTATTTGCTCTGGAGTCCATCCTGATTTATCGACCTTATCGCACCAATCCCAACCGTTGATATGGTATCGCCTCCAGATGAATCCGCTCACCAAAGCCTTGTGCTTGTTGTCCGCCGCATCAAAAAAATGAGGCAAAAGGGTCTGTTCAATCACATCATCCGCAATAAGGCCAAGCGCGTGGCCCACTTTCCCTGGTGAAACCACGGATTCGGCAAATTGGATGACACCCTCAACACCATTTTGATGATAAATTACCGTAATGGCCGTTTCCCGCAGAGCGTCGAGTCTCTTTTGCTGCTCCTCCCACTCGCCGTTCTTTTCATAGAGATCAAAGTCACTATCAGTAAAGAGATGTTGATACAGGTTGAATGGATTTTTCGGAGCGAGCTGTTCGGCAACTTTCTCAATGCGGACAATCAGCTCGTCAGGCAATGCCCATTTTGCATCTGAAAACCGCTGGTGTTTCCTTATGAATTTTGTGAGATGATCCCAAAGCAAAAGTCGTTGGTCTTCAGGGAGTTCTGAAATTGTTTGCGATGCAAGAACTTCAACAAGTTGATCAAAGGCTGGTTTAGGTAGATTATCAAAATGATCAATCAATTCGGAAAGCCGAGCGACATTGCGCCGAGCGGCACCAACTGCAAGCTCCGCATAAAAAAACACCTGTTGCCAGTATTCCTGATGTGTTACCCCTTTTTCCCAGTCATCGGGGATTGTCTTCCGCCAGTTTGGTTTGTGTGATCCGGAAGAAACCTGGTGCTGTCCGGGTAGAAGCTGAATGATCAGATTCCAGGCGATATCCGGCCACTCTTTTAGGAGTGTCTGCACTGCCACCTTGCGTTTTTCAACAGACGCCAAGGTTTGAGGCAACCAGGGGAGCAAAATAGTAGCCAGAGAATTGGCAGGACGATTGGCCCACTGACCGCCCGGATCGTGGTTGGCAAGTTCGCCCAGGGCGACACAGACCCGAACTAAGTATTGTTCATCCCAAGCCAATCCCTCCAAAGCCCATAGAAGGCCGGTTAGATAGTTCCTACCGGTAATACCTGTACCTTCCTGGGCAAAAAGCTCATCAAAAGGACACGGTCTCAGGCTCAACGCTTTCTCGACCGCATCTAGGAATTCACCGGGAGCGGCTTCGGCCAAGGTGGGCAATAAATCATTTAGGCTACCCCAAGTTACCCAGTCGGCTTCAACTAAAATTTCATGTATCGCCAGAATAGCGATCGCTTCAGCTTTTCCTTGTGAACAGCTGCCACATGCATTGGGCTGGCTGCCCAAAATAGCAAGCCCCTCAGCAATCCCTTTTCTTATTGACGGAGAGTGGTCTAAAACCTTCTCATAGATGCTGGCTGCAAAACGTTCTTCAGAGGGCAGTTCGAAAGCGGGGTCAGGTTCTTTAAGAACGGAAACAGCAAGTGACTTAAAGGTATCGAGATCTTGGTCAAGAATTCGCGAACCGAGTAAATCCCAAAGCTCCCTTCGGTTAACAACTCTCCATATTCCGTTTTTGAGTTTCAGCGGGCTATCTGGGTGGTGCAATATCTCTCGCGCCTTCTGTAGCCACGTGTCATAGTCTATTCCGAGCAGATTAACAAGTACTTCAACATCACTTTTGCTTTTTTCATTCCAGACACCAATCAAAATCGTGAGAGCCAAATAGGAGGCGTCGGGATGATGCGCCCAATCAGTTGTTGGCACCTCCTGAACTCTCTTGTACTCATCAGGCATTTCCTCAACAGATTTTTTCGCAAAGGCATCTAGAACATCCTCCGGTAATTTATCCGGTGTGATGGTACCAGCATCCTGGTTCCAAGTCTGAACGATGTCAACGGTCCTTGACCATACCCACTGTGGATCCTGCAGCTGAAATTGGGAGATGTGTGAGTGTAGCAGGGACAAGAAAACGCCAACCTCATTACCAAGGTCGTAACCAAGCAAATGGAAATGATTTAGGAAGCTGTACAGTTCGTCTCTTGAAATCTCTTTGCCGCCGTTTGCTGTTTTCAGGTGATGTTGAAACACCTGAAGTTTTTCATTGCTTTTGGGCGGGCTGAAATTCGCCTGCTGCACATTCCGGAAAAACTCATCAGCACTTTTTGTGTGCCTAGCCTGGTTCAGGAGCCATTGCACATTGTGTTGATCGGTGGCACTGAGTGGGCCTGTGATCAGCGCAATGATATCCTTGCCTTTTGAAAAAATTTTGGGGTTGTTGAAATCATTCCAAGCGGCCTGTATCACTTCGCCGAACAGAGTGCTGCCTTGAGTGATTGCAATGGAATGTTTTACCTGCCCGAGCAGCTTTCGCCGCTCTTTGCTGCTTGGGTTTTCGACGACAATGATGAGATCGTCTGTATTGAAGCCATCAATCTTGCCTTGAAGTTTTACCTCGGAAATGGGCCAGCTGGGAAGACAAGGGGCATACCCACCGGTGAGCATCAACACGACAAAAGAAGCCTGCACGTGGGCTTCAAAATGTGCGCCACCGCCTCCGGTAGAAAACGGATTGCTTAGATTTTTTCTTTTTGCCATTTATGGCCACTAACTGATTTTCTATGCCTAACGATAAAGCTCACCTGCCGCTATGAAGCGCAGCGGAATAGCGGTCAGGTGAAGCGATTTGTTAAGCGAAAAATGAATCAAGATATTGCTTCAGCCAATTCAGCCAATTCAGCCAATTCAAAAATGGAGTGAAAAGTATTGTCAAGAGGATCACAGCTGCAGCAAGGACTATTATTAACCAGTGGCGCTTCCAATTTTTCAGAAACCATGCAATATTCTGTAATAGTTCAGGTGCTTTT
>JAJRVS010000013.1 GCA_024277195.1 Verrucomicrobiota bacterium | reverse complement strand
TCATAGATTTCATTATTTAGCTAATTTGAGTGTTTGAGTGGCGCTTTGGCTTAGTTATTTTACCATTTCCAATTCGGGACGTTTCCAGCTTTTGTCGAGGTAGTTATCTTTGGGCTGATAGAGGCGCAGGATGAAGGTCCAGTCTTTGAAAATCTCCATGTAGTTGTCTTGTGATGGGTCGCCACCGAAGTGGATGATCACGCTGCCATCGTCGTTCGTTTTGGCAAATTGCGAGTTGATGTTATAAGTCTCGGTTTGCGCAAAACCACCTTTGTCATACACCGTGATCGACCAGAAGGCTTTGGCTGGCACATCTTTGAGCGTTAGGGTTTGTGGAGCATCGCTAGTAGGGTAATAATCGATGTAAGCGGCTTGGTCAGGCGTGAACCCTCCCCAACCGATGGCGGTTCCACAGTTGTGCTCTTTGAGTGTGCGTTCGCCTTTTTTGCCAAAATAAAGGTCCGGGCTGATTTTTTCATCTTTGGCGATTTTTTGATACTTCTCGCGCATCTTGAGGATCTCATCTTTGTCCCACTGATGCGAAGCTGTGTAGCTGCCCTTGGATTTTTGTTTGACGGCGATTTTCTTTTGCACCGCAATCGCAGCTGCGAGGTCTTTCGGGTCACGCACGTTGGCTTGAGTGCGAACAACGATGATGCAATACTTGGTGCCGACGTTTTCTTCGGTTAGCTCGTATTCACCAGGTTTGGTTAGCGCGAAGGGATTGTAATGTTCCTCGGACATCACCCATGCGGTGTGGTAGCGCCCGCCCGTTTCAGGCATCACGATGGTCGCGGGTTCGGTCAGATCAAAAACTCCCCACGAGTAAATCGTATCGAAGTTAGAGCGCATGATGGTTTTATCTTTGGGATCCGCTCCTTTGGGAATATGCCACCAGACTCCGACGCCCTCGCTGCCCGTGTTTTTGGCTATCTTTTGCACATATTCGCCGATGATCACTTGGGTTTCCGCGAGGCTGTAGTTTTCATCGGTGACAGGAGTGGTTTTTGCGGCCGTTTCTGTGGAGGATTTGGTTGAGGATTCAGCACTAGGGGCGGCGGGCTTTTTATCGCTATCACTACAGGACACAGCGAGTAGGGATGCGGATGCAAGGATTGAGGTGAGTGTGGTTTTATTCATGAGTTATGAGTTATGAGTTATGTGAGTTGATGAATTAATTCAAAGGTATGACTGCGGGAAGATCGTTATTTAATGAGTTCAAGGTCGCCTGGCATCCAGGTTTTATCAAACCATGGCTGTAAGGGGCCGTAGAGGCGAAGCAAAACCGAGTAACCTTTGTTGGGCATGGTTTGCACCCAATTGCCCTCGCGCCCTTCAGGCGCGGTGGGTCCAAAGTAGATGGTCGCGCCGCCATCGTCATTTTTAACCAATTCTTTTGCTGTGCCATCAATGCCGCCAGATTTTTGGTCGGTTTCCAAGATGCCTCGAGTCTGCGCATCATTGACAATGAAGGACCAGAAGTTGTTGATGGGGATTGGCCCTGGCAGAGTGACTTGATAGTTATTCCCACCATCCAGGAAGTTGCCTTCGGAATCTCTTGTCGAGATTTCATAAACAGAGCCAGTGCCTACTTTCGGCAATACCATCGAAGGGGTGATGCCGGTGGCAAAATATAACATCATCGTGCGGTCGTTTTGAACCAGTTCGCCGTTGTTCATGAACTCGTGACTGCCTCCGGCGAGTGGGGAATACCATTGCCGTTTTCCAGGGTAGAAAAATACATTCTCATCGCGAGGGCTAAACAGGATGGCTCGGGCTGAGGCATTTCCCATCGCCGCTCCATCGGCTAGAATTTTTTTCATACGGGCATCGGGTTCGAAGGTCTGGCCTTTTTTGATGCCAATCGATGCCATTTGCCCGTTGATTTCAGGACTAAAAACACCAGTAGGTTCATACTGAACGGAGGCATTGATCTCATCAAAAAAGGTGACGTCATTAGCGTGGATGGTATTGTATTTTTTGCCTGAAAAGTTATGAAAGACTTGTTCAGGAGGATGCTCGGCTTTGGACAGTGGGTAGGTCTTGAAGCCTGCTTTAAAATCCGCGACGGCAGACTTGATGTCGCCCTCTTTGACAATCAGGCGAAGAATGAGCCAATGGCGATAACCTCGGGTGCGAATGACGATGTAACCATCGGGGATATCTTCCTTGTAATCAGGTGAAACAAAGAGGTATTTGCCACCCTTACCTTTGTCGGGGCCGGTGAACCCGATATCGGTCACGTGCGCAAAAAAGGCATCATCGACTATGCCTAATACGGGGCCTGGGTTTTCTAAAACAACTGGGCCGTTCTTGGTGTCGATCTCGCCGACGGCATACGGGGTGGTGGTATTAGGCGTTAGCCATAAGGAGCGGGCGTCGAGCAGATTTTCAAATATGGCGATTTCGAATGCTTTGATACCCGCTTCTTTTTGACCCTCCAAGAGTGCCTGCATCGAGCCAATGCCAATGGTATTGGTAAATGCCAAGGTGGCACGCGCGGTGTCCAAAAAGTCGTAAACTTTGGTGACTGTTTTTTCGCTAGGGAAACCATCTATGAATTTCAGTTCGCCGACATACTTCGTCTGCACGCTGTCGGGCGTGGTGATGGCATCTGGCACATCTGCTTTGTATTGTGGCTCAGCAGCGATGAGTGGCTGCGCCATAAGGCATGCGGCGATGGATAGGTAGTAGTGATTTTTCATGTAGTGGGTGTGAATGGTTTTTTTCTAAAAAAGATGGAGGTGCAGCTTTTGACCGGGCTTGCAAAGATGGACGTTATTTTGATGATATTATTCACTTTTTTTAACCGCCTCACTGATCGGTGGGGCTTGTTGCCACTGCTTGCTCATGCCCATGACTTCGAGCAGTGGGCTGCCAGTGGCACCGGAAGGGTAACGGGTTCCCATCACGGCGGACAGGGTGGGAGCGATGTCTTTGGGTTCGACACGGCGGTAGATGCGTTGCGCTTTGATCGCGCCGCCAGCAAAAACCACCGGCACAAAGGAGTCGTAAACCCAGGCGCCACCGTGGTTGGCGGCGACGACTTCCCCGTGGAAATCATTGATGAAGTATTGAGGTGCAAATAAAATCAAAATGTCACCGGAGCGTTTGGCGTTGAAGCTGCGCAGGGCTTTGCGATTGAGGTAGGTATCGGGCAATTGGTTTCCTTTCAGCCGTGAACTGGAAACTGCCAAAGTCACGCCTTTGATGCTCATCAGTTCTTCAGCCACCGCACGCTCGATCACTTCTTGATCAAGACCGCTTTTGGCAATCAGCTCACGATCGAGATAGAGGTAAGGTGGGAAAAAAGATTTGATCAGCTTTTGACCGATGCCAAACTTTTTCTTCAAACGTGCGATCGAGGGTGCCTTGTCCCATTGCTCGGGCGATACAAAAGCGGACTCAATGCCAAAAGACTCCATGAAGCCTGGTGCTTCGGGGCCACCGTGGTCTGCGCTGAGGACGATCAGGGTATTTTTCAAGCCGACCTTTTGATCGACGTAGGCAAAAAGCTTGGCAAGTGTGCGGTCGAGTCGCAACAGATTGTCTTCGGCTTCCAAGCTAGATGGGCCAAAGAGATGGCCGATATAATCGGTCGAAGAAAAGCTCACCGCTAGAAAATCCGTCACATCATCCTGACCAAGTTGTTCACCTTCGATGGTTGCTTTGGCAAAATCGAGAGTCAGTTCATCGCCTGCTGGGCTGAAGGTGAGGTAGTTACCGAAGTTTTTCCCTTTGGCATCACCATAAACATGGGGGAAGGTGCGACCGAATCCAGCTAGATCCATTTCCCAAGGCTGGTCATCATCTTTGCCAAAAAGGTAGGCGGACGGTTTGAGCAGCAGCTCCCATGATTGCTCGCCGTAGTTTTTTGCTGGCAGTTTTTGCAGATTCCAGTTTTTTACCCATTGCGGGTAGTCTTTATAATAATACGAAGAGGTGATGAATTCTCCGCTGGCTTTGGAAAACCAGAAGGCCTTGCCGGTGTGACCCGCCAGGGTGATCGCACCTCGATCTTTCACCGATACGCCGAAGATTTTCGCTTGCCCGTTGGTTTGCATTCGCAACTCGTCACTGAAAGTGGTCACCATGATGTTGGCAGGCGAACGACCGTCGCTGGACGCCAAGGCTTGCGATGCATCGACCTCGGTGGATGGATCCACATCGGCTCCAGCGGTGAGGATGTGATAGCGCTGGTCTTCTACGTTGTAGGCGAGTTTGCCCGTATCGCGATCGAACCAGACATTGGACACCATGCCGTGCTCAGCGGGGTCGGCGCCGGTAGCTAAGGTGGTGTGACCCACCACGGTTTCGGTATTGGCGTGACCATAGTGCGCATTGGCATACCAAATGCCATTTGCCTTGAGGTAACGAAAGCCGCCCTCGGGCATGTTGTGCATGAAACGCTCAGGCAAGTCTCCGCGCAACTGATCGACGGTGATCTGGAGGATCAGCTTCGGCTTGGGTGCGGCGGCAAGCGGGTAAGTGAGCGTAAGCGCGCCGAGGATGGTCGATAGAGCGATGCAGCGAAGCAGGGTTTTGCTGCGGTTTCGAGTGCGCTGAACGATAAAAGGATTCATGGTGGATGACAGGGTAAGGTGTGTGAGAAACGGTGCTCTCGAATGCAGCGTTGTCACGGACTGAATATGCCTATATAATTATTTATTCTTTTTGAGGATCGCTGAGCGCCTCTTATTTCCTGAGTTTCATAACGTAGCGTTTGGCTTTATAATGAGTAAATTTTTCATTTCCAAAAATTTGCATCTCGACGCTTGTTTCGGTCCAGGTCACCTGTAATTCCACTTTATCTTCATCGCGATCCCAGTTGAAAAATCCGGTCATGGTTAGTTTGTTTTTTTCCAGAACATATTTAGATATAAAAAATATATCATCAGCGTTCATCCGTTTATTGGGAGGACCTCCCACGGTAATGGTTAGCTTTTCTAGAGGCACTTCGTATTCTTTTGCGTATTCCTCCTCAGTGCGTGGCATGATTGAAACGTAAAGGCCGGATTCCTGCTCTGTCCAAAATCCAATAGGAGCGGCGGATTTGTCTATGTTTATGGTTTTTTCAGGAGAATGTTTTTTTGGAAGAGGGCTTACGCTCGTGCCTTTTTTGGCAGGCATCGTTTTTAGCTCTGCTTTGTAGATTTCACTGCATTGAGAGAGCATCAGGATGGAGGCTAGGCTGGAGAGGGTAAAGATGCGAGGTTGGATTTCCGACCAAAGGGTGGGTTTTTTCATAGAGGTTGGGATATATTGGAGAGAGGTGTGCTTGCTGTCTAGGGGAGCGGCTCATTCAGCAGCGGGAGTAGCGTTGTTTTGCTGATCTGATACAAAAGTGGCATTCACTCTGCCAGTTTGTCTATAAACTGTAATGATGGCGATTAAATATTGCAGGAAAAGAAGGGCAGCAAATACTCCGCTGGCATCGCCTATATAAAGTGGGATGCTATAGAGCAGAGATATCACTGCTGCTATGCTCAATAATAAAGTAATGCCCAGGCCGAGGATGAAAACCGGAAGGCATATCAATGCGTATAAGGTATAACTTGCAACAAAGGAGATTAAAGGGCGGTCTTTACTGCGCAGAAATACATGACGAAAAAAAGCCCCAAGCCCGAGCGCTACAATCAGATAGATCGTAAACAGAGCATTGGCTTGAACGACAAGGAGTCCGAAAATACTCAGAGCGTCTATTAATGACTGGGATCGGGTGAGGAGTAGGATCAGGATAAAGTTGATCAGTATTTCCAAGGCAGCCTTCATTGACGAGTTTCGATCTAGCGGAAAGGTATAAGGGAAATGATAGAGCATGCGAAGGACATAAAATCCAATGTGTGCAAACAGCCCTATGTAGGCAACATCTGTCCACGCAGAGTCTAGTTGGAAAAGGCCGTTTTGCTGTATCTTGAACGCAGCAAGACCGACAAACCCCGCCGGAATAATGACCATCAGAAAAAAATGAAAGAGAAAGAGCACTTTATTGATGCCGTCTCTATTGGAGAACTTGGTCGCGATGCAGCGTTTTATGGACAGAGACACCCTAAAGCGGGATAGGGGTTCTGCTAGTCATTCCTCCTGATGAGCAGATGCTCTCTGTTAGGATTGTTATTCGTCTGATCTTGCTGGTATTGCGACAAAGGCATGGATGAACCTCCGCGATTGCGCCATTGAAGTGAATTGGAGCAGAGCTAATTTACTCCTTCTGCTGATTAAGTATGTTTTTCTCGAACTCCATCCACAAAGAAATATTAGGTAGGGCTGTGCAGTTTTTAACAGAAGCGCGGTTATGTTTTTTGATCGGCTTGTTTGCGCTGGGTTCTCTGCCGATGGGGCAGGCTAATGAGTTGGAGGTGATGCCTTTTCTCGAGCAGCACTGTATCAAATGTCATGGGGGTGAGAAGGTGAAGGGCAAGGTGGATTTTACCAAAGTCACTTCGCCGGCGGCGATTGATGCCAATTTTGAACTGTGGGAAACGGCGGCGGATGCTCTTGAATATGAAGAGATGCCGCCTGAAGACGAACCCCAGCCAACGGCGGCGGAGCGCGAGGTTTTCTTGAACTGGTATCAGCAGCGGTTTGTGAAGTCGGTGCAGGCGAAGCCGGCACCATTCAAGCCACGACGGTTGTCAGCGGCGGAGTATCGCAATACTTTACGTTCTCTGTTTGGCTTTGATTTGGAGGTTGCCATCATCGAGGCGGAGCAAACCATAGTAGAGAAGTCGATGGTGATGAAATTGCTGCCGACCGATCCGCCGGGTAAAAGCGGTTTCACCAACGATACCTATGGCAATCCGCTATCGACGGTGATATGGGAGAGGTATTCGTATCTAGCGGATTCGATTCTGGAAGAGTTGTTTGCAAAAAAACATCGTTCACAATTGCGGGCTTTGAGCGGTCCGGTGTCCGATCAGGGATTCAGTGAAGCTAACGCGATCCGTTTGATTGATACCTTACTGCCGCGCATTTTTCGTCGCTCGCTTAAACCAGCGGACTTGGAAAAGGTGAAAACACCGTTGATGGGAAAGAGCGGCAGGCAGCTTGTCCGAGCGGTCAAATCGGAGATCAAGGTAGCGCTGATGTCGCCAGGTTTTATTTATCGCGGAGTGTTGATGCAGGGGCAACCCGGCAAGCAGCAGGCGGTTGATGAGTTTGAACTGGCGGAACGTCTGTCTTATTTTTTGTGGGGAGACATGCCGGATGAACAGCTGATGAAACTGGCAGCGAATCGCTCACTTGCCGAACCTGAAGTATTCGCCGCGCAGTTGACGCGGATGCTGGACTCGCCCAAGTCAAGGCAGCTGGCTGATAGTTTTGCGGTGCAGTGGTTGTCGCTGAATGAGATCGATCATGTCTCTGATAACCCTCCTTTCACGATGGCTTTGAAAACCCAACCGATCGATTTCATGGATTATCTGATCCGGGAAGACCGCCCCTTGCTGGAATTGATCGATTCGAAGACGGCGTTTATCAATCCGTTGACGGCTAAATTTTATGGCAAAGACCGCAAGCAGATGGCGGCTTATAAAAAGCAGAAGGGCATCGAAGTGGAGGCGGTGAAAAATTCAAAAATCACTTTGCAGCACGCCGAGGGGCGTGGGGGATTGCTGACCATACCCGGAGTGTTGGCGATGAATCGTGGTCCGGTTTTACGCGGAACGTGGATGCTGGAGCGCATCATGGGGGATCACCTTTCCGATCCGCCGGCGAATGTGGGGGTGGTGAAAAAGAACAGTGGTGGAGAGAGCCTTTCGTTTCGTGAGCGTTTTGAGCAACACCGCAGCAACGCGGCTTGCGCCTTGTGCCACGATAAAATCGATCCTTTTGGGTTTGCGATGCAGGCCTATGATGAAGCGGGAGCTTTTGTCTTGGCTCAGGGTTATCAATCGAAGAAAAAGAAAGGTAACAAGGGGCAGCAAAAATATGCCGGCGGTGAGTTTGATACTTCGGGGGAACTGCCATCGGGGGAGAAGTTTCAGGATTTTGCAGAATTGAAAAAAATCCTGATGAGCAGTCAGCGGGAAGCGGTGATTCGCAATATCGTGCAGCGGACGCTGGCTTATGCTTTGTGCCGCAAGTTGGAGATTTACGACCGACCGACGGTCGAGGACATCACGGCACAGCTCAATCAATCGAACGGAAGCTGGAGAGATCTTGTCAAAGCAGTGAGCCATAGTTTACCCTTCCGGCAGACGATTCTAGAAAGTGAAAAATCATGAAGTGGGATATCAAAAGAAGAACTTTTCTGCGAGGCGCGGCCGGAGCGATGATGCCGCTTCCTTTCCTCAATCTGATGGAGGCCTCGGCCAAGGAAGTCGGAGGTGGGGTTGCCAAGCCTCCACTGCGCTTTGTCACCTTGTTCAAGCCTAACGGGGTGCACCCTCCTTCTTGGAACATCAATGAAGGCAGTGAGCAGGACTTCCGCATGTCTCCCTTGATGAAGCCTTTTGCCAAGCATAAGGACGACCTGATCATTCTCGACAACATGGGGGATTTTGGTTTTTCGTCCCATGCGAATTCAACTCGCCGCTTTCTTTCGGGGCATCACGCCAATCGCAAAGCTGCGTCGATGGATCAGTTGATCGCTGACAAGATTGGCAAAGGCACCGCGCACCGTTCCTTGGAGTTGACGACGGAGGGACTTTTTCCTAATCAGGTGGGTTGCAGTTACATTTCTTATGATCACAAAGGCGATCCGATTCCGCGTGAAAGCGATCCTCAGTTGGTCTTTGATCGGCTGTTTCGCAATCCGATGAGCCATCCTGAAAAGCGCAAGCAGATGGGAAGTCTTCTGGATCGGGTCAGCGATGATGCCAAAAGCCTCGCCCGCTCTGCCGGACGTGAGGATCAGGAGACGCTCGATGAGTATCTCACGGTGGTGCGTGAAACCGAAAAGCGTCTTGAAAATATCAAAAAACAACCGGCGAGTAAGATTGATTTCAGCTCGTTGAAGAGGCCGGAAAGTGCGGCGAACCTGGATGAGCAGGTGACTGCGATGATTGATCTGATTGCACTGGCGCTATGGACGGATTCTTCCCGATGCATCACTTATATGTTGGGAAACAGTAACAGCCGGATGATCTTTGATTTTCTGGGAGTGAAAGAGCAGCATCATTACCTGTCTCATTTTTTCCGTAACTTTAGCCGGGAGAATATCGATGGATTGTTGAAGATCAGTCTTTGGCATATGGAGAAGTTTGATTATTTGCTGACTCGCTTAAAATCTTACAAGGATCAAAACGGGCGACTGCTGGATCACTGCGTGGTGCTCTACGGATCAGGCATGGGGCACAGCGACAACCACACTGCTACTCGCATCCCTATGGTGATCGCGGGGCAGGGCGGTGGCATGTTGAAGACTGGACGTTATTTGCGTTATGCAAAGAATCAGCAAGTGGGCAAGCTGCATTTGTCGCTGCTGAAAAAATTTGGAGTGGAGACGGATTCCTTTGCGGAATCCTCAACCGCCTTGCCCGGACTCGATGGCTCCTACTTTGAGCCTTTCAAAGAAAAGCAGTTTGATCGCTGGATCAAAAAGGAGGGAGGCGGGCAGTTTGCGATTCAGGGTCGACTGCGGATGTCGGATAATCTCGATGAAGCCAAGGTGTTCTATATCGATGTGGCTGACCAACAAAGTGTGCGCATCGAAGTGACCTTCAATGACTTCCATCGCTTCAATCTCGCTTATCATACCGGTACTCCGATCACCTTGAGGGGCAATGGCAGCGATCAAGGTGGGCAGATTTTGATCAATAAAGTCACCGAGTTGAAGTCATTGTTCGGTAAAAGACCGGGCTCGCAGGATGGGTGAGGGGGGTGGTGTGCGAATGTAGCACGTAATGGTATTGCGTGGGGGTGGAGGTGGCAGGACTTTGCTATTCAGTCAATCTGCAGTTTCCGCCAGTCATTGTCGGTAAAATCCTTGATGAGGATTTTCTGGAATACCAAATCGGCGACTGAAGATTCGTAGAGGATTCCGATGGTCTTGTCATCGATCATGACCAGACTGGAGTAGCCGTTGCCCCTGCCACTGTCTAAGAGGATGTGATATTTTTCCGGCCAATTTTCCCCGTCATCTAGACTCATTTGAATAGTCATGTCGTTGCGGCTGTGTTTGTTGCGCGGGTTGGAGAAAAATAGCTGCCCTGGGTTGTTTGCATGGCTGATCAAACTCGCCATGCAAGTGGGTTCCGGCAGCGCGCCATGATCACTGCTGTGCTTTGCCCAGTTTTTGCCGAGGTCATGACTGATGCTCACCGCCCTTCCATTGCTGGCACTTTTGTCTTTGTGATTACGGTTGTCGCGGATGTTGAGCATCAGTGATCCGTCGGATAGCTCGGCGACCGCGCATTCGGAAGTATCATCGGTAGCGGGTGTAGATACCTGCCAAGTTTTTCCGTGATCCTTGCTCCAGGTGATGTTGGAAAAAGGAAAGCCTTTGGCGTCTCGGCCCTGTGTGGGCATCACCAGAGTGCCGTCTTTCATGGTGATACCATTTCCGGGTGCCGGAGCAAAGAGATGCCATGCTTGCTGTTTGAGTTTTTGGGTCCAGTTCTCGGGTTGGCTCCAGGTAAGCCCATGATCCTTTGAGCGCACCACCATGAACTGAGATGATTGGTGGATGTCGTAACCTGGCTCGGAGCCCTTACCGACCCATTGATGGGTATCGGGTTTGCCATGAGTCCAGACTGCTGCGACAAAAATCTCGCCAGTATTTTTGTCGACCAGTATGCCTGGGTCGGAGCAACCGTTTTCTTTCTGGGATTTGCCGCCGTATTCACCCATGTCCATGATCGGGCGCGGTTTGCTCCAGGTTTGTCCACCGTCCTTGGACACGGACAACCCGATGTCGATGTCCTCCTGCAGATCCCGGCGACTGTTGTAGCGCAGGTCGTAAACGGCAAGCAAATCTCCGTTATTGGCCTGACTGATTGCGGGGATGCGGAAAGTATGGCAGTCAAACTCACCCTGACGATGAATGGGGTAAGCGAGGTATTGTCCCTGATAATTGGGCTGCAGTGGAACTTCTAGCTGACTGCCGTCGGCGAAGTGAAAGGCTGTGATCTGTAAAGCCACGCGATGCAGGAGATTGGCGCCATTTTTGGTTCGTATAAGAACTTGGCAGGCGTGTTTCCCTTTGGGTAACTCCAGTTTGCCTTCCAGTTTGATATTTTTGCCAATTTGTCGGGTTTTGCCAAATTTACGATTTCCGCTCTGATGCAAGTGTTTCACACCTATTTCAAGCACATCCTCCAGTTCAGTCGTTCCTATGGTGTCGAAGCTGATGGAGGTCAGAGTTTTTCCCTGATCGGTGCTGAGGGTGAATTTCTGATAAGTTGCCTCGGATCCGTCGTTTAAAATCGGGGTTCTGTGATTGAGATTCTCATAACTGTCAGCAAAGCACACCGCAGAAGGCAAGGTAATGGATAAAAAGAAACAGAGGTATGTTATAACATTAAAATGGGTTTGTTTCATTGCTGAGTAGGGGATTAGAGGGTTTTTGAAATTTGTGCGTGACATAACAAGCATTTGAAATTAAAGTTGTTATAATATAGAATAACATGAGCTTTTGTTGAGTAAAGTAAAAATAAACCATCCCCCACTAGTCATCCATGTCTGAAACCACGCTCAGTGAAAAAGCTTACCAGAATTTACGCCAAAAGGTGTTCAGCGGTGAGCTTCAAGCCGGGGATCGCCTGGTCAATCGCACTTTGGCAAGCGAGATGGGCATGAGTTTCATCCCAGTGCGTGAGGCGATCAAGCGTTTGAGCAGTGAAGGGGTGGTGGAACAGGTGCCGGGTGCGGGCGCTTTTGTGAGAAAAATTGGTCGTCAGGAATTGGCCCAGCTGTATGACGTGAGGGAATTGTTTGAACCTTATGCAGCGGCGCAGGCGGCGAGGCATATCACCGATTACGAGCTCGCCGATTTGTGGATCATCATGCGTTCATGGGCGGCGACGGGGGAGGAGATTTTGACCAACGCGGGCAAGGCGAGTGCGGAGCAAATGGGGCGTTGGTTGCGGCATGATGAGCAGTTTCATCAGATTCTGATAAAAGCCTCGCGCAATATCTGGCTGGAAAAAATCATGAATGATCTCAGTTTGATCAGTCTTTGTTTCCAGGCGCAAAGGGAGAATCCGGATATTCTCAATCCGGCAGTGATCAATGAAGCGCTGCGTTCCCATGCTGAGTTGTTGAACTTGTTAGAAGCCGGCGATGCTGAGGGGGCGGCATCCATGGTTCGGGTTCAGTTGAACAAACGGGAAGAGGTTCTGGCGTATATTTAAAGAGTCTGTTCTAAGAGGGCTGTCTCATCCGCGATCACGTCATTGCAAAGGGCTGGTGAATCCTTAGCTTGTTTTGCGATCTGCTTTAGTGAAACCATCTCTTATACCAATGAAATCCATAGTCCCATTATTAACCATTTTAGTTTCTTTGACCGCTCATGTGTTGCGAGCGGAGCCTGCGTCGAAATTGAAGCCTTTGCTGGCGGCTCCGGATCAGGTGGTATTGCAGGATGATTTTTCTAAACCACACGCATTAAAAAAAGGGGTGTGGCAGGCTCGTCAGGGAACGCGCTGGCAAATCGCTGATGGAGTTCTGCAGGGGCAGCAGTCGTCAGCTGAATATCAGGCCAAGAAAAAAGATCATTTTGGTTACGAGGCGCGGATTAGTATTCCGGTGACACCAGCGGAATTTGTCGCAGAGTTTTCATTTCGATTTATCGAAGGTAAGGAAACTTCGATTGTGCCCTTTATAGAATTTGGCCATCACGTGTGTCGGGTGCGTTTCAGTAAAGATGGTGCCAGTTTGCTGAGTGATCATGAAGTGATGAAGTTGGCCGAAGCCAAGGATTTCAGATGGGAGTCAGGGAAGTGGTATCACGCACTGGCAGAAATGAAGGACGGTGAGTTTGTTTTCCAAATCGCGGACGGGCCGACCCTGTATGCAAAGCGGGATTCGTTTAAGACTGAAACCAAGAGCGGAGGAAATGGCTTCGGAATTGCAGGGCCGAGAAAAGGGCGGGTGGAGTTGGATAATATGACCATCTGGACGGTGAAAAAAGAACAGCAATCGGGCTGGGGGAAGCGCAAGACGGTCTTTCCCGCTTTTGATCCTATCCAAGTGAAGAAGCTCAAAGTTAAAAAATCTATTAAAAAATAGAGTAGTTTTGAAAATCTATGATCGCAGGCATATTTAATCGGAGCTCCAGAGTAAGGATGACGATAATCAAGGGCGTGTTTCAGTGTGCCGTTTTATTATTGCTGTTTTGCGCTAGCAATGAGTCGAGCTTTGCCAAGGATACCACTAGAATTTTGTTCATTGGTAACAGCTACACCGGCCAGATCAGAGGGACGCTTATCAGCTTATTCAAGGCATCCCCTCGGGGCAGATCAATTGAAATGGAGTTTATCACGCCGGGTGGCAAAACGCTGGAGGCCCACCTTAAAAATGAAACGATAAGCAAAATAATTGCCGAGGGGAATTGGGACTATGTCATATTGCAGGATCAAAGCCAGACTCCGGCAGTTTATCCCAAGCGCTTCGAGTCAGCCGCAATTAAACTCGATAAATTAATCGACGCGGCAGGTGCCAAAACGGTTTTTTATCAGACCTGGGGGCGGCGTGATGGCGACAAGCAAAACGCCAAACGGTTTCCAAGCTACAAGGCGATGCAAAAGGCTTTAAGTAAGAGTTACGCCACGACGGCTCGACGGTGCAATGCGATACTGGTTCCGGTTGGAGATACCTGGGCCCTGGTTCGCAAGTCGGACGTTGATTTGGGGAAAGCCCTTTACGCTAGTGACGGCAGTCACCCTTCGGGCAAGGGGGCTTATCTTGCTGCTTGTGTATTTTATGCAAGTATCTTCAGACAGTCTCCTCAGGCTATCAACTTCAGGGGAGGGGTTTCTGATAGTGAAGCTGCATTGATTTTGAAATCCGTCCGTCAAACTACAGGTAAATAAGCGGGCGCTGTATCCTCACGATCAATTAATAAAATAAGAATTATGAATTATCTACGCACTGTTTCGCTTTTCATTTTCACCCTATCCATCGCGCTCACTACTTCGGCGTTAAGCGTTGACACGAAGAAGACAGCGCCGAAAAAAACTGTTGTGAAGAAGAGGGTTCGTCCGACACCTCCAACACGCCCATTTGATGCGCCGGGAACACCGACATTCACGCGCTTGGATGGAAAACTAGGCGTAAATCCACCTACTGACGTTGATGGCGATTTTCTGATTGGTCCGGATTATGTCCCTGCTCCCGAGTTGAAGGTTGTCGAAGGCGTTCCGCAGGGGAAAGTGCATCAGTTCAGTATCGATTCGAAGGACGGCACAATCTATAATCCGGGAATCGCCAGAGATATCTTCGGTAAAGCCGACCCCAACAATCCCAAGACGCTGATTGTTGAAACGCATCCGATTGACTTCAAGCGTACCATCACCGTTTACATTCCGGCGCAGTATAAGCCGGGAACCGCAGCGCCTTTTATTGTCACGCACGACGGACCTAAAGTGGTCGGCAAGCCAAACATGAGGCTGCCGCATATACTAGACAACCTGATTGCCCAAGACCGGGTTCCGGCGATGATTGCCATCATGATTGCCAACGGTGGGGGCGATGCCCAGGGGCACGAGCGCGGCCGTGAGTATGATAATATGTCGGGCATGTTCGCCGAATATATTGAAACTCACGTGTTGCCTCTTGTGGAAAAAAAATACAAAGTCAAATTGACCAAAGACCCGGACGGGCGTGCGGCCATGGGCAGCAGTTCCGGTGGATCGGCAGCGCTCATCATGGCTTGGTTTCGCCCGGATCTGTATCGTCGCGTGCTGACGACTTCAGGGACTTTTGAGAATCAGGCGTGGCCCTTCGATCCTAAATATCCCGATGGAGCATGGGGTTTTCATAAGACACTCATCCCGAACAGCGAAGCGAAGCCGTTGCGGATTTTTCTGGCTGTAGGCGATCGTGATTTGCTTAATCCTAATGTCATGAAAGATGGCATGCACGATTGGGTGGAGGCCAATAATCGCATGGCCAAAGTGATCAAGGCCAAGGGCTATCATTACCAGTACATTTATTGCCTGAATGCCCGCCATGGCATTGGAAATGCAAAGGCGCAAATACTACCTCACGCGTTGGAGTGGCTGTGGAAGGATTATCCAGTGGGTTCGGTAAAGTAGAGTGGAACTGGGAGGGGCAAGCTCTGTCTTGCCCGAGAGGGCGGGACGGGGTGTGGGTTGGTTTGTGCGGACGTGGGGCGAGTGGTGGTTTGGATATCGAAAGTGCGGGCGCGGTCTCGCGGGAGCTCGCTCCTCCAAGTGGGGCGGTGCGAGTGAGATGAAT
>JAJRVS010000359.1 GCA_024277195.1 Verrucomicrobiota bacterium | reverse complement strand
CACAAAAAGAAGCAGCAGTGACAAGATAGCGGTGGTCTATGCCAGCGGAGGTATTTCGCTGGGCAAAAGTGGATTTGGTGTGATGGGCGCTGAGACCATTTCCAAGGCGATTGCCAAAGCTCGTGAGAATAAAAAGGTGAAAATCATTGTATTGCGGGTCAATTCCCCTGGCGGCAGTGCGCTCGCTTCAGATGTGATCTGGCGCGAAGTCGAGTTGGCGAAAAAGGTCAAGCCAGTGGTGGTATCGATGGGAAATATGGCGGCTTCCGGAGGGTATTATATAGCCTGTGGTGCTAATCGGATTCTGGCGGATGAAAGCACCATCACCGGATCGATCGGGGTGTTTGGCTTGATGCCCAATTTTAAAGGTTTGATGAACAACAAACTTGGCATAAGCACGGATACGGTGAACTCCAACCGTCACTCGGATCTCGGTTCGGGTTACCGCGCTATGAACGCCTTCGAGCAAAGTGCTATTCAGGCTTCGGTGGAAAATGTTTACAGCGACTTCATCAGCAAGGTGGCCAAGGGGCGATCGATGAGCATTGAGCAAGTGGATGAGATCGGCCAGGGTCGAGTTTGGATTGGCAAGGATGCCTTGGAAATCGGCCTGATTGATGAGTTTGGAGGTTTGGACAAGTCCATCGAAGTAGCGGCAAGCATGGCGAAGCTCGAAGATTATTCCATTGTAGAATACCCTCAGCAAAAAGCGTCTTTTGAAGCTTTGCTTGAAAGTTTGTCGGAGGACATGACACATGCTTCGCTCAAGTCGGTTTTCGGCGATGACTACAGACAATATCTTAAGCTACGCAATACGCTGAAAGAGAAGGGGGTGTTTGCGCGCTTGCCCTTTGACCGCCTGTTTGAATAAATGCTAGGGCTTGAGCCAACGGTAAAAACAGCTGAAACATTCTCTTGCTGTGAATTCGTGTTGATGGGAGATTTTACGCCAAGTAAAAAAATTTCCCCTTATGAAAATTTTCCGCGACTTGCTCTGCGCCTTTTTATTTTTATGGTTTATGGCTGTAGCATCTGCCCAGTCCGCAGAAAAGCCGTTGAATTTCATTGTTATTCTAGTGGACGACATGGGCTGGATGGATCTTTCCTGTCAGGGTGGTGATTTTTATCGCACTCCGAATGTGGATCGTCTGGCAAATGAAGGCATGCGTTTTACCAATGCCTATGCTGCATGTGCGGTTTGTTCGCCGACGCGTGCTGCGGTGCAAACTGGCCGTTATCCGGCACGAACGGGTGTAACGGACTGGATCCGCGCCCGTTTTCAAAGAGGGGACATCGGAACGCCGGAAAAAAATCCGCTGGATTATGTTGGTGGTAAAAATAAGAAATTTCTCTGTCCGCCAAACCCCTATTGGTTGGAGCATGATGAAATTACTATCGCGGAAGCTCTTAAAACGGCTGGTTATAAAAGCGCGCATATTGGCAAGTGGCATTTGGGCGACGAAGCCTGGTATCCGCCCGGGCAGGGTTATGATGTGAACAAGGGTGGCTGTGATTACGGTCAGCCGCCCTCCTATTTTGATCCTTTTAATCAGCCGAAGAATAAAAATAAAATGATCCGGGAAGGTATTCCGAATTTGCCCGGGCGTAAGCCGGGACAATTTCTCACCCATCGTGAAGGTGAAGAGGCGGTTGACTTGATTCGCAAATGGAAGGACAAACCTTTTTTTATTCACATGGCGCATTACGCGGTGCATACCCCGATTCAAGCGCTTGAAGAAGTTGCCGCGAAATACAAACGTGCGGACAAAACCGTGGAGAATGCAAAATACGCAGCCATGGTGGAATCAGTGGATGATTCTACGGGGAAGATTCTTAAAGCACTGGAAGAAAATGGAATTGCGGAGCGCACGGTGATTATTTTTACCTCCGACAACGGCGGATTGGATCGCAAAGGCAACCCTACCGAAAACGCTCCCCTGCGCAGTGGTAAGGGCTACGCTTACGAAGGCGGCATTCGGGTGCCTTTTATCGTTCGTTGGCCAGGTGTGGTTGCTGCGGGAACCCTGTCTGATACGCCAGTTTGTTCCATTGATATCTTTCCGACTATTATGGAGGCTGCGGACATAGAATTGTCAGAAAAGCGCGAGATCGACGGGCTGTCACTGGTCTCACATCTCAAGTCCGGTGGAAAAACAGCACTCGGACGGGATGAATTGTTGTGGCATTACCCTCACTACCGCCATGCTCCCGGACCCTACAGCATCATTCGTAAAGGAGACTACAAGTTGATCAAATTCTGGGACGGGCAGAATGAATTATTTGATCTGAAAAAAGACCTGGGCGAGACCAAAAACCTTGCAGGAAAAATGCCAGCCAAAACCAAAGCGCTGGAAGCGGCTTTGATGGAAAGTTTGAATAGAATGAATGCCAAACTTCCGAAACTGAATCCGGATTATGTGGGTAAATAATATTGCTCGACCGGGATGGCGATCACCGAGCTTGATCTCAATTTCAAACACAAATCTTGGATTGGTTCTGATTTTAAAAATCGCAATTGGGGCGAGCGCAGGCCAAATCTCTATAGGGAATTGATCGAAGATCGGTGACCCAAAAAGCTAGATTCGAAAAAGTTAAAAAAAGATCGTTAAATCTTCACGGTTTGTGGAGATTAATAGGTAGAAGATGACTTTATTCTGCCGCACTGCTGTTTTTGCCCTGTTTTTAGTCCTGCCTGCAATGATTGTTGCAGCGCCAGTGGATTTTGTCCGTGAGGTGCGGCCAATTTTTGAGAAACACTGTTACGAATGCCACGGGGCGGAAAAGCAGAAGTCCGAGTTGCGATTGGATATCAAGAAATTGGCGCTCAAGGGAGGGGACACCCATCAGCCGGACATCGTTGCAGGCAAAGCGGATCAAAGTCCGTTGATTCATCTGGTGACCTCCTCTGACAAGGGTGAGCGCATGCCGGCTGAGGGGGCTGCTTTGTCGGCAGGGGAGATTGCGATTTTGAAAGCGTGGATTGATCAAGGTGCGTTGTGGCCGGACGGGGTGGATTTGGTTGAGTTGGAGGATCCGCGCGATCATTGGGCCTTCAAGCCGCTGCCTGCGCAGGTAATGCTTCCGCAGCTAAAATCTCAGATCTGGGGGAATGGGGGTTTGGATAATTTTATTCTTGCGGGTCTGGTTGATGCGGGACTGGACCCATCACCCCCTGCGGATCGGCGTTCCTGGTTGCGACGGGTAACTTTTGACCTCACCGGTTTGGCGCCGACTCCACAGCAGCTGGAAGCTTATTTGAAGGATAAGTCCCCCCGCGCCAATAAAGTGGTGGTGGATGCTTTGTTAGCTTCTCCGCGATACGGTGAGCGTTGGGCGCAGCATTGGTTGGACGTGGTGCGTTACGCCGACACCCACGGATTCGAGGTCAATACCCCGCGCGCTAATGCGTGGCCCTATCGTGACTACGTGATCGAGGCGTTTAACCAGGATACGCCTTATGATCAGTTCATTCGCGAGCAACTCGCCGGTGATACCATGGGCAAGGATGCGGCGACGGGTTT
>JAJRVS010000358.1 GCA_024277195.1 Verrucomicrobiota bacterium | reverse complement strand
TTTTAAGCGTTGATAGAGTTCTTTGCTGCTGATGGGTAGATTTTCGAACCAGATCCAGACAAAAAAAGCGCCTTCGCTTTTGTGTACTCGCCAAGGCAAGTCGGCGGGCAGGTATTGTTCGAGCAAGTGTTCCGCTCGCTGTGCTCTTTTTTGGTAATAAGGGCGAATCAGGTTTTGACTGATGTTGAGGATCTCGCCGGATTCGACCAAGGGGCTGACGATGGCCTGCCCCACATTGGTATTGGCCAGTCCGATGATGGCGGTCATGGTGGTGAGGTCTTCGATGATCTCTTCGCGGGCGATGACGATGCCGGTGCGGGTGCCGGGCAGGCCGAGCTTGGAGAGGCTGAGGGTGAGGATGATGTGTTCGTCCCAGACGGCTTTGGCGTCGGTGAAAATCACTCCTGGGAAGGGGGCTCCGTAGGCGTTGTCGATAATCAGCGGGATGCCGGCTTCGCGGGTCAGATCGGAAAGGCGGGCGATTTCATCATCGGTCAGCACGTTGCTGCTGGGATTGGTCGGGCGCGATACACAGACGGCAGCGGTTTGATCGGTGATCTCCAGAGTATCAAAATCGATGTGGTACTTGAACTGGTGATCGCCGATCAGTTCGATTTCCGGACGATTGGAGACAAACAGGTCGCTGTTGATGCTTTGATCGGCATAACCAATATATTCGGGCATCAAAGGCAGCAGGATGTGTGAGTCGCTGCCGTCAGGGCGGCGACCTGCCAAGAGGTTGTTGAGAAAGAAAAAAGCGGTTTGCCCGCCATTGGTGACTGCGACATTTTTCTCGCTGATGTTCCAGTTGAATTCGTGATTCAAAAAACCGGCGATAGCTTTTAGGAAGCGCGGGTTACCGGCTGGGCCGTCGTAGTCGACCAGAATACTGTCGATTTCTGCGGGAGGATCGAGCAAGTTTTGCAGGCGTTCTCGCCAGATTTGTTGCACCTCGGGGATGTGTGCGGGGTTGCCACCTCCCATCATGATGGCGTCATCGCCTGCCATGGCACGGGCTTCGCCGAGGTCGATCATCAGTTCGCGAATACCGGAGTGGCCGGTGATTTTTTCGCCAAAGGCGGATTTTTGGTAGCTCGGCATGGGATAAGATGAGGATCAGCGTCTTCTATTAACGCGGCCGACCAGCGTGGAGACCAGGATGGCGACAAACATGACCCCGGTGATAGCTTCCACAATGACGAGGGCTTTGGCCATGGGGGTAATGGGTAACATGTCGCCATAGCCTAGAGTGGTGAGAGTAACGAAGCTGAAGTAAATAAAATTGGGATCGCTGCCATTGTTGCTGGTGATCGAGCCTGAGTGGAAAACTTCACCCAGTCCGTAAAAATGCGCCCATGCCAAGCCGATGAAGATATAGATCACTACACCTGCAAATATCTGATCAACAGTGATCTCGTCTTCGGCCAGGATGACTTTAAATAAAAGCGCGGCGATGTAGATGTATAAAACGGCTCCAAAAGAATGGGAGAGAATCAAGTAGAGCGGGTGGTTTTCATGCGGTCCGGCGTTATCAAAAGCCTGGGTCCAACCGGAAATGACAGCCAGTATTGCCAGTCCAATTGCAATGAGAAGGGTTGAGCGTTTGCGGTAGGAAACCGCATTGAGAGAAGCCGCCATGACCACTGTGACCAGTATCATGTCCAGCAGCTTGCTGTCTTTGAACAGCTGGCCTAATGGTGATATCAGGATCAAGCTCAGTAGCGTCGCTAACAGAATCGCATTTTTATGGCGACGGTGAAAGGGGTGCGGGTTTTGCACTGTATCCACGGATGGCATCGTGTCGGAGCGCTGCGGCTATTTTTTCTTTTTGGCAGAGTTTTTTTCTTTTACCGCCGGTGGAGCTAAAACGGTTTCAGTGCCTCCGCCCAGAGCTTTGAACAGGCGAACGTAATTAGCAGATACGCTGCCCTCACTGATCGCTGAATCGTCCTGCGCGGTGAACAAGGAGCGTTCGGCGTCGAGTACGTTTTGGAAATCAACCAAACCGTTTTGGTAGTTGTCTTTCACCAGTTTGACGGTTTTTTCGGTAGATTTGACCGACTGACGGAGTTTGGCAAAACGCACGCGTTCCTTGCTGATTGAGATCAGGCTGTTTTCGCTTTCTTCGACGGCGAGTAAGATCGCATTTTCATAAACCTTGTAGGCTTGTTGGACGCGGGTCTTTTCGATACGGATATTGTTGCGGATGCCTCCGGCTGCGAAGATTTGCCAGCGCACAGATGGGGCGATTCCGAATGCTCGGCTGGAGGATTTTAATAAATCATCGGTATCGATGGCTTGTAAGTTCAGATTGCCCAATAGGGAAAAACGAGGATAGAGATCGGCGGTAGCGACGCCGACCCGGGCGGTTTGCGCGGCCAGTTCACGTTCGGCTTGACGCACATCGGGGCGGCTGCGCAGCAAATTGGCGGGCAGTCCTGTGGCCAGGCTGCGCGGAGGTAGGGGGATCGTCGTTGAGCGGCCCAGTTTTTTGTCGAGACTTCCTGCGTAATTTCCTAACAGCGAGGCTAGGCGATTGCGAGCGAAGGCCAGTTGGATTTCCAGTGCTGGAACGACCGCTTCAGTATTATAAAGGTTGGTTTCGGCCTGGGTGACATCGATTTCCGGTACCAGTCCGGCATCAAACCGATCCTTGGTGAGCTTGTGCGAATCCCTCTGGCGTTCGATGTTTTCATAAGCTAGGCGGATTCGTTTTTGCAGGGTGCGCATCTCGATATAGTTGAGGGCGACTTCTGCTTCGAGCGAAACCAGCACGTCACGGTAAGCTTCGACCGCGGCTTCGACACTGGCTTGTGCAGATTCGACCGAACGTTGTATTCCACCAAAAACATCGATTTCCCATCCAGAATCAAATCCAATCGAGAAAGAATTATTGGGGTTGGTGGGAGGGGGAAAAAAAAGCGATTCGCTGGCGCGGACGCGTTGGTAGTCGGCAGTGGCGGCGGCATCCGGGAAGAGTTGGCTGTAAGCTACTCCGCGACGGGCGCGAGCTTCATTGATCTGTTGGTAGGCGATCTCCAGATTGGGATTTGCTTTGCGGGCTTGTTCGATCAGTTGGTTAAGAGTGGAATCATTGAATTTTTTCCACCAGTTTTCGATCCCGCCTTGCCCGCCTTTGAGGTCACGCACCACGTTTTGGCTCCAGGCATCGGGAGCTTTCAGGGTGGGCGAGGTGTAGTCGATGCCTACTTTGGGGCAGGCAGTGAGGAACAAACCTGCAATAGGCGTGATGAGATAGAGAAGACCGGATCGTTTCATTCAACGCTACCAGACCAGAAGCATTGAATGAATGCAAGGATCTTACCTGTTTATTTAGTCCGCTTCAAAGGTGAATTCGACCTCGACCGAGGCGTTGAGCGGCAAGGCGTTGACTCCGACGGCGGCACGGGCGTGGCGGCCGGCGTCGCCAAGCAGTTCCAATAGAAATTCACTGGCTCCATTGGCGACCTGGGGTTGGCCGTAAAAGTCGTCGTCGCTTTGCACAAAAGCACCGATGCGAACCACGCGAACCAGGCGGCTGAGATCACCCTGGAGTTCAGCTTTTAGCACCGCCAGAGCATTGAGCACACATTGGCGGGCGGCGGCCTGGGCGTCTTCGATCGATACTTGGCTGGGGATCTTTCCGGTGCTGATGAGTTCTCCGTTTTGCATCGGTAGCTGGCCGCTGACGATCACTTGTTTGCCGCTGGTGACGGCAGGGATGTAGGCGGCGACAGGTTTGGGGGCTTCCGGCAGGGTGAGGCCGAGTTGTTCGAGTTTGGATTCTAGAGACATTGTTTTTGTTGGTTGAGTTTGTAGGACAGAACTCCGATTCTGTCTTAAGCGTTTTTTGTTATGAGGATGTTCTGTTTATTTGGGAAAAATGAAAGATGCCTGACAGATATGGAAATCTGTTCTACTTGAAAGATGAGGGTGGGCAAGCGGAGCGTTTGTCCTACAATTGGGGTTGGGGAAAATTAAAAAAGTCGGTGGCGGCTTCGCCTTTGAGGATGGCTTTGACGTCACGGCAAACGGCATCGACGACCCGGGTTTGGGCTTCGCGGGTGAAAGCGGCGATGTGAGGAGTGAGGATGACATTGCTCAAGCCGTTGAGCGGGCTGCTGGCGTCGGGAGGTTCGACTTGCCTCACGTCGAGCGCGGCCCCGCCGATCTGCTCTTTTTGCAAAGCTCGTGCGAGGGCGTTTTCGTCGACCACTTCGCCACGCGAGGTGTTGATGAAAAACGCGCTTGATTTCATTTTTTTAAATAAGTCGTCGTTGAACATTTCTCGGGTGCCATCGGTGAGCGGCACGTGGCAGGTGATGAAGTCGGCCTGGGATAATAAATCATTCAAGCTGAGCATGTTGGCGTCGAGTTTTTTCACTGCGTCGGACTCAGGATCGACGTAGTCATCGTGACCGACAAT
>JAJRVS010000357.1 GCA_024277195.1 Verrucomicrobiota bacterium | reverse complement strand
GCATGGCCAAAGTGATCAAGGCCAAGGGCTATCATTACCAGTACATTTATTGCCTGAATGCCCGCCATGGCATTGGAAATGCAAAGGCGCAAATACTACCTCACGCGTTGGAGTGGCTGTGTAAGGATTATCCAGTGGGTTCGGTAAAGTAGCGTGGAACTGGGAGGGGCAAGTTTCACCTTGCCCACGAGTGAGGGACGGGGTGTGGGTTGGTTTGTGCGGACGTGGGGCGAGTGGTGGTTTGGATATCGAAAGTGCGGGCGCGGTCTCGCGGGAGCTCGCTCCTCCAAGTGGGGCGGTGCGAGTGAGATGAATTATTTCTATCGGTATGATTTTTGTTACGGGGGTTTGTTTTTTACGGTTTTTTAGCTTTGCTGTAGATAATCAAAGAGCAGGCGCACGCCCACTCCGGTGCCTTTGGCGCCGCCTTGATAATCACGGTCTGCTGCGCCCCAGGCACTGCCGGCGATGTCGAGATGGGCCCAGGGGATGTTGTCGACGAAGTTGGATAAAAAGGCACCGCCGGTGGAGGAGCCGGCTCCGGCTCCGGGGCTGCTGATGTTACGCAGGTCGCCTACTTTGCCTTTCATCTCTTCGTGATGAACGTCGTGCAGGGGTAGCGGCCAGACCAGTTCGCCACTGCGTTTTCCGGCGGCAATCAGATCGTCAATCACGTTTTGATCATTGCCCATCACTCCGCTCAGTTCGTGGCCAAGGGCGACTACCACCGCGCCGGTGAGGGTGGCGAGATCGATCATGGCATCGGGCTTGATTTTTTCTTTGGCGTAACAAAGTGCGTCGGCGAGGATCAATCGTCCTTCGGCGTCGGTATTGAGAACCTCGATGCTGAGCCCGTTCATGGCTGTGACCAGATCGCCGGGTTTGACAGCTTTGCCGTCAGGCAGATTTTCTGAAGTTGGCACTAGGCCGTGCACTTCGGCATCGACGTCAATTTCGGCGAGTGCTTTGAAAACGCCTAAAACAGCGGCGCCTCCGGACATGTCGTATTTCATTTCGTCCATTTTACCGGAGGGTTTGAGGCTGATGCCGCCGGCATCAAAGGTGAGCCCTTTGCCGACCAGGCAAATTTTACGAGTGCTTTTATTTTTGGGTTTGTAGATCAGGTGGATCAGGTAGGCGGGTTCGCAGGAGCCTCTACTCACGGATAGCAGGGCATCCATGTTGAGTCGAGCCATCGCTTTTTCGTCGATGATTTTGACCGAAAGCGAAGATCCAGCTTTGGCGATTTTTTTTGCTTCACTGACGAGGTCGCGTGGCCGCATCAAATTGCCTGGGGTGTCCTTGAGGCGACGAGCCAAACAGTTGGCTTGAGCAATGATCTGTCCGCGTTTGGCACCGCGATTAAATTCTTTATTGCCGTAGATGAGCAGGCGTTTCAAGGCTGTCGGCTTGGCGGTGCTTTGGAAATGTGTGAGACGATAGGCGCCCATCACAGCTCCTTCGGCGAGGGCTTGGCCGAGTGCCTCACTCTGTTTGCCGACAGCTAGATCAAAATAGAGGGAGACGGATGCGGAATGGGTTTTCTCGGCTTTTTTTGTCGCCAGAGCACCGCAGCGGCGCAAGGTTTCGCAGTCGATGGTTTTGCTGTCACCCAAGCCGATCAACAGGACGCGTGCGGCGGGGCCGCCGGTGGCATCGGTCAGGCGCATCTCGCGTTCTTTTCCCTCGAATGATTTGAGCGCGAGCGGTGGGACTTGTACGCCTTGAGGTAGTTTGACTTTGGATCCTTGACGGGAGAAAATGACTAGCAGGTCGGTTTTAGAGAGGGCTTGAGTGGTGTTCTTGAAAGATATTTTCATAAGGTTGAAGTGGTATAGGTATTTGTTGGAAAGGTTAATGTTTATTTTAATGAGGGGTTTTCGCCGATGACTTGAATGCCTAGCAGGTGGTGGGAAGGCATTTTGGTTCCGCGTTCAACTACCGGGACTTTCCCGCCGTTTTCGAGATCTGATTTTTTCAGTGTCCACAGCACTTTTTTATCACGAGTGATTTCAAAAGCCTGCACATCGTTGTTGGAGCCCTTGCGGTGATGGTAGTCTGAATTGACCACCACCAGGTTGCCGTTATTGAGCACTTGCACGCCGACCGGATAGAGGATCTGGAATCCGAGTTGATCGTTGCTGTTGAGTTCCCAGGTGATTTTTTTATCAGGGGAAATTTCAATGATGCGGTTGGAGGTGATGCAAGGAACCAGAGTATTGCCGTTTTTCAGCCGGATGGCAGTGAAAGGGCGGTCAGTTTTTTCCAGTTGGAATTGCCAAATGATGTCGCCGTTTGTGTTCAGCTCGATAATTTTCGCTTTTTCGCGATAGGAAATCAAGTAAGTGCCTTGAGCTGTTTTGCGCGCCTGCATGTAACGGGTGTGGGAATTTTTGCCGCCATCCGGCAGGTCGATGGTCAAAGTCACCTTGTAGTCGCGATCGACTTCGAGTATTTTTTGATTGCCGCAGTCGAGGATCATCACCTTGCCGTTTTCCAGTGGTTGGCAGGCATTGATTTCCTGTTCGCCTTTTTCCCTCGGCACTTTGAAATCCCACACGGTTTGTTTAGCGGCATCGACTTCACGAACGCCGTAGCGGTGGGAGAAGAGAATGTGGCCATTGTCCAATTTCCAAACATCGTGAACCAGTTCGATCTCGGGATCTTGATAATGCCAAACGGGGTGCTTGTTTTTATCCAGTTCCATCAGGCCTTCTCCGTAACCGAGCATCAGTTGATGACCGGGATGCGGGGCTGAAAACAAGCTGAAGGGTAGTATGAAAAACAGGGACAGATAGAAGGGGAGTTTCATAAAGTTCTTTGTAGGCAAAGTGAGAATCAAAACATCCACGGGTCTTTCATTGTGTCAATGGCGCAAGCGAGTGGTTTGACTCCCAGGCTGCAGGCTGTTGAGTGAGTGAATTATGAAGGTCTTTTCGATTATTTTTTGCAGCAGTCTTTATCTTGTGACGATTTTACAGGCAGGTGATTCCTCCTTTAAAATCTACGCCCCGAGTCGGGTGAGCCAGGCATTGTTGATTGCCGAGGCAAAAGTGAAGGATGGCAAACTCAGTTTGAAACAAGTGGGGGCCGCGGATCTGGGGTTTCCTGCCGGGTCGATGACCCAACATCCAATACAAGCGACGCTTTACGTGTCGGCTTCTGGTGGAGAGGAAGGTAAGGTTTCCGGAGCCACTGTGATTTTGAATGATCAAGGAGCCGTTAAAAAAGTGATTCCTTTCAAGTTGAAACATGGCGCAGCTTTTCTCAGTCTCGACCGAAAAAATAAATTCCTGCTAACGGCCAATTATAGGGACGGATTTGTGGATGTGTATTCCCTCGACCAGGACGGGATTTTGAAAACTCATGTGAGTGGTTTAGATGAGGGACGGAAAAATGCACACTGTGTTTTGCCATCACCGGATAATCGTTTTGTTTATATCCCATATGTGAAAGACAACAACGAGTTGTATCAATATGCTTTTGATGAAAACAGCGGGCAGCTAAAAGCTCTTGATCCTAAAAGTGCTAACCCTCCGCCGGCGACGGGTCCCCGGCACATGATTTATCATCCTAGCTTGCCGACCGTTTATTTCAGTAATGAGCAGGGTTTGGGGGTTTCGGTGTATTCTCGATCAGATTCTGGACAGCTCAAAATTTTGCAGGTGTGTGAGGCGGTTGAGTCTGCGTTTGATAAACAGGGCATCACCGCTTCCGATGTGGTGATCACTCCGGATGGGCGCTTTCTTTTTGCGGGTATCCGGGGACTGACACGGGATTTTGATAAAATCGCCCGTTATAAAATTTTGGCTGATGGTCAGGTTGAGCTGCTGGGACTTACGCAAGCTGATAAAATTCCCTGGGCCTTGCACCTTTCCCCGCAGGGTGACTACTTGATGGTATCAGCGACCCGGGCTGCGACCCTGACCGCATTCAAGATTGGTGAAGATGGTGAACTGAATAAAGTAGCCAGCTTGAAAT
>JAJRVS010000356.1 GCA_024277195.1 Verrucomicrobiota bacterium | reverse complement strand
TTTTTCGAAACTAAGCCCAGGCTTTCATCCACTTTCTTTCCAGCTTTAAAAAACAAAATCAAAGGAATCCCCTCGTCCACATATTTTTCCATCAACGCCTTGTTGATCGTCTCGTTCACATCCACCTTGCCTACTTTTACTTTACCTGCATAATCATCAGCAAGCGCAGCAACTGCAGGTGCCAGCTCCAAACAGGGAGGGCACCACGGTGCCCAAAAATCCACCATCACCAGTTGATCACTCTCAATCACCTGCTTTTGAAAAGTCTCTGTAGTCAGATTCACCAAGTGTTTACTCTCGTTTTTTTTCATCTGCTCTCCACTGCCCTCTGCACTTGCCCCCCCCTGCTTGCACCCATTTAGCACCAGCCCTAAAGCCATCATCATGGCCAAACCATATATCAGTCTCATTTTCATGTTTCTAATTTACTCCACAATCCCCCGCCGTCCATCTTTGTTCAAATTTCTCAGCCCACTATTGTTTGTAAGTCATATTGACACCGCTACTCGGCAACTGCACGCTTGCAGGCATCTATGAAAATTGTCTGGGCCAACCGGAGTGAATGGAAAAAGCCGGGACCCATCGTCTATATCGGCCTGCTCAACGCGCTCTCGTTTGCCCGCCTGGGCCACGAAAGCCACTTTTTTATCAGCGAAGGCCCTGCCTCTGACACCTCCCGTGACCTTGAGGACTTTTACGGGCTCGAAAACAATGAAAACCTCCATATCCACCGTATCCCCAAAGGCAGTAAAATTGCCGAACTTCCCGGCAGAAACATCTACCGCCAGGCGCTAACTTTCAGTCGCAACGAACTGAAAAAAGGAACGGAAATAACTTTTCTAACGAGAGAACTAGGTTTAGTCGGGCTGCTCTCCCGCTTGCAAAAACAATTTCCAAAAAATTTACGAACCATCTATGAAGCCCATGATTTTCATGCCGACCTCAACGGGCGAGACCAAAAAATCAAATTCACAGATCACCGCAAACGATTGAACGAACGCCTTTTTTTGCCACGACTGAGCGGACTGCTTTGCATCACCCCTCCACAAGCAGCACTCTATCAACAAGCCCTGCCAAAAACCAATACCCTCGCCTTGCCCCTCGGCTGCCTCGACCATGCGCCCTCTGACGACAAGGCCATCGAAATCCGCCGCCAACGCCGCACCGTTGTTTACGTCGGTCACTTGCACCGCTACAAAGGCGTGCATGACCTGATCGACCAAGCCCATTTTTTCCAACAACACCAAATCAAGCTCCACTTGTTAGGAGGCGAGCCCCAACAGATCAGAAAATTCGAAAAGAAGCTCAAATCCAAACAAGTGCTAAACCCGGAGAGACCTTCCCCTATTCACTTCTTCCCTGCCATGCCCCCGGCACAATTACATCAACACCTCGAAAAATACGCCAGCCTAGGCATCGTGCCGCTACAAGACAGCTACTACAACCGCGCCCTGACATGCCCAGTCAAAGCCCTGGATTCACTCTCCCATCACTTGCCCGTGATCGCCAGCGATCTCCCTACCACCCGCGCCGTACTTGCCGATGCTGGGATTTACTTACCCGCCGACCAACCCTCGCAACTACCGCTGGCAGCCAAAGATCTCATCGACGACGCGCATCGTTATCAACAACTTTCAAAAAATGCCGCCCGAAGGGCAAACGAACTCTGCTGGAAAAAACGTGCACAAGCCATCCTCGACTGGATCCGCTGACTCGCTCTCTAAATAAGAATCAGACTTCATCCTCCTGATCTTTCGCCTGCTTGACCTTGGCACTTGCCTCCGCCTCACGCTTGGCGATCACCTGCTTGATTTTCTTCCGCAACACATTCAAGCGGTAAGGTTTTTGTACTTTTTCATCCGGCTCACACCCCACCTCATTAGCGAAATCAACAATATCCATCAGGTAACCACTGCAAATAATCACCGGCAAATCCGGATACTCATCCCGCATCTGAACCAATGCATCGCGACCCGACATCACCGGCATCGTCAAATCCAGAATCACCACCGCAAGATTGCCGCCCTCCTCCTGACAAATCTTCACCGCTTCTTCGCCATTATCCGCGGTCAATACTTCATACCCTTCTTCCTGGAGAATATTGGCAGCCACGTCTCTCACACTCTCCTCATCATCCACCACCAGCGCCTTCAAACCATAACCCTCACCATCACGGAATCCGTCACCCAGGTCATCAAAGTTTAAATTAATATCAGCCAGCGCATCACCCCCTTGCGCCGCCTTTCTGCTTCGTGGCAGAAAAATACGGAACGTTGTGCCCAATGCCAATTCCGATTCACAATCAATCCACCCTCCCTGTTTTTCTACAATACCAAGGCAGGTTGCCAAGCCCAGTCCCGTCCCTTCACCCTGAGCCTTGGTCGAGAAAAAGGGCTCAAAAATACGTTCGCGAATTTCATCCACCATGCCTTCGCCATCATCCGTGATCGACAACTCAACAAACTCACCACTGCGAGATCCTTTGTCCCCCCCCATCTTTACCTTAACCCGGTTAGACGCTTCCAGACGGATCGTGCCGTCATCAAAAATCGCATCGCCGGCATTCACGCACATATTCATCAACACCTGCTGAAGCTGATTACCATCACCACGCACCGGCCAAACACCATCATCCACCTGCACCTCCAGTTTCAAGCGAGGCTCTAGAGTCCTCGACAATAACATCGCCGTTTCCTGGACGATCTTCTTAACATCACAAGAAACCACTACTTCCTCCGCCCCCTTTTGCTTCGAAAAATCCAACAACTGTCGCACCAGCGCTGACGATCTTTCACAAGCTTCACTCGCCGAACCCAAATATTCCGAGATACTCTCGGTTTCTCCCTCAGCCAGTTTTAACGAAGCGAATGCCACGTTACCTGAGATTCCGGTAAGCATATTATTAAAGTCATGAGCCACACCTGCAGCCAGATTTCCTAATGCACCCATTTTTTGCGACTGCCTCAGCTGCAAGTCCAAGGTATGCACCTCGGTCACATCACGGAAAACCCAAACCCGTCCCATGACTTCATCCTCATTGCTCAAGACTGGCACGGTACGGATGTCGATCGTCAAAGGTGCCGATCCCGGGGTCAACCATTCGTCATTGCCTACCGCCCTTGGATTCTCGACAAAATGAAACCAGTGTTTGCCAAATCCCGCAGAATCCTTGAAACGGGACTTCAGCTGATCCAACAGCGCTTCCGATGAATAACTTTTTAAATCTTTCTGTGACAAAGCGGCCAAATCACAGAAATGCTGGTTGGCCTCGATCACCTTGCCATCAATATCCACCATCACCACCGCTTCGCGAACCGCTTCAAAAGCCGCGCGCAACTCAGATGTCGCCGATGCCAATTTTTCTTTCGACTCCCTCAGCTCTCCACCCTCCTCTTTCATCTTGGTCTCGAGGCTATCACGACTCGATCTGACATTGCCCACCATCTCATTAAAAGCCTCTACCATAGCATCGGTTTCATCCAATCCCCCGCCATCAAGCTCCACTTTCAGATCCCCTACCGCAACCGCTTCCAAACCATCCGTCACATCCGAGATAGCCCCTTTGACTTTGCCGGTCAAAACCGATCCCAACACGACCGCCAGACCAATTCCCACAATCGTAGATACCGCAAACAAAATCGGCAGCATGCCCATCGAAGATCCGCCCTGACTCATCCCCGTCCAAACAAGCAACCACCCCTGTTTGTCATCCATCAGCCCCGTCGGTTTCACCGTTTGCACAAAAACATCGCTTCCATCCGAAGAGGGCATGACTTTGCCCTCTTCCGCTCCCACCCAGTCGGTGAAATTCATCACTTGAGTGAAAAGCTTGAGCACTTGAGCGGGATCTTTAGCATACAAAATGACATTAGCCGAATCCACCAAAAACAACTTTTCTCCACCTTCGGTTTTCACCCCTTCCAACAGGGTTTGGATCCGATTAAATGAAAAGTCCAAGCGAAGCACGCGACCGTCAGCATCCCCCTTCGGTTTTAATGCTTGATACACCGAGTAACCAGCCCCCCCCTCTTGCAAAGGGTAGCTGACAAAAGGCAGCCCTTCAGCCAAAGCCTTTTTAGCCCAATTCGAAGCATCGGCACTCGGTACCGGGTTCATCGTCGATACCAAGACCTGCCCATTGGCGTCGAGCACCGTCACATCGTCAAATTGCCATTTTTTCAAGCGCGTCAACTCCTCTTTAACCTCTTTGGTTTCTTTTCCCGGGTCAGCCAGCAATGGATGGCCCTTCAGCCCCCTGGCTTGCCTCAGTGAATTATCGACCAAAGCCTCAACCTGCTTACGCACGGAAACCGACAATTTTGACTGCGCCACCTCCGCCTGCCGATCCCCACCACCTTTCCCAACAAATTGGATCAGCAAGAACATCAACACCACTGGGATCACCCCAGCCACGGCAAACAACACAACTCCGAAATTTTTCAAACTACGCATATCTAATATCAATCACTTGTTTCTGACTCCAAAGAACAAATTACAGTCTTTTTATCAACGTAAAAAGCATCATTGTTTTCTGCAGTCACAAAATTTTGAGCGAGCCTAAACAATCCATCCTCTTTCGTCAATGCTTTCATCATAGCTCTAGCTTGCTATTCTCTCATTTGAGAATTTTCATTTCATATTGTCGTTTTCGTGTCCATGGTTGAACTTGCACCCTATCTTTTGTTTGCGAACTTTTATTCAAATCCATATTCTTCCAAAAAACACCAACCACCAACATGCTCGATTTAACAGGAAAAACAGCCATTATCACCGGGGGAGGCTCAGGCATCGGCCAGGCCATCGCACTAAAATTTGCCCAGCAAAACGCAGAAGTGGCCATATTTGACCTCAGCGAAAAACACGCCGCCGATGCCCTGCAAGCCATTCACGATGGCGGAGGGAAAGCAAAAGCCTACGCCTGCGATGTCTCTAATCCTGAATCCGTCACTTCAGCGATCAATCAAGTCATCGAACAAAACCAACGCATCGACATCCTGGTCAACAACGCGGGGGTCGCCCATGTCGGCAACGCCGTGGATACCCAGATCGAAGATTTTGACCGCATCTACCAGACCAATGTGCGCGGAGTTTACAACTGCCTGCACACCACTCTACCTCACATGGTAGAATCTGGAGGCGGGGTCATTCTTAATCTAGCCTCCATCGTATCGCTCACCGGCATCCCCGATCGTTTTGCCTACTCCATGTCAAAAGGCGCGGTGCTCACCATGACCTACTCGGTCGCTACCGACTTCATCAAAGACAACATCCGCTGCAACTGCCTCTGCCCCGCCCGCGTACACACCCCTTTTGTCGATGGTTTCATTGCCAAAAATTATCCCGGACAAGAAAAGGAAATGTTCCAGAAACTCAGTGAAGCCCAGCCCATCGGGCGCATGGCAGAGCCCGAAGAAATCGCCAGTCTCTGCGTTTACCTTTGCTCCGACGAAGCATCGTTTGTGACGGGAGCCGCCTGGCCAATCGACGGAGGTTTCATGAATACCCGAATTTGATGTAACCCTTCTGGGGAGGCAGCGTCTAGTGGAAGCAACGGCCGTATTCTCATTTGATCCACACCATTCATGAACGTCTCCACCACCTCACTATTTGTTTTTTTCCTCAGCGCCTCCCTGTTAACCGCAGAAACCGGCTCACCGAAAAAAGAAAGCTCTACTCCGGTTACTTATGCCGAACACATCGCCCCACTCTTCTATCAAAAATGTGTGAACTGCCACCGCCCTGGTGAAGCCGCTCCCTTTTCCCTCCTCGACTACGCCAGCGCCAAACGACGCTCAAAAACTATCCGCCGGGTAGTCAGCGACCGTTACATGCCCCCCTGGCAACCCGTTCCCGGACACGGAGACTTTAAAAATAGCCTGCGACTCAACGACTCCGATGTCACCCTCATCCAAACATGGGTCAAAGCAGGATGCCCCGAAGGTGATCCCGCAAAAAAACCCGCCGCCCCTATCTTCACCAAAGGCTGGAACCTAGGCGAACCCGATCTAGTGGTCGAAATGGATCAAGCTTTCGAAGTCCATGCCGAAGGACGGGACATCTATCGTTATTTCACCCTACCACTCAACCTAAGTGAAGACAAATGGGTTCGCGCAATTGAAATCAGGCCAAGTGCCCGCCCCGTTGTTCACCACTCTTTGTTTTTCCTCGATAATACCGGCAAGGCACAAAAACTGCAAAAAAAAGATCCGCTTCCAGGTTTCAGCGGCAAAGGATTCAAAGCCACTGGCTCTCTCGGAGCCTGGGCCGTTGGCGGCATGCCACTGGCTCTCGATGACCAATTTGCCCTACCTTTACCAAAAGGATCCGACCTCGTCCTGCAAACCCACTTTCACCCCAGTGGTAAAGTGGAGCGGGAAAAAACCAAGATTGGCATCTATTTTGCCAAACAAGAACCACAACGTAGAATCGGCGAATTTCAAATCCCTCCCAGCTTCGGCTCACGCACCGGCCTGACCATCGCCCCCGGTGACTCCAACTACGTCATTCAAGATTACCTCATCGTCCCCGGCGATATCGAACTGATCACCGTCTGGGCCCATGCCCATCAAATTGGCCACAGTATGAAAGCCGACGCTACCCTACCCGACGGGGAAAAAATCCCCCTGTTTTATATCGACGAGTGGGATTTCAATTGGCAGGGACAGTATCAATATCAAGAGCCCGTCGTGTTACCAAAAGGTACCCGCATCGATGTCACGATCACTTATGACAATTCAGCTGATAACATTGACAACCCCAACTCCCCGCCACGTCGCATCCACTGGGGCGAGGAATCCGACGATGAAATGGGCAGCATCATTTTTCAATGTGTGGCAAAAAATAAAAACCAACAAAAAAGCATCGCCCAAGGCCTACAACAACAGGTTCAGAAATCCAAAGAACGCTTTGCCCGATCGCGCCAACTTATGCGCCGCTTGCACACCGTTCTTTTACTCGATCAAAATAACGATGACCGCGTGACCCTAGCCGAAACCCCGGCAGAACATCACCAAGCTTTCCGCCG
>JAJRVS010000355.1 GCA_024277195.1 Verrucomicrobiota bacterium | reverse complement strand
TTGGCGAACTCCATCGAGATGCCGTAAGCAAAGTCACATTTGGGACTGACTTGTTTTAAAATTTCGAAACGAGTCACTCCAGGAATGACGGTGAGCGCGCGCGCTTCATCCATGAAGCCGGCTTCTTCGGTGGAACCTGCAGGGTGATTTAAAGTGAAAACAACGGTGTGACGGATCATAGGAGATATTACGTGAAGATTCAGGGGACGCAAATTGTGGGTTCTGTGACATCCTAGATTCTGTTTTTTAACCGCGGATTACACGGATAGCGCGGATAAGATAGAATGAGAAAGACTGTGTGGTGAAAATGTATCAGTGCTAATCAGTGTTATCAGTGGTTATAATTCCGGTTAACTTACAAGATTAAATATTGGCCGCTGGCAGGTAGATGTCGATGAGTGAAGGTGGGGCTAGGCGGCAGTGGTTATTCTTGCCTTGTTAGGGCCGCGCGGACAGATTTGGAAATCTATCCTACCTGGTGATTCAATTCTACTTTGCGGCGAGTTTGGCGGCGTCCCATTGGGCGTCCATTTCTTCTAGGCTGGCTTGTTGCAGGGTTTTGCCCTCGGCTTGCAAGCGGTCTTCGACCTGTTGGAAACGTTTGACAAATTTGCTGTTGGCGGCAGCTAACAGGGTTTCCGCATCGAAGTTTTTTTTGCGCGCGAGATTGACGACGGCAAACAACAAATCGCCAATTTCCTCGCCGAGATGTTGAGGATCATTTTCTGCCATCGCCTCTTCGACTTCAGCCAATTCTTCGTGAATTTTAGCCACAACCGGAGCAAGGTCAGGCCAATCAAAACCCACCTCGGCGGCTTTTTTCTGCAGCTTGCGGGCTGCCATCAGGGAAGGCAAGCCATCGTTGGCTCTTTTGATATGATAATCCGATTTAGCGCTTCCTTTTTCCTGCCGTTTGATTTCTTCCCATTGCCGCAGAACGCCTTCACTGTCGCTGACGTCACTGTCACCGAAAACATGAGGGTGGCGGCGCACCAGTTTGTCAGAGATCGCTTTGGCTACCTCTTCGAAGTCAAAACGGTCATTCTCCTGGGCAATCTCAGCATGGAAGACCACCTGCAACAACAAGTCTCCTAGTTCGTCGGTCATCGCGTGAGTATCATTTTCGCGCAGAGCTTCGGCGACTTCGTAAGCTTCTTCGATCAAGCAAGGGATGAGGGATTGGTGAGTCTGTTCGATATCCCAAGGACAGCCTCCAGGGGCACGCAGGGTGTGCATAATTTCCAGGAGACGGTCAATTTGTGATTGCTCTGACATAACAGATATATTAGATTTTTTAACGAGGATAAGAAGAAAAATGAATCCGGACTTATTTCCGCAAAGCCGCTGCTCGCCCCACCCCGCCGGCGGCATCCACCGGTCTTATTGCCACCGCGGTGATTTTGCTGGCGTTCAATACATCGATGCCAGTTGCCGCGCCGGGCACGGTTTGGGCGATTCGCCATTGTTTGCCTTCGAGCACTTGGATCACCCACCAGCGAACAGAACTGGCACGCTTGCTTTCGGGGTACCATTTGAGGCTCAGGCGGTCGCCGTTCAGGCTGGCGCGAGTGACCACCGCTTGCGGCATGTTTTTGTTATTGCCCAACCAAGGGCTGGCCGGCACCAGAGCACGTTGGGTGTAGGCCTGTGTGACCAGGGTTTGATTGATGTTGCCGGTATTTTTGCGCAAAGCTTTTTCGTTCCAAAAAATATGTCCGGTGCCGGGCGCGCGACCACGATTTTTACGAGTGATATTGATCTGAGTGATAATTTCTCCTGCAGAACGCCCGTCACCCTCTCCACCTCGTCCGATACGGCTGATCGCGATGCCCGGCCACAAATGGCGCCCTTTGCTATTCTCCGCTTGCCACCAATTATAGAGTTCGTTGAAACTTTGCGGCCCTTTGTTTTTCCAATAAAGCTGCGGTGAGACATAATCCAGCCAGCCTTCATGCAGCCAGCGACGGCTGTCAGCGTAAAGCTCACCGTGGGCATCCAGATGGCCCTCGACCGTCGAAGGGTAACCCGGCTTCCAGATTCCAAACGGACTAACCCCGAATTTGACCTGGGGTTTAGAGCGTTTGATGCTGGAATAAAGCTCCCGCACCAGACGATTGACATGATCGCGCCGCCAGTCACCACGATTGAGTTGACCACCTTTTTTGCGATAGGAATTCCAGTTCGCGTTGTCATCAAAAGCCGCGCCTCCGCCGGCCTCTGGATAAGGGTAAAAATAATCGTCAATGTGGACACCGTCGACGTCATAACGTTTCACTACATCCATCACCACAGTGATCATGCGTTCGCGGGTGAAGCTGGAGGAAGGGTCCATCCACAGACCTTTGCCGGCGCGGCGAATAACCGAGGTCTGGGAACGGGAAACGTGTTTGGAGGATACGGCCATTTTACTGCCGGTTTTAGCACGGTAGGGATTGAACCAGGCATGTAATTCCAGCCCGCGGCGATGGGCTTCCTGCACCGCAAAAGTCAAGGGATCGTAACCGGGGCTTTTGCCCATCTCGCCGGTGAGATAATAGGACCAGGGTTCGACCCGGGATTTGTAAAAAGCGTCAGCCATCGGGCGAACCTGGAAAATCACCGCGTTCATGCGCAAAGAGGCGGCACGGTTGAGAATAGCGATCATTTCACTTTGTTGCTGGGCAGCGGACAGTCCGGGGCGGGACGGCCAGTCGATGTTATAAACCGTAGCGACCCAGACTCCGCGAAATTCCCGCAAGGGCGGGGTAGGCTGGAGGCGGGCATCGAGAGTGAAATCGGCGGCTTTTACCAACGGCAGCATCATTGCCAACAGGATGATGAAAATGGCGGCTCTAACCGGATTATAATCGCGGTGGTATTTTATAATCGAACTCAAATTCATTTTGCGCTTATAGTCTGTTGGACGATGAAAAATCAGTGATACATTAAAAGACAGTGCCCTGCCTTTCAATCTATCTATCGATGCTTTCGAGTGTCCGGGTAAGCAAATATTCAATTAAAACCTAATTCTTCCAATATTATGACAGCTGCAACTATTACTCTCCTAGCAATCGTAGGCGTCGCCGTGGTGCTGATCGCCTGGGTGGCCGGCCAATACAATGGCTTGGTCAAACTGCGTAACCAATTCAAAAATGCCTTTGCCCAGATCGATGTGCAACTAAAACGGCGCTACGATTTGATTCCCAATTTGGTGGAAACCGCCAAAGGTTATATGAAACACGAGGCTGATACCTTGGAAAATGTGATCAAAGCGCGCAACATGGCATCATCTGCTCGCGAACAAGCCTCGGTGGATCCAAGTGATGCGGTGGCGATGCAGCAACTGGCGCAGGCAGAATCCGGTTTGGGTGGCATGCTTGGACGTTTGTTTGCACTGTCGGAAGCTTATCCGGATCTCAAAGCCAATCAGAATATGATGCAATTGACCGAGGAACTGACTTCTACCGAAAACAAAATCTCCTTTGCCCGCCAGTCTTACAATGACTCGGTGATGAACTACAACACCAAGCGTGAGATGTTCCCCTCGAATCTGATTGCCGGCATGTTCAACTTCGTCGCCGCGACTTTGTTCGAAGTGAAAGAAGAAGAGCAGCGCGAAGCGGTCAAAGTATCGTTTGATTAAAACGACCTCATCGTTGCAAACGGGAATCGGGAATCGGGAATCGATGGATTTTTTCGAACATCAGGAGCTGGCGCGGAAAAAAACCCGCTTGTTAGTGCTGTATTTCAGTCTGGCGGTGATGGGCATCATCGCGTCAATTTATGCGGTGATCGTTGGCGCCTCGTTTTTTTTCGCTGACGAGAGTTCCGGCAGTATCAATTTGTGGCAACCAGAGATGTTGCTCTACGCCGCACTGGGTTCGGGAGGAGTGATCGCGTTGGGTACAGGATTCAAAACTTTGCAACTCAGTGCCGGCGGTTCGGTGGTGGCGATTGAACTCGGTGGTCGACGCATCGATCGTAATACCGGGGATTTTGAAGAACGGCGTTTGCTCAACGTGGTGGAGGAAATGGCGATCGCTTCCGGGGTACCCGTGCCGGATGTTTACATCATGGATGATGAGATGGGGATCAA
>JAJRVS010000354.1 GCA_024277195.1 Verrucomicrobiota bacterium | reverse complement strand
TTGCACCGCGACAGGCGTGTTATCGGAAAGTTGGATAATGAGTTCTGCGTGGGCGTGTTCCAAAACCGGCCGCAAGCGGCGGGCGACGTTGTTGATCAATTGGTTTAAATCATGGGGCTCTTTGCGGGTGGGAGCAGAGCGAGCGACAAAAAGCCATTGATTGACCAGATCGGTGATTCGATCCACTTCTTCGCGGATCAGTTCGATGGATTGCAGATCGGCTTCGTTCACGGATTCAGCCAACAGGTCGGCATGCAGACCGATGGCAGCGGCGGGGTTTCTTATTTCGTGAGCTAGGCTGGTAGCGATGCGACCGAGGGTGGCCAGTCGTTCCGACTGTCGCCGCAGTTGCTGTTCGTGGCGTAGATTCTGGCAGGTTTGTTCCAGGGCCTGAGCCAGCATTCCGATTTCGTCGCGACGGTGAGTGATGGTCGCGGGAATGGCTTGGTGTTTTTTACCGGCTTCGCTGTTCAAGTTGGGCAACCAGTCAGCGAGGGTGGTGAGAGGTTGGACCAGGCTGCGGCCAATCAGAATCGCGAGCATGGCACAAGCGAGGGAGAACACGGCAGCGGGGATCAGAGCCGCTCCGAGCAGGTTGGGAAATAAGGGTTTACTCTGGCGAATAAGGATCAGCGAAGTGTTGTTATCGGGAAAGGGAGCAATCGCGATGGCGTAACCATGGACGCGGGTTGCTGCCGAAGTGTGTGCTTTGACTAGGTCTTCGATCACCTCATTCAAGGGCTGCGGCCAGTCACCGGCTTGCCCGTTTTTGAAATGGAAACCCACTCCGACGTCAAGAATGTGGGAGAGTTTTTTTGCCAATTCGCGGGATTTTGGCAGGCGCAATTCGGTGATAACAGAGGCGTTGATCGAAGCCCGTTTTTTGAGCTCCTGCAAGGATTGCCGCTGCTGTCGCCAAGTCATCCAGCCAGTAAGCAGGAGGGAGGATAGCAGGACAAAAACGGAAAAAGTGATGGCCAAATTTCGAGCAAGGCTTGTGCTTTTAGATGTTTTTTGACCAGTCACGCCTGAATATGGATAGAAATTGACCGAAAAGCGAGCGGAATAGAGGGATTCTCCACGAAGTTTCTGCACTAAGGCTTCGACGGTCAAGAGTCGCGGAGAAACGCAAAGGCAGGAAGGTGGAGTTTTTTTGTTTTAACCGCAGATGAGCGAGAATGGGGGGGATTAGTTTTTCAATTGTGCGACGGCGTTTGATAGCGCGCGTTTTACGGACTGCCAGCTTTGTTGGTGTAATAGAACGGGATCGGGTTCCATTTCAGCATCTTCAAACCAGGTTAGGCTTTTGATGACAATGAAGATATCGGTTTGAGGATATTTTTTTTGAAAACGAGTAAGCCATACCTCCAGTGGGGCTATTTTTAACATTGCGGCAATATCAAAGAAGTCTTTTTTTGAACCACGGTTGGCCATGGCGGAAAGTTTCATCGCTCCATTATCAGCGATAGAGCAGAGCGTTATTCCATCCACAACTTCAACTTCAGCAAGTGAGAGGTAAGGGTAGTGGAGTAGCTCGACTTTGGTTTCGTCTAACATCAGACAAAGGGAACCTTGAGTCTGCTGGTTAACTTGGGCAGTTTTCTTGGGGCTTTTTCAATTTGAACTATTAACTCAGGCGGGAGGAATGGCTGAGTAGAAAAAAAATCCAGATCAATTGATATGCGATGACCAAGACGAAGGGCAAGGGCTGTGCCTCCTGCAAGATAAAACCCGCTTTCAGCCAGGCTTTTAGAGAGTGATTTTAATAGGGCCAATGAGTGGCTTGGAAGGACTTTTGGGTGGAGCATCGTAGTTCGCATGGATCTAGATTGAGTGCCACACAGGCAAAGCTGAGAGATCGTTTTTCAAGGTGGCGGATTTTTTTAATTGAGTCACGGACTTTTTTTTTGCCGATTAGCTTGAGGAGTAACTTCCAATCTTCCCACAACCCTTTCTCTAAAACACGTTTTACTAGCCAGGCACGATGTTTATCGATGTCGATGTGTTCTTGCGTAGTGTCCCAGAAAAGTTGAGGAGAAAATCCTTTCATTATATGGAAGTATGCGATCATTCACAGAGTATTGCAATGGCTTGTTCGATAAGATGCTGTTAGTTTTTACACCTCCTGCTTGACTCTGCCGCTGGAATCTTGACTTTCAACGGGTGTCAGCAGCTCTTCCTATTCCCAATATCAAATACCCGGATCTTCCGGTGGCGAATCGGCGTGATGAGATCATGGCGGCGATGCGGGAGCATCAGGTGGTGATTGTGGTGGGGGAGACGGGCAGCGGGAAAACGACGCAGCTGCCGAAGATGGCTTATATGCTGGCGTGTGAAGAGGGCAAGACGGGGCGGGTGGGTTGCACTCAGCCAAGACGCCTGGCTGCGGCGACGGTGGCGCGGCGGGTGGCGGGGGAAATGGGTTCTGAGCTGGGGGGACGGGTGGGTTATCAGGTGCGTTTTATTGAAAAGGTGCAGCAGGAGACGGTGATCAAGTTCATGACGGATGGCATTTTGCTGGCTGAAACGCAGCGGGATCGAAATTTGTCACAATACGATACTTTGATCATCGATGAGGCGCATGAGCGCAGTTTGAATATCGATTTTATCCTCGGTTATCTTAAAAATCTGATCAAACGAAGGAAAGACTTACGGATTGTAGTCAGTTCGGCTACCTTGGATGCAGGGAAGTTTTCGGATTATTTTGATGGAGCGCCGGTGGTGAATGTGGAGGGGCGGACTTTTCCAGTGGAGGACTATTTTCTGCCGCCGTTGTCGGATGGCGAGGAGCTTTCGCGGCATGTGGCGCGGGCGGTTGAGTGGGTGACAGATATGGATAAACAAGGAGACTTGCTTATTTTTCTACCAGGAGAACGGGAGATCCGGGAGTGTGCGGAGATGTTGGAAGGGCGAAAGTTTTTTAATACGGACGTTCTACCGCTGTTCGCCCGGCTTGGATTGGATGAGCAGGAGCAGGTGTTCAAGGTGGACGGAGCTCGCCGTCGGGTGGTGCTGGCTACCAATGTCGCTGAGACTAGTGTGACGATTCCGGGCATTGTGTATGTGATCGATAGTGTGTTGGCGAGGGTGAGCCGATGGAACCCTACGCGGCAAATTCAAGGATTGCAGATCGAACAAATCAGTCAGGCGAGTGCGAGGCAGCGGCGCGGGCGCTGTGGGAGGATCAGTGAGGGTGTGTGTGTAAGGCTCTACAGCGAGGAGATTTTGGATCTGGCCGATGAATACACCGACCCAGAGATTCGGCGGACTTCGTTGGCGGGAGTGATTTTACGGATGAAATCGCTGCACCTGCCTGATGTGCGTGAGTTTCCTTTTCTTAGTCCGCCATCCGGCAAGGCGATCAGTGAAGGGCATCGCACCTTGGAAGAAGTGGGGGCGATGGTGCCTTTGTCAGCGAAGGGGGGGAAGCGCGGGCAGTTAACGGATTTGGGGTATAAGTTGGCACGCTTGCCGCTCGACCCTCGGCTGGGCAGGATGTTGATCGAGGGCAGTCGGCGCAAGGTGTTGGATGCGGTGTTGGTGATGGTTGGGGGAATGAGTGTGATGGATGTGCGGGAGCGTCCGCAGGACAAACAAGCGGAAGCGGACAAGGCGCATGGAAAGTTCAACGATGAGGATTCTGATTTTCTCACGCTGCTGCATATATGGAGTGCGGTGGGTCAGTTTCGTGACAAGCGGCGTTTTAAGCGCAACCAGTTGCGCAAATTTTGTAAACAGAATTATCTGAGCTTTCGTCGGGTGATGGAGTGGGATCAGATCGTTGGCGAACTGGGGCGGCTGGTGCGTGATACGCTCAAGGTGAAAATACGGGCTTTGCCTAGTGAGCGGGATCAATGGGGTGACGAAGATGAGATGCACAAATCGCTGATGGCGGGCATCCCGATGCAGTTTGGATTTTGGGATAAGGAAAAAAGAGCCTACCGCAGCACGGGAGGTAGGGAGTTTGCAATCTTTCCTGGCTCTGGGCTTTTTGGTAAACAGAAGCCAGAATGGTTGTTAGGATTTGAGCTGGTTGAAACCACCCGGGTGTGGGCGCGTAAGGTGACCAAGATGGATGTGAAATGGGTTGAGGAACTGGTGCCTCAGCTTTGTCGTCACAGTTACCATTCACCTCGTTGGAACGAAGCGCAGGGGGCTGTCTATGGTAAAGAAACGGTGCGTTGCGGGGGGCTCACTTTGGTGGATGGGCGCAGGGTTTTTTATGG
>JAJRVS010000353.1 GCA_024277195.1 Verrucomicrobiota bacterium | reverse complement strand
GATGGTGATGTAAAAGGCTTGCAGGTTGGTGGGGTCGAGATTTCCCACCCAGTGTTCGATCATGGTGGCGGAGGTGGCTCCGGTGATGAATAAGGCCATGCAAAGCCCCCATGTCCTGAGCAAATAACGTGGTGCCTCGTCACTGAGATCCAGCCTGATCGCGGGGTGGGTGAAACCGTCGAAGAACCAAAAAACGGCCAGTAGGCAGATGAAAATACCGATACGGATGGGGGTGAAGGATGAATTCCATAAGATTACTGAATATTTTAACCACGGATCACACGGATTGCACGGATTGCACGGATATTGTTTTTATCTCGATGAGTGATAGGCTTCCACGATGTTAGATTTCAGTGATGCTCCCTACCAGTTTTTTTCTGCCAAACCGAACAGCACGATGCAGTGGCTTTGCCAACAGGCGAACCGGCACGTTTTTTTGGCAGGGCCCAAGCACCGTATCCAACAAGTAGAGGTGTCCGGTGGGCAGCGCTTGCAAGAATTGTTAGCCAGCGGCGCGCGGATTTTATTGGTGGCGAATCACCCGACCCACAGTGATGCGCAGGTGATGACCGAGGTGCAGCGTCGTCTCGGGGTGCATTCTTGTTTCATGGCAGCTTATGATGTTTTTCTGCGTGACAAGATCTGTGCCTGGGTGATGCAGCGGCACGGGGCTTTTTCGATTGATCGCGAGGGCTCGGACAAGCAGTCGATGAAGGAGGCGATTCGCTTGTTGAAGGAGGGGGATTACGCGATGACGATTTTTCCCGAAGGCAATGTTTATCTTAATAATGAGCGGGTCACTCCGTTCATGGAAGGGGCGGCTTTTGTCTCGCTGCGGGCACAGAAGGAATTGGGAGCTGATCAGCCGATATACGCGGTGCCGGTCTCATTCAAAATGACTTACTTGGATGATGTGCGAGAGCTGGTGAAGAGTCAGATGGACGAGGTGGCGCGCATGGCTGGGGTGAAACCGGAGGGTTGCGAAAATGCGCTTGAAGAGCTTCAGCAGATTGGTCACGCTTTGCTGACGGAGCGGATGAAGGAGTGGCAGCATTTATCTGCGGATGAGGAGCTGGAGGCGGGTGATTGGACCGAGCTGTTTGCGGGCAGTTCGGAAAAAGTGATCGCGGGCCTGGAGAATAAGATGGGTTTGGAAGTTAAAAGTGGCAGTGATTTGATTGACCGAATTCGACGGATCCGGGCAGGCATTCATCAGATCCGGATTCGTGATATCGGGGAATCGGCAGAAGAGTTGGAAAAGTCGGCATTGGCGGGAGAGTGGGCGGATGAAGCGATTCTTGCTTTTCGAGCTCTGACTTATGCCACGCCTTATGTGGCGGAGAGTCCGACGGTGGATCGATTTGCGGAAACCACGCAGAAGATGCGCGAGGATTACACGGGGGAATCTGCCAAGCCGATCGGACGGCGGGCGACTTTGGTTCGAGTGGGGGAGCCAGTGAACCTGGCGGAACTTTTTGCCAAGCATGAGAGCAAGCTGCGTCCGGCGGTGACGGAGTTGACACAGACATTGGAGCAAGCGGTGCAGGCCGGGGTGGATCAGCTGGTGGCTGGTAATAAGCACGCCGGGGGCAAGTTGTTTTGATTGAAAAAGCAAGGGATCGGTGGAAAGTGGCTGTTTATGCATATATTGGCATTGTTTGCAGCTTTGGCTTTTTGATGCTTAATAGTGAGCGATAATAAAAATGATGATGAAGCAAAATTTACAAAAAATACTGTCTCTGGGTGTGATGCTGTGGTGTTTGACCTTGGCCTTGGTGGTGGGCGCGGAAGATGGCGGCGAAGCGGCTAAGAAGGTGGCTGAAGAAGGTTTGGATTGGTTCGCTTTTCTGGGGCCTTTTCATACGGTGACGCTGCATTTGCCGATTGGCATGCTGGCCTTCATCGTGGTTTTGGAAATGTATGCCTGGTTCAATCCTGCCAAGGATGTGCGCAAGGTGGTGAGTCTGGCTTTGTGGTTCGGTGCGCTGACGGCGATCATAGCAGCGGGCTTGGGTTATGCTTTGGGAGAAGGCGGGGGTTATGAGGAAAATGCGGTTTGGTGGCATCGTTGGACGGGGATAGGAGTAGGTGCAGTGACTTTTATTTTGGCCGTATTGCATTCTTTTGCCTTCCGTCGCGGAGAGCTGAAGCGCATAGGTGTGCGTAAAGTTTATCTGGTGCTGTTGATGGCGAACATGGGACTGCTGGGTTATTCGGGTCACTTGGGTGGTAATTTGACTCACGGTTCGGAATATTTGTGGGCGGATGCGCCGGAGTGGATTCAGGATGTGGTGCATAAAATCGAAGGCAAAGGAGGTAAGGCTGATCCCGAAGCCGGTTTGGGTGAAGGGGTTTTTGCCGATGTGATTCAGCCTATTTTTAAAGAAAAATGTTACCAGTGTCATGGCGAGGAGAAACAAAAGGGCGACTACCGCATGGATACGCTCAAAGGTTTGTTCGCTGCGGGTGAGAGTGAACTGGACCCGATCGTAGCGAGTCGGGTGAATGAGAGCTTTCTTGCGGAGACGATCACTTTGCCGGAATCAGATGATTTGGCGATGCCGCCGGAGGGCAAGGATCGCCTGACTCCGGAGGAAACGCTGATCATTTTGCATTGGATCTGGAATGGGGCTAAAACGGGTGAGAAGAAAAAAGCGCCGGCTAAGGAAGGTGCGGATAAGGATAAGGAGAAAGAGGAAACGGAGAAAAAAGAAGCTTAATTATTTTAGGGACTATGAAATACGCTATTTGCAACGAGACATTCCAGGATTGGCCTTTCGAGAAGGCTTTTGCTTACGCTAAGGAAATTGGTTATACTGGAGTGGAGATTGCTCCATTCACGATCAATGAAGATGTGCGTCTGATCACGCCAGAAAAACGAGTCGAGGTGAAGGGGCAGATCGTCGATGCGGGTTTGGAGTGTGTGGGTTTGCATTGGTTATTGGCGAAAACGGAGGGGTTTTATCTGACCACTACGGATGCTAAGATTCGTCAGGAAACGGCTGATTATTTGAAAGAGCTGGCGCGTTTGTGTCGTGACTTGGATGGTAAGATCATGGTCTTGGGTTCACCGTTTCAGCGTAACTTGCTGCCAGGAGTGAGTCACGAGCAGGCGATGGAGTTCGCGGCTGAGGTGGTGCGCGATGCGATGCCGGTATTGGAGGATTGCGGAGTGACTTTGGCGCTGGAACCACTGGGACCGGCTGAGGGGGATTTTTTGAATACCGCGGAGTCGGGCATCGAGTTGGCGAAGATGGTGGATTCACCGAATTGTCGTTTGCATCTGGATGTGAAAGCGATGTCTTCGGAGTCGAAGCCGATTGCGGATATTATTCGTGATAGCGCGGAGTGGACGGCACACTTTCATGCTAATGATGCCAACTTGTTGGGGCCTGGTATGGGGGAGATTGACTTCGTGCCGATTTTTGAAGCTTTGAAAGAGACGAACTATCAGGACTGGGTATCGGTGGAGGTTTTTGACTATGATCCCGGGGTGGAGAAAATCTGTGAAGACAGTTTGGCGTATATGAAGAAGTGTGTCGCTGCGGTGGGGTGAAGGAGGCTGTAGCTGTTTAGGCTGTAGGCTGGGAGATATTAAGAGGGTTGACCGCGGATGGCGCGGATAAGATGGGCATCCTGATCGTAGAGGGGTAGGCGAGAAAATTACCACGGAAAAGCACGGAAGGGGATGGGGAAGAAGTGAGGAAGTTATGGTTGAATTTGATTCAAGGTTGATTGATCAGGTTGACCGTCTCAATCGTTCAGCTACCAATTTTAAGGGTGCAGGATTGGGGGGGCGTAAACTTTGAGAGTAAGATCAAAAGAAATATCAGTTTCAGTATTAGGAAAAGGAATTGGTGTTTTCTCTATCTCTCGAAACGCACCCCATCACGCAATGCCATTGCGTTCCACATTGTGGCACGGATTGGCAATCCGTTTTATTTGGCAATGCCAAATATGCAGTGCACTTGCTTTGCATTTTGCGAGAGATTGTTCAAAATGGTATCAGAGTAAATCTCTGCCATGTCAGGGATTCTGGAAATAGCGATTTCACCCTCATCGTTTGCTGGCATATTTTTCTTCATTCTTATTCGCGGTAAACTTTTTAAGAGATTGACCGTGATGGGAGCGAGGGGTTGACGGAAGAGGGGACGGGGATGAGCCTCTATGGTTTTTCGATCGTTTGGTGTTCGCTGGAAATGGTGGCGTCACGTTGATCGGTGAGGGTGAAAAACCAGGTGGTGTTTTTGAGTGCGGGTAGGGTGGCGGTGATGGTGTTGTCTTTGATTTGGGCGGCTTCGCTTTTCCATAGGCGTTCTTTCCACGGGCCGGTGTCGGTGGTGTAGTGCAGGGAGGCGCTTTTGATGGGAACTTCGCTGTGGAAGTTCAGGGTGACTTGTTTGCCATTTCTTTTGACCTGGTCAATGCTTGCGAGTGGCTGGCCGCCGGTCAGGATGGAATCGACAAACAGGCCGATTTCTTTTGGTTTCCATCCCGGCGGGTGTCCGTGGGGCATACGCACGGTGATGCAAAGTGCGTGCGGACCTTTGACGGAGCGGTAACTTTTTTGATAAGAATCGAGAGGGTAAGCGAAGTCGTTGGTTCCGTTGACAAAGAGCATCGGCATGGTGGCTTGCTGGAGGTAGGAGGAGGGGTCGAAGTTTTTCACCCATTGTTGAGCGAGGTCGGGGCCGAGTGCTTTGAAGTCTTTGAGCCAGGTGCTGTTCTGGTGGAGAAATCCGCAGCCGTAAACGGGCACGGTGACTTTGAGCCGATCATCGAGGCCGGAGGCGAGTGAGGTGAGGTAGCCTCCCCATGAAATGCCGGTCATGCCGATACGTTGAGCATCGACTTCGCTTTGATTTTGTAAAAGGGAGACGGCGCGAATGATGTTGGCGACCGCGTGGTAGGTCCAGGCGTTTTTGATTCCGCCAGCGAGGTCGGTGAATTTTTCTTTGTGGCTTTGGTCGGGTCCTCCGTCGGCTAGAACTTTGCGCTCGGAGCCCTTGCCGGCCAGATCCATGGCGATGGCGACGTATCCACGTTTCACCCAAATTTCGACCCATTCCTTGAAGGCGGAGCCGCCGCCGCCGTGGACTAAAACCATGGCTGGTTTTTTGTGTTCGGCGTCAGCGCCTTTGGGGACGCCGTAGTAGGCAAAGACGCGGGTTTTTTTCCCTTGGTAGTCTTCGCCGGAATAATAGAGTGAGCGGATCGAGCCGGTTTGTTCGATCCATTCGATGGTGGGAGCTTTGCTTAGGTCGGTGAGATCCCAGGGGCCGCTGTAGCGTTCGACAGAATGGCTTAGGTTATTAGTTAGTGCTAAAAACAGTAGGGTGAGAAATACTTTACAGGGGGAGGATTTCATAAGATTATTTTTCTGCTAACCAAACATTGCGGTAAGCGGTCGGATTGCCGTGGCCTTGGAAGATGATCGGGCCTTTGGCAACTTCGGGGCGTTTGGCTCCGGCTCCGGTGCCGATGGGCATTTCGACGTCGTGGTGAATTTTGACTCCGTTGTGCACAATGGTGATGCGGGTATTGGCGATTTTTTTACCGTCCTTGTCAAATTTGGGAGCGGTGAAGTCGATATCGTAGGTTTGCCAGGTCAGCGGCGGCAGACACATCGGGGTGTCCGGGGTTTTGACTTTGTAAAAACTGCCGCACCATTGTGCAGGTTCGCTTTGCAGTGGCAGTTCGATCCAATCTTTGTTGAAGACCAGACCAAAGGTGTCGAGCACCTGGGTTTCGTAGCGGTTTTGTAAATAAAGGCCGCTGTTGCCACGATCCTGACTGGAAAGGGGCGCGGAGGGTTTGTAGGGCAGGCGGAACTCGACGTGCAGATGGAAGTCGCCGTATTTGCCGGTGGTTTCCGATCCTGCCCACAGCAGGCCGTCTTTGATTTCGCCTTTGATCAGGGAGTTGGCCTTGCCGTCAAAGAGGATCACCGCGCCTTCGGGGGCTTTGGCGCCGAGGGTGGGACTGCTGCGCTGGGCTTTTTTCCACGAGCTGATTTGTTTTTTAACATCTTTGCGATCAAAGGTGCCCACTGTGGGTTTTTTTTGATCCCATCCTGCACCGGGCAGTCCGCCTTGAAATTTACTGAGGTAGAATTTGCCTTTGCTCAAAGCGACCACTTGGATGCCGGTTTTGCCGTCGAGGTATTCGCCTTGGATGAGAAAGTCGGGATCATCGGCAGCGGCTTTGGCTGGGTCGATCCAGGTGGGGATGTTTTTCTTTTCTGCGGCCGTTGCAGTGGGGGCAGCGCTAAACGCGAAGCTCGCTAAAAGGGCGATTGCGGAGAGTTGGGTGAAAATGGATTTGCACATAGATGCCGCTAAGTTGCACAAGCTTGAATGCTTGCGCAAGTGGCGGGAGTCTATTTTTGAAATCAGCTTATTTCACGGGAGCTGCGCTCACGGCCTCCGCGCAGCGCACGCCGTCGAGGGCGGCACTGACGATGCCTCCGGCAAAACCGGCACCTTCCCCGCATGGATACAGTCCGGCGATCTCGGGGTGCTGTAAAGTAGCGGGATCACGAGGGATGCGCACTGGGGAGCTGGTGCGGGTTTCGAAGCCGATCAGGTTGGCGTCACGGGTGAGGTAACCGTGCATTTTTTTGCCAAAGAGTTTCAAGCCGATATTCATCCGGGTGGTGATCCATTTGGGTAGGATTTGATCAAGGCGGGCGGGATTGAGGCCGGGGTGGTAAGAGCTGTCCGGCAGGTCGCTGGACAATTTACCTTTCATGAAATCGGTCATTCGTTGCGCGGGGGCGGTCTGCCCACCACCACCGGCGTCTTTGGCGGCGACTTCGAGAGATTTTTGAAAAGCGATGCCGGCCAGCACTCCATGTTCTTTTTGAAAGGCGGCGGTGTCTTCGGGTTCGATCGTGACGACCATGCCGCTGTTGGCAAAAGGGGAGTCGCGTTTGGACAGGCTCATACCGTTGACGACAATCTCATCATTCTGTGTGGCGCAGGGAACGATGAAACCTCCCGGACACATGCAGAAGGAGTGCACCCCGCGGTTATTGATTTTGGTGGCGAGGGAGTAGGACGCGGCGGGCAGTAATTCGTGGCGTTCTTTTTTATCGGGCAGATGGTATTGGATCCGGTCGATCAGGGATTGCTGGTGCTCGATGCGCATGCCCATGGCAAAGGTTTTTTGTTCCATCAGCACGTCGCGTTTGTCTAGCAGTGAATAAATATCGCGCGCGCTATGCCCGGTAGCGAGGATCACACCGCTGCCGGTGAACTCGCGTCCATCGGCGGTGGTGACACCGGTCATTTGTTTGTTTTCGATCAGGAAGTCGGTGACTTTTGCTCCGAAATGAACTTCGCCGCCGGCGTCGATGATGCTTTGACGTATAGCCATCACCACTTTGGGCAGTAGGTTGGAGCCGATGTGCGGGTGCGCATCGACGAGGATGCGCTCGGGCGCACCGTGGGCGACCAGAGTTTCGTAAACACTGGAAATCGTGCCGCGTTTTTTGGCTCGGGTGTAAAGTTTGCCATCGGAGAAGGTGCCGGCGCCGCCTTCGCCAAAACAGTAGTTGGAGTCCTCGACGATGCGTCCTTCGCGCAGGATGGGGGCGAGGTCGAAGCGCCGAGCCGAGGCGTCTTTGCCGCGTTCGAGCACGATGGGGATGCGTCGCAGCTCCAGGCAGCGTAGGGCGGCAAACAGTCCGGCGGGGCCGGATCCGACAATGATGACCCGCGGGCCGCTGGATTTGACCGGGCGGTAGTGGGCGACCGGTGGTTCTTCGGGTGGCAGGATGTCGTCGATGCCGACTTCGAGGCGTAGCAGCACTTTGATTGCCTGTTTACGGGCGTCGATCGAGTGTTTGCGCAAGCGCAGGCTGCGGATGCGCTCGCGGGAAATTTTCAATTTTCTCGCCGCGGCATAAGACCACGCTTTTTTATCCTCCGACGTATTCAGTGGCAGGATGATATCAATGGTTTCCACTCGGAGTTCGCTCATGTTTTCCTATCAAGCCCAGAAAGGGGACGCTTGCAAGCGGGACTGTGGAAAAAGGAGGGCATGGTTTTGGTGCAGAAGGGCTGAATGAGTGATTGTTTTATTTGTGGTGAATGCTTTCTTTTTGAATGTTTAAAATGAGTTTTCTCGGGGTGTTTCTGGTAATGGGTTTCGGGATTTTTTTATTGCCCGGCCACGCTGGGGCGCTTGACCTCTATGTGGCGGGGAATGGCAATGACGCATGGTCGGGCAGGGTGGCGACTCCGGGTAAGGGCAAAAAAGACGGTCCTTTTGCGACGCTGCAACGCGCACGGGAGGAAATAAGGGCTTTTAAAAAAGTAGCTGCGGGCAAGGGCTGGCCTAAAGAAGGGGTCAAGGTGGTGCTTGCGGGGGGCAGTTACGCTCTTGCCAAAACCTTTGAGCTGGGAAAGAAGGATTCCGGAACAGTGGAATCTGGGATTGTCTATCAGGCGGCAAAGGGCGAGACGGTGATTTTGACGGGAGGGAAAGGGCTTGTAGGATTTGTGAAAGTGGATGACGCGGAAGTGCTCAAGCGTCTGATGCCCGAGGCTCGGGGTAAAGTGTTGCAAGCGGACCTGAAAGCGAACGAGGTGGGAAATTTTGGTGTGGCTGACCGGGGTGGCATCGAGTTGTTTTATAAAAATAAGGCGATGACTCTGGCGCGCTGGCCGAATGAGGGTTTTGTGAAGCTGGTCGATGTAGCTGGGAATCAGCCGATTGATGTTCGTGGCACCAAGGGGGATAAATCAGGCAAATTGATCTACGAGGGTGAGCGCCCGTCGCGGTGGTTGGAGGAAAAGGATCCCTGGCTGCATGGGTATTGGTTCTGGGATTGGGCGGACAGTCGCCAGGCGATTGAGTCGATCGATGTAGCTAAACATCAATTTGCCTTGAAGTCGCCCCAGCATGGATACGGCTATCGGAAGGGGCAGTGGTATTATGGTATGAATCTGTTATCGGAGTTGGACATTCCTGGTGAATGGTATGTGGATCGGGAGAAAGGTATTTTGTATTTTTGGCCACCTTCGGATCTTGCGGAGGGTGATGCGGTGGTTTCGGTTTTGCAGACTTTAGTGAGTTTGAAAAATGTCGAGAATGTTTCTTTCCGGGGACTTCAGTTCGAGATGACTCGTGGCACGGCTATCAAAATCACTGGTGGTAGGAATGTTCTGGTCGCGGGATGCGGGATTAGCAATGTGGGGAATTACGGTGTAGCCGTTTCCGGAGGAGAAAAGCATCGTGTGCTCGGTTGTGATCTGCACGGATTGGGAAACGGTGGTATCACGATCAGTGGTGGAGATCGCAAAACCTTGACAGCCGCTGGGCATGAAGCAAGTAATAACCACATACATGACTATGGCCGGTGGGTTAGAATGTATTCGCCCGGTGTCGCTGTATCGGGTGTAGGAAATCGGGTGGCGAATAACTTGATTTATGATGCGCCGCATCAGGCGATTTCGTTTTCCGGCAATGATCATTTGATCGAGTTTAATGAAATCCATGACGTTTGTCTGGAGTCCAATGATGCTGGAGCCATTTATGCCGGACGAGACTGGAGCATGTGCGGCACGGTGATCCGGCACAATTACCTTTATGATATCACCGGCTTTGAGGATCGTGGCAGTGTGGGGGTTTATCTGGATGATCTTTTTGGTGGAACGGAGATTTCGGGTAATATTTTTCATAATGTGACTCGGGCAGCTTTCATCGGTGGTGGGCGCAATGTCACAGTAAGTAATAATATTTTTGTCGATTGCGATAAAGCTCTGCATATCGATGCGCGGGGTATGGGGTGGGCATCCGCGTCTGTGGCGTCGACAATGAAACTGCGTCTTGATGCGATGCCTATCAATTCTGACTTGTGGAAAAAGCGTTATCCCCAATTGTCGGGATTGTGGGCGGATGAGCCGGCTGCTCCCAAGGGCAACCTCATTGTTCGCAACTTATTTCATGGGGAAAAGTGGGATGATATTCACCCAAGCGCACGCCCCTACGTGAAGCTTGAGAATAACCTTGTCGGGCAGGATCTGCATTTTGCGGATATGGCAAAAAAGAATTTTCAACTGCAGGCGGATTCACCTGCATGGAAGATAGGATTCAAAAAAATCCCAACTGAGAAGATAGGATTGGTGAAGGATGAACATCGGGCCTTGCTCAATCGTTAGTTTGTCCTTGTTAGATTGGTGCGCCGGGGAGGGAAAAATTTAAGTTGTTAACCTATGAGGGGTTTCATTTTCAACTGATGGCAAGAAAGCTGAAAACTCTTTGATCTTATCAAAGTCGAATTAGGGCAGCACCTCTAATACGAATCGTTGCCGAGTAAGGCCTGTTGTTTCCGTTTCAGCAAAGGGCTGTGGTCAGAATGTTTATTTAACTAACTAAGTTTCTTTGAAAAAGTTCTTGCCTAACATGGAGGAAATCTATTTACTATGTTCTAGTGAACAGTGTTCATGCGAAAAGTAGTTAAGCAAACTAAAACAAACAAACTAAGAAAATAATTAAGTAGAAAGGAAATGAAAAAATGAAAATGAAAATGAAATCAACATTCAGAATGGCAGTGGCGTTTATGATGGTCTTTGGCTTGTTGGCTGGGATGCCTGATGTGAGCCTGGCAAAAAAGAAGCAAAGCACGTCGAGTGCGAGCAAGGGTAAAAAAACAAGCAGTTCAAAAAAGGTAAGCAGCACGACTAAAGCGGATAAGGGTAAAAGCAAGGTGGTGGCGAAGCCCAACAAGGCGGATGTCGAAGCGGAAAAATTGGTGGCGAAATTGACCCCAACGCAAAAGAAAAAACTATTGGCTTTGCTGAATGACGGTGATGCGGAGGCCTTGGCGGCGATCTCCGGAGTGGGGGAAGTCCGGGCGAAAGCGATGATTAAGGCGCGACCGTTCAAATCGATCGAGGGGATCCGGGAAGTCAGTGGGGTGGGGCCGTCGGTGTTCAGTGATGTGGTGGCACATGGCAAAACCTTGACGGGCAGTTCCACCGCCAAAGCGAAAACCAAAACGAGTAAAAGCAAAACAAAGAAAAAATCTTCTTAATTGCCAGATCCAGCAAGGGGTCGCGACCCTTAGAGCTGGAAAAGAAGCCGGTCGGGGAAATGTTCCCCTGGCCGGCTTTTTGTGTGTCGGCGGCGGCTATCAATTGATAATTGTGTGGAAAGGCGAGCGGAGCTTGAAAAGTGCGGTTTAGCTGGCATCGTGCGGGTAATTTTATGGCCAAGAAAAATACGTCTTCCAATTCTATTCAAACAGCATCCATTGCGAGTGCCAGTGAACTCACGATGCGCTATGGCGATCAAGTGCTGCTCGACGGGGCGACTTTGGCTATCCACGAGGGGGAGCGAATCGGTTTGGTCGGACGAAATGGTTGTGGAAAATCGACTTTCCTTAGAATCATAGCGGGGGATTTGAAACCTGACTCGGGTAAGCTGGCTCATCGCAAGGATATGATCACGGGTTATTTGCCCCAGACTTTCGAGCTGGATGAGTCTGCCACGGTGATGGACAATGTGCTTTCCGGCGCCCAGCACATTTCGGATCTGATCGAGCAGTATGAGAATTTGGATGCCGATAGCCATATCAGCAACGAGCTGCTTGACAAAATCACTCATTTGGACGGCTGGAATTTAGAGCAGAGAGCGGAGAGTCTGATCAAT
>JAJRVS010000352.1 GCA_024277195.1 Verrucomicrobiota bacterium | reverse complement strand
CTGTGGGGGCTTCTCGGACTCCTAGTTTAAATTTCGCTGATCAGTTTTTTCAGTTGTTTGGCGGGCCATTGATCGGGGGCGTTGGGGGTGGCGAGGTAGCCGTAGTTGAGCACGGAGCCGGCTTTGGCAAAGAGTAGGCGGGAGAGTTTTCCTAGTGGTCCCATACACATCAGACTGATTTTGATGCGTGTTTCATTTTCGCAGACTTGAGCGAGTTCGCACAAGCGGCTGAGAGAATCGAGGTGGACGGCGATTTTGCAGACGTCGGCTTTGGCGTCGATGGCTTGCTCGATTTTGCTGTGGATGGTGGAGATGGATGGAGTGTTTTTAAAATCGTGAAAGGAGAGGATGATCTTTTTTCCAGCTGATCGAGCGGCTTCGAGAGTGTCGCTCATTTCATCGACGGAACGCAGTTCGATGTCGAGGGCGTCGATTTGGGGGAGGAAGCGGGCGTAGAGTTGCTGGCGTGCGGCGGCGTCCAGAGAGCCGCCGCCGCCTTCGTCGGGGTGACGGGCGGTGGCGAGGATGGGTAAGTTGGGATGGTGATCGCTGAGCAGGGTTTCGATTGGATCCAGTTGATAGCTCAGGCTGTCGAGGCGTAGTTCGATGATGTCGCAGTGGTGTGCGGCAGAGGTGCTGGATAAGAAGTCCAGATCTGCTGAATTGCAGACGGGAGCGACTACTTGGGGCGATGAAAAATCGATAGGGAATGGCATGTTGGTATGGATCTGTGCCGGAAGGTAGCAGAGAATAGCGGAGAGAACCTGCGAAAAAGTTTGTGAATTTGATCTTTTGGGTCAATCTTACTGGTTCTAGGATCAATATGATGATCTCAACTGCTTGCTGAAAGGCAATTAAACACAAACTCAAACAAAAAAATATGAAAAAATTCCTCGCTATACTGTCGTGTGTGCTGGTTTCTGCATCCTTCTCTTTTGCTGGAGAGTTTCCTGATATCAGTATCACTGAAATGAAAGAAGTGATCAAGTCTGGTAAAGTCACTGTGATTGACGTGATGGGAACCGGTTCCTACAAAAAAGGTCACGTTCCTGGAGCTATCGATTTCAAAGCGAACGCTGATAAATTGGCGTCACTGTTGCCGAAAGACAAAGGGGCATTGATCGTTGCGTATTGTGGCGGTCCTTCTTGCAATGCTTACAAATCAGCTGCTAAAGCTGCTGAGGCACTGGGTTACACCAACGTGAAACACATGTCTGCTGGCATCTCTGGATGGCTGCAGGCTGGTGAAAAAACCGACAAAGGTTAATTTTACTGGTATTAAATTTAACGGGTGCTCTTCGCGAAAGCGGAGGCACCCGTTTTTTGTGAAAAATTAAGAATTGGAAACCACGGATTTCACGGATGACACAGATAAGAAAGAGAGGGCAATAATCTACTCGAAGAAAATGGGCGCAGAAGGACGCAGATGGGAAAATAAATTAGAGGTTAACCATGAAGAAAATGAAGTGAATGAAGGTTAAGAGGGGATTGAGAATCGATTTGAAATTTGAGATTTGAAATTGAGTTCACTTTCAAAAACCTTCGTGTTTCTTAGTGAACTTAGTTGACGATTTTTTCATCTTCCTTCATTGATGGTTCACTTAGGCAGGGTGGTTTGCAGGAGTTTTTTGATGATGCGTTTTTCTGCGCTGGGGAGGTAGGAGTAGTTGGGGTCGGGTTTATCGGTGCTGAGGGCTTTGGCTAGTTTTTGGTAGATCTGTTGTTTGAATTTTTTGGGTAGGCCTTGGAAGGCGTTGCTGTAGATCATGTAGGAGCAGCGGTATTTGAACAGGTGGCGGCCGAGGTCGAGATCTTTTAGGGATTCTCCGCTGGCGAGGGTTTGGCGGTTGGCGCGGAAGTCTTTTTTGAATTGGGCATCGCCTTGGATGCCCCTTGGCAGGTTGGCCTCGTCGGCGAATAGTAGGTAACGGGTGAGGTCACTGGTGATGCGTTCGAGCTCTTTGCTATGAGCGGGGTTGAGGATGCCTTTATCGCTGTCTTGATAAGCGCGGTATTTGTAGCCGGCCTCGACCACCCGATTGATGAAACCGACTTGATGTTCGTGCAGCAGTTGTGGCAGGATGTCGCTGCGATCCAGCGGGTAGTTGTTGAAATCAAAAAGCTGACCGGGCTGGATGATTTGTTTTTTCAAACCAGCGGGTGAGAGTTGTCCGATCAGGTTGCCCCAGTGTTTTTTGATCGGATCTGCGCCGGTGAGATGCCAACCGCCAAAACGATCTTCGAGCGGGATTTGGTGACCCGTTTGCTCGCGGCGAAATGAGTTGAGACTACCTCCGTTGGGACCGGGGATGACAGATTTGATCACTAAACCAGGCACGTGGCGGGTGTCGGTATCGGCGTGACAGTTCATGCAGCGCTTGGCGCGTTGGGGTTGTGGTGTGCCTTGATCTCGTGGGATTTCAAAGATATAAAAGATGCCGCCGAGTTGTGGGTCGATGGAGATGATTTCGATTTTTCCTCCGGGGATATAACCGAGATAGAGGTCTTCGTTGAAGTAGAGCGCACGTGGATTGCGGGGGGAGATCTTGCTCAACTGCAGGCTGGTGGTGGAAAAAACCAGCATTTGTGAGGAGGCGGGGATGTCGAGGGCTTTGAGCAAGCTGGTGACAAAAGTGAGTTGGTTTTGGGTATCGAGTTGGATTTTTCCTGATTCAAAGTCAGGGATGAGTTTTGAGAAGGGGTCGTTGAGCGGGCGCGTCCAATATTGGTGCGCGGGGGAGGTCAGGTCGGCGAAATTCGTGTTTTCACGGGCGATCAAAGCATGGTGGAAGGTCAGCAGCGCTCCAGCGCAAAGGAGGATGCAGTGTAAGTTGAGGGTGTTTTTTTTGAAAAGCACAGTGCCTAGGTGGTTGTTTGTTACCTTAGTGGCACGGAGAAAATTACCAAGTATAAATTGAGACTGCGACAAGGTTGGGAGTAGGGTGAGAGAAGGTAGATAAGAATTGCATTTCTAATTGGGAAGTTGAAATCGCTATTATTCGGTTGGCGATTACAATGGATTTTGGCTTTACTTTTCTTTGTAGCTTATGGAAGGGTTAGTTAATTGGTGAATATGAAAAAGAAGGTAGTGAAAAAAGCAGGTTTTATTGTTCTCTTTACAGGGATTCTCGCAGTGGCTTTTTTTGTCACAAGAACGCATTATTTTAAAAAGGGGCTTAATGATGGAAGGGGGGGGCAAGCTCTTGAACAAGTTGGGCTTCATCATATCTACAAAATGCTGCTTGATGATGAACGGTATGTAGATTTGAACGAGCATGTAGAACTGAATATGTGGTTAGCCATTCCCACACTTTATGAATTTACCAAAAACAAGAATGCTTCCGAAGATATGAGAGAAGCGGCTGTCAGGACGTTGTCGACAGCGGTAAAATATTTTTATATTAATCCGCGTATTATTAAAGTTCCAGAATCTCTTAACTTGAATGAGAGCACTCAAAAGATAATAGCAGAAAAAATAAAACAAGAGGACATTGAGGATGATCTTAAAAATACATTAAAAAATGTGGCTCCGTTATTAGAAGCACCTATGGACGAGCTTTCTGGATTTCTCAATCACATCGTTTTACAAATGTATTTTGATGAATTGAAAGCTCAATCAGTATTTAACAACTTAGTTGAGCAGCGCTATTTTCCTGGAAAAGAACGGAAAATGTCTGGTCTCACCGTAATGACTCCCAGTGGGGGTGGCTCTTGGTCGGGTAGTGGATCAAAATCCGAAATAGGGGGATTCAAATTTGACTATAAAAAGCCAAAATTAAAAGGTTATTTCGATGGTGATGAGCTTGTTGTGAATGGTGAAAGTTATGGAAAACTCAACAAAAATGATGTGATTGATTTCAGGATGCCTGGTCACGTTTTTGTGAACGATCAAGAAAGGAAACCACAAAATCAATAACACTTGTTATCTCTGTGTGTTTTAGGGGGCTAAAACTATTGATCGGCGGGTTTCACCTTTGCTGCTTGCTGAACAAAGGCGATCACATCAGCGAGTTTTTGTGGATCGAGAGCTGCTTCCAATCCCTCAGGCATGGCAGATAGTCCGACGGATTCGAGCGATTGGATCTCACTGCGTAACAAGGAGCGTTTGCTGCCATCGAGGATTTGCAGGGTCAAACTACCTCCGGACTCTTCGATGATCATTCCTGCCAGCGATTCTCCGCCGTTGAGGGTGATGCTGTAGAGCAGAAATTTGTCTTCGATCGCTCGGTTGGGGTCGAGGATGGCGGTGAGCAATGCGCCGGAAGAGTTGTCTGAGAGTGCGGTCAGATCGGGTCCGATGTGGCGTCCGATATCTCCCAGTTGATGACAGACGGAACACAGGGCGGTGAACAGGGCTTTGCCCTTGGCGGGGTCGCCCTTGAGTTTGAGGCTAGGGGTGAATTTCTCGACCACGGCAACTCGGTTGCTGTTGTTGGCGGCGGTGAATATCTTTTTGGCACGTTTTTGGATGGCGTCATTTTTATAACGTAACAAGCGATCTTTTCCGGCGGCATCTATCGATGCACTAGCGATTTTTTTGTTTTCGAGGGCTTGCAGAAGTTTGAGGGTAGCGCTTTTCCGGTTGAGACACTGGCTGACGATGGTGGCGCGTAGTGAGGGCGTGCTTTGCGACCAGGCGAGGAGCAGGCTGTCGATCTCTCCAGATTCTGCTAGCCGCAAACTGGCGGCGGTTTGGATGGGAGTGGGAGATTGCGGACTGAGCAGGGAGGCGAGGAGTTGGATGTCGGATTTTTTGTCTGCGGGGTTGCGACCGAGGATGGTGAGTGCCGCGATGCGATCATCGACGGGGGCTTGTGGG
>JAJRVS010000351.1 GCA_024277195.1 Verrucomicrobiota bacterium | reverse complement strand
TATTTTACTAGGATTTTTCTCAGTAGAAAGGGATAATGAGCTTGAATACAAGCCTTGTGGGGCTGAAAATCAGGCTATCAGGATTCACGCAGCAATGACTTAATGCCATCTAGCGCCTGATGGGAAGAACAAATTTAGCAATTCACCTCAAAACCGTGCCAAACCCAACCATACCGCAAATATTAGGTCAGGAATTTCTTCCGGAAAACGGAGCTTTGATCATTCCCAATCGACTGCCTTTTGACGATTTGTTGGGACTGGAGTTGTTGTTCAAGGGGCGTGACATCACTTATCTGGTCGAACGTGGTTCGGAACACGGAGAGAGATTCAGACAGCATGTGGAAAAAGAAGGTGTGCAGGGTTTGGAGTTCGTCTGTGATGATGAGAGTTTGTCGGCTTTTCAAAAGGAGTTGCTGCAGTGTATCGATAAGGGGGGGCTGGCGGTGTTTGTGCCGGGGGCGGTGAATGCGCGCTGTGCCCAGACGACTTGTGTGCCTTCTGCGGTGGTAAAATTTCTGGTGTCTACGCCGGTACAAGTGCTGCCGTTGTTTGTCGAGCACCCCGAAGAAACCCGCCTAGCGATTGAGTCGGTAGAGGAAGTCGGGAAGCTTGCGTTTTCTTTTGGCAAACCGCTTGAAGGCGATGCGGTGAATGCGGCTAATTATTTTGAGAGTTTGTTGGGTGCTTCGGAACGGGTATTCAGTCAACGGCCAATTTTGAAATCCAGTCTGGCTTATTCGCTTTTGCGTGGTCTGAAAATGCACGCGTCTACAGCCCGAGTGATCGATGGGGTGGATGGTCAGGAATTGGGATTCGACAAGCTTTTTGCCGCTTCGGCTGCTTTGAGCAAAAAGATTCGCCAGTGCACCTCAAAAAAACGGGTGGGCATTCTGCTGCCGCCGGGTAAAGGCGGGCTGATCGCCAATCTGGCCGTTTTGTTTGCAGGAAAAATCCCGGTGAATTTGAATTTCACTGCTGGGGCGGAATCGGTGCGCTACGCAATCGAAGAAGCCGAGTTGGACCGTTTCATCACCGCTCAGGCATTTATCGACAAGTTGCCCAAATTCCCTTGGCCGGATGAAGAAAAATTGGTTTTCATTGAGCGGGTCTTGCCTAGCATCAAAGGGAGAATCAAGTTGTGGTATATTCTGGGCAAATTATTTTCCGCCGAACGTCTGGCCAAAATGCTGAAGGTCAAGCAAAGCGGTGACCGCGAAGAGGCGATGTTGCTTTTCACCAGTGGCAGCTCGGGCAGTCCCAAAGGGGTGGTGCTGTCTCATCGCAATTTGCTGGCCAACGTCAATCAGTTTGGCTCGCGCATTAACCTGACTCAAGACGACAAGGTGTTGGGGTGTTTGCCCTTGTTCCACAGTTTTGGCGCTACCGTTACGATGTGGTATCCTATTATCCAGGGGGTGACTCTGGTGACCTACCCGAGTCCGCTGGAAATAGCCAAGCTGGCACAACTGATAGAGCAGTATAAGATCAGCTTGTTGCTCTCTACGCCGACTTTCCTGCGTGGATATCTGCGCAAAGCCAAACCGGAGCAATTGCGTTCGACCACTCTGGTGGTGACGGGGGCGGAGAAGTTACCTTCCAAAGTAGCCGAATCTTTTGAAAGGCGTTTTGGCAAACCGGTATTGGAAGGGTATGGCCTCACCGAAACATCGCCGGCCACCAATGTGAATTTGCCGAACCCTGAATCATGTGGTTCCGAAGACTGCCGTCCGGTAGTGGCCAATCACCGTCCGGGATCGGTGGGTCATTTGATCCCAGGCATTGCGGTGCGCATCACCAATCCCGATACCAACGAGCCCTTGCCGATTCAGTCAAGCGGTATGATTTGGTTGAAGGGTGCCAATGTGTTCGAGGGTTATCTCAATCAGCCTGAAAAAACCGCGGAGGTATTGATTGATGGTTGGTTTCGCACCGGGGATCTGGGGCGTATGGATGAAGACGGCTTTTTATACATAGAAGGCCGGCTGTCGAGATTTTCTAAAATTGGTGGCGAAATGGTGCCACATGAAAAGGTCGAGGAATTGATCAATACTGCGATGGGTTATGATCCCGAGGATGAAAGAAAGATCACCATTGTCGGGGTTCCGGATGAAGCCAAGGGCGAGGCCTTGATTATACTCACCACCGAAGCGGATCTTGAGCAGACGGATTTGCGCAAGCGTTTGCTTGCCAATGATGTGCCCGCTTTGTGGATCCCTAAAAAAATGGTTCGCATCAATGAGATTCCCCATTTGGCTTCGGGCAAGTTGGATATCAAATCCTGTGAACAAGCGGCCTTGGCTGGGTGAGTGAACGGTAGCTGCGGTTAGACCTTGAATCTCGATATAAAATATGACACAGCTAAAAAAATTAGCAGCACTGGTGCTGATCTCCGGAGTTTGGATCGCAAATTTGCAGGCCAGGCCAAACATTGTTTTTATATTGGCTGATGACATGGGTTATGCTGACTTGTCTTCTTATGGAGCGCCGGATGTGAAAACGCCGAACATTGACCGGCTGGCAGCCGAGGGAGTCCAATTCACTAATTTTTATGCCAATGGGCCCGAGTGTTCTCCTTCGCGAACTGCTTTTTTGACAGGGCGTTATCCGCAGCGGGTGGGCGGTTTGGAGTGTGCGATCGGCACTGGCAATGTGGGCCGCTACGATGATGCGATTCGTCTGGCGGGAAAGAGTGATCTGGGTTTGCCGGTTGATCTGGCAGTGTTGGCACCTACGCTCAAAAAAGCGGGTTACCGTAATGCTATTTTTGGCAAATGGCACATGGGTTATGAGAGCAAGTTCAATCCACTCGATCAGGGTTTTGATGAGTTTGTGGGTTTTCTCGGTGGCAACGTGGATTATTTTCACCATGTCGAGCTTTCCGATTTGCCGGTGTATTACAGTGGCCGTAAGGCAATCAAACGTGAAGGCTTCACCACCCACTTGATCACCGATGATGCGATTGATTTCCTCAATCGCCAGAAAGCCAAAACAGACGAGCCGTTTTTCCTCTATGTGCCGCATGCTGCGCCGCATTTCCCCTTTCAAGCTCCGGATGGCCCGACGCAGTTGCCGAGCAAGGAGCAGTGGACTTTGGGAAGTCGTGAGACTTATGTGAAGATGCTGGTGGATCTCGATGAGCAGGTCGGGCGTCTGCTGAAAGCGTTGGAAGACAATCAGCAAGCTGAGAACACGTTGGTCGTTTTTGCATCGGATCACGGAGCGATGAAACCCGGACTTAATACGCCCTGGCGTGATTACAAGGGCACTTTGTTTGAAGGTGGAATCCGGGTGCCGTGCATCGCGCGCTGGCCGGGGGAGATCAAAGCGGGGCAGGTTTCAAATCAGGTGGCCACGATCATGGGGTTGACGCGTTCTTTCATGTCTCTTGCGGAGGGAAAATTGGCACCAGGGATGGAGTCGGATGGGATCGACATCATCGATCATGTGCGGCAAGGCAAAAAAGACGAAATGCGCACCTTGTTCTGGCGCTCCCGGCGCGGAGACCGCACGTGGTGGGCGGTGCGTGACGGAGATCTCAAGTATGTCAAAAAAACCGAAGCCGGCAAGAGCGAAGAGTGGTTGTTTGACCTTGCTGACGATGGTGGAGAAAAAGAAAACTTACTGGATCGGGCAACGGGAAAGGCCGCCGCCGCTGTGTTGAGGAGAAAATTAATTAAGTGGGAGATCAAGGTCAAGCCGGTCAGATAAGGATGGAACAAGCGCTGCATTCCGTCTTGCTCGAGTTTGAGCATTTGACCCTGCTGACGGTGACCGTGGGTTTGTTGATCAGTGCGGCGGTGCGTACGAGCCGGGGCAGGGCCTTATTGCCTAACAATGGTTTTGGTAAGATTCGCTGCATGAGTTATGGCGGTGTGGATCTGGTAGCAGTGAGTTTGTTACTGGCCTTTTATTATTTGTCGTTTTTGGTCGGGCCACAGGACAGGGAGGGAATGGTGATGACTCCGGAGTTGATCGTGGTGAATCTGGTGATGAGTTTGTTTTTGGTCACTATTGTATTAGTGACGGTGCAGTGGGTGGGCGGGCGCAATCCAATCGAATTGTTTGGTTTGGATCAAGTGGGCCTTTCCAAGTGGCTGTTATGGGTGGTGCTGGGTATATTGATAGCAACTCCCCTAGTTTTGTATTTGAGCGAATGGATCCGGAGCGCATGGTTGGAGCCGGTGTTTGGAGAAATGAAAGAGCAGGAGGTGGTGGACTCGATGAAAAACAGTTCTAGTCTGGTGATGAAAGTGGGAATGATTGTCAGTGCCTGTGTGATCGCACCATTGGTCGAGGAATTGGTTTTCAGGGGATACATTTACGGAGTGCTCAAACAGTTCACTAATCCGCTGTTTGCCATCGTTAGTGCCGGCGCGTTGTTCGCTGCGGTGCATTTGAACCTGCCTGCGCTGATGCCGTTGTGGGTTTTTGCGATTATCCTGACCCTGGCTTATGAGCTCAGTGGCAGTCTGTGGGTACCTATCGGTATCCACGCGGGATTTAATACCGTAAGTGTGGCGGTGATGCTGAGCGGCGGCGGGGATGTGGGGCCGTGAGGGGTTATTAAGAAAGCAGTGAGCTAGAAATTTATGACGATGGTCTGGGATATGAAACCTTCGTCTTTGAGGATATCCCAGAGTTCGGGCGGTGGAATTTTTGATTTGAAGGTGGAATAGAGACAGAGTAATGCACATGAAATCGCCCTTATTCATCTCATTGTTGCTGTTTTTCCGGGTAGTAACTTTCAGTATTTCTGTTTTGAATGCGGAAACTTACGGTCCGAATCAATTGCCTGATTTTGTTAGCCCGCCTGTATTGAATCCGATTCCTGATGGTATTGATCTCGATATCCCTGAAATTCTTGGTAATCAGGAATTGGCACGTTTGGGATACGTTGATGTTACGGCAGAACCTTTTGGGGCTGACCCCAGTGGCAAAAAAGACGTCACAAAAATACTGCAAAAAGCCATCGATTTTGCTCGTGATCACCAGATGATCTGTTTTTTCCCGTCGGGCACCTACCTGGTGAGCGATACCTTGATGTTGCGCCATGGTGTTCACATGCGGTCCAATCGAGCCACTTTTCTAAATGATGAAAACTCCCCTTGTGTCCTGGTGGGTTCAAGGGCAGGAGCAATACGGCCTAAGATCCTGCTGGCATCCGGCTCACCTGGATTTGACCGTCCGAGTGAGACTAAAAACGTTCTCGAGCACCAGCAGTATGAGGCAAAAAAATTCACGGTGGAGATCAGCCGTAATGGCGGAGGCCCTTCGCTGATGAATACCATGATTTTGAATCTGGATATCGTGATTGGCGAGGGCAACTCTGGCGCGGTTGGCATGGAGATCCGCTCCTGTGAAGGTTCGGCGGTTCAGGACGTAAACATCGACGCCAGGCATGGCCATACCGGACTTGCTGGTGCTACCGGCAACGGAGGCAGTTGGGCCAACGTCACGGTCATCGGTGGTCGCATCGGTCTCGATATGCGTGGTTGGACCCCGCCTGCGCCCATCATGGTAGGAATCACCCTGGTCGATCAGACAGAGGCCGCCATCATCACCGCTGCACGTGGCCCGTTGACTGCGGTCGGTATTAAGATTATTTCCAGCGCAGCGGGCCCGCTGATCATCGGGGAAAAGCGTTACGGAGCATTTGATGGAGGAATCAACTTGATTGATTCGGAAATTATTTTTCGGCCGGGTGATCATTCATGTAAACGAGTTGCCATCACCTCGGAACGCAGCATTTATCTCAACAACGTTTATGTCAAAGGTGCCGAAGAAATCGTCACCGTTGATGGTCAAATCCTATGCGCCGGGGATCGCGAATCCTGGGTGCGGGTCAAGGAGTTCGCTATTGGCCGCACGGGTCCGGCCAGGAACTATGATCTGTCTGCACCTGTCTATGTGGACGGGAAAAAACAAGCGGCGCCGCTGGTTGATACCCAGATGGGTGCCGCCCCGCCGGGAAACCTGCAGAGTCGACATCTTTGGGATGCGGACTTCCCCTCTTGGGAGCAGGAAAAAAAAGTCGTTAATGTTAAAGATCCGCCGTTTAACGCAGTGGGTGACAGTTTTGCCGACGACACGGATGCTTTGCAGAAAGCCATCGATGAATCGGAACTTGTTTTTTTGCCCAAAGGTTACTATCGGATCACCCGCTCCTTACACTTGCGCCCTGATAGCAAATTGCTCGGAGTTGCCCAGCACTTGTCTGTCATCATGGCGCGTGAACCGGAGCAATGGTATAGCGAGGGAAAGGCCGCCCGTCCTTTGATAGAAACCGCTGACAGTGCCGATGCCGACACGGTGATCGCTTTTCTTTCCATTCGCAGACCGCTGGAAGTCCGCGAGGATTTCCCCGGGAAAGTTTTGCCCTTGAGCACGCTTTCCTGGCGTAGTGGGGGGCGCTCCATTTTTCGTTCCAACAAGGTTCGTTCCCTGCGTCAGTTCGGTTTTAAACGGAAAAAAGGTTATCGCATTCCCGACTTGGATGCTCCGGCTGTCCTGATCAGTGGCAATGGTGGAGGGAAGTGGTATAACTATCATGTGATGCAGTATTTTTATCCGATGACTGATCGCAATCGGGCGATTCTCATCGACGGCATCTCCGGGCCGCTGAATTTCTATAATTTTGAGCCGCAGGGTGGTTCTGGTGCTGCTGTGGCAGAGGTTCGTCGATCCCAGAATGTGTCTTTTTTTGGCTGTAAGACTGAGTGTGATACTACCTTTTTGTGGTTCGGGGATTGCGACCACATCAGGGTATTCGGGCACGGTGGCATCGGTGATCCCCAGCCGGGAGAAGCGCTGTACCGGTTTGAGCGAACCCCAAATTATCTTATTTCTAATTTGGCCGATCAGGCTCAACTGAAGGAGGCGCAGCCCTATTATGGCAGTGAGGGGCTGCATCTCAACATTCGTGATTTTGTCCCGCTGGAAACCACAACCGCTGACGGGAGAAAAAATCAGGTTCCCTTTAATGAACGCCCTGTGCTCTGGCGGATGGGTCATCCAAACCCGGACAGTGACTGAGTGAAAGGTAATGTATGAGGCCTATTTGGGTGTGAATTTTTCTTTGTTTAATATAGAATGTAAAAATTATGCGTGTCACAACAAAACCTTTAAATGAGTATCCGTGGTTATTGCGTCCCTTTTTTTGGAGTCAGAAAAAAAAGTATGGAGAAGTTCTCCAGCCGGGTTTGCTGTGGGCGCGAGTGCCGAAGTTATTTGCGACCGTAGCGATGCTTTATGGGGCGCTGGATAGGAAAAGTTCGCCTTTGAGTCCTGTACTGCGTTCCCTGGTTACTGTGCGGGTGTCGCAGATCAATTGGTGTCATTTTTGTGTGGATATCAACTCGGCCACTTTAGCCACGAGATCGGGTTCCATGGATAAGGTGGAGAATCTTGAGCAATGGAAAGACAGTGATCTGTTTGATGACAAAGAAAGGGCCGTTCTTGAATACACCGAAGCGGTCACTTATTCAGACCAACAAGTGACCGATGAGTTGGTGGTTCGGTTGAAGGAGTTTTTTGATGACGACGGGGTGGTGGAATTGACCGGACTGATTGCTTTTCAAAATTTATCCAGCAAATTTAACAGTGCGTTGGATGTGGCGCCTCAAGGTTTTTGCAAGATTCCTCAAGCGCCTTCAGGTGATGTCGGTTAATATAATCGTTAACTAATATGAACTATCGATCTGTTATATCCCTGTTTGCGCTGAGTGTGCTTTTGAGTGCTTGCCAACCTGCTCAAGATACAAAACTTGATGAAAAAGAGATCAAACAACGCGGGCAAAAAGCTGCCACGGCTTTGAAGGTCGGACTGCTTGGTCAATTGCAACCGGCGATGAAGGCTGGAGGCCCTGTGGCGGCGCTGCCGATGTGTAAAGTCGCCGGTCCTGCCCTCACCACGGCGGCCAGTGATAGCATGCCGGGTATTTCTATCCGGCGCACATCTGACCGGGTGCGTAATCCGGATAATGCGCCGGATGCTCTTGATCGCAAGGTGCTGGAAATTTTCCAATCAGCCAAAGGTAATAAAGCTGAGTTGCCCACTGAGCATGTGGAGTGGCTGCCTAAATCGAAAGATTCAAAAGCCCCTGTTGCCCGTTATTACCAGCCTCTAATGATCAAAGAGCTTTGCCTGAACTGTCATGGCGCGAAAGATCAAATAAAACCTGAAGTACTGGCACTTATCCAAAAGCTTTATCCTGACGATCAGGCGACCGGATATCAAGCCGGTGATTTCAGAGGTTTGATTCGAGTGGATATTGCGCCTTTGGCTAGCCAGTAAGAGGGTCTTGTTTCTTAAGTGAAAAATGCAGGCAATCAGCTTTGAGCTTTGCTGTCTGTGGTTGATTGGTTGTCGGGCCAGGCTGGCAGGGGGTAAGACTTGTTGATGAATTGTTCGATGTCAGAGACCTCTTTATCGATCGCGGTGCTTTCCTTGAGAACGGAGGCATTGGCGGCGATCAGTTTTTCTTTCTGTTCAAGCGCCTGCTTGTTCTCTTTATCTTTATTGGCACAGATCTCCACCATGTTTTTTGCGATCGCATCAACATATTTTGTTACGCTTTCTTTTGCCAGGGAGGCCGCTGAAGCATCTAGAATTTTAGCAAAGTCCTCAGTGCATTGAGCCAGGATCACTTCGCGTGCGGCTTCGCCCAATCGTTTTTCTTTGACGTTGGCGGGAATGGCCTGGGTGGGTTCTTGTTCGTCACCAAAAACATCTTTTCTCACCCTGCGGGCTCCACGGAAGAGCAGCCAGTCGAAAAAGCGCTTTTTCACCGGAATCTCGCCAACCTTGAGGTTGATGTCTGCGGTGAGAGCGGTAGGTTTGGCTGGTTGCAATGACTTTTCTACAATCGAACGCAGTTCAATTTTCAAAGTTTTCAGATCGCTGGCGACTGAGTCACTGATTTCCAAACCGGCGCTCTGATTGGTGGTCTTGAGTGCTATCAGTTCGGTGACTTCATCCACATAAGCTTGGGTTTTTTCCTCAAAACAGGGTTTCAGCTCGGTTTTTTCCAGATCGTGTAGGCTGGCATCTTCTTTCCACCAGAGTTCGAGTGATTTTTCGATTTTGTTTCCCGCGGATTTCTTGGTGCTTTCCGCGCAATCTTTGATTTTATTTTCTAATTCTTCAACCAGCCCGGAGGATCGGGCATGCCAGTCTTCGGAGCTTAAGTTGGCAAGCGCCTTGCTTTCATCGAGCAGCACTTTTTTCTCTGATTCCAGTTTTTCGACTTCCGCTTTGATTTTGGCAAAAGAGGGATTTTTCACTAACCCTTGAACGGAGGTCATCAGGGAGGAGCCGCGCCGGACACTATCGACCAAAAATGATTTGAGGTAGTCGTTGCTATTGAGGAAATTAATCAGGTCGCCTCTCAGTTTATCAAACTGCTCGACTGAGTCGGCATCTTTGTTAGCCTCTTTCTGATCACTTGCGTCTTCCTTATTAGGTTTATTTTTTTCTTCCTTATCCGCCTGGATTCTGCCGCTGGCTGCACTGAGCAAGTCCACGGGGTAGATGCACAAACGCCCGTCATCAACAGCTTCTTTAAGCGGGGCGCTCATCGCCAGGTTGCGGAAGGCTTCGATAATTTTATCGGGATTCTTCTTTTCCAAACTGGGAACCAATTCGCCCTCGGAATTGAGATCCATTTTTCGTGAATCAAGGTTCACGATCAGGAAGATGCGGCTAAAGAGCTCGAGCAGCTCTGTGAACTCTTCAAAGACTTGCTCCAGGAAGAGGTTGTCACTTTTGACCACAAAAATGGCACACGCAGCGGTGTTGCGGAAATCCCGTGTCATCTGGTCGTAGCCGAATTTCATCCGGCTATACAATCCCGGGGTGTCCACCAGAACGGCGCTGGAGGTGGCCAACTCGGGTGTGGTGAGCTTGATGTCGATTTTGCGAAAGGCGGTCGGCATGTGAACCACAGGATCAAAGTCCTCGCCCTTTCCCTCGATATCCCGAAGTTTGTAAGTTAAGTCCGCATGGGCACTTTCAATCGTGCGGTGCAAATCGTCTTGTCCGGAAAAGTTTTTGGTTTTGCCATCGTATTGAACGGCGCGGTAATCTGGTTTTTCACCATAGGAGATATTCACCAGACAGGGATAGGCTGGCAGCGAGGTGACCTCACTGACATAAGAGGCACAAATGGCGTTCATCAAAGTGGACTTGCCGCTTTTTAGCGGGCCAAAGATGAGAACGTAGGCCTGGTGCTCTTTCACTTTTTCCAGCAAGGCTTGAATGTGGTGGCGGGAATCCCGCAAGTCCGGCAAAACCTGGTGCAGGCTCGACTCCTTGGGCAGATCAGAAATAAGTTTGTCCAGATTGTCGAGAGGTGAGCAAAGGGGGTCGATTTTATTGCAAAACTCCACTGCAAAATGACTCAGCAAACTACGCATCGGCACCACGGTTCCCGTTTCATCTTTCTTTTTCAGATCCGTTTTCTCGGATTCAGACTTAGAGTCAGGGTCAGTCGCTTTGACTGCTGAAGGTTCCGCTGTTGAGTTGTTTTTCACTCCGAGCTTAAGTGCGAGCTCCTTGCTTGAAGGACTGCCATTTTTTACAGTGGGGTCATTTGTCGCTGAGTCAGCTTTTTTGGTGCTCAGAATCTTAATGGTGGGGGCAGCGATCGTGGGTTTTTCTACTTTCGCTACTATGGGTATTTGGGCTGCAGCGGTCAGGGCTTGAGAGGATTCTTTGGGCTGGGGGGTAGAATCGGAATCGGGTTTGGTGGGACTTGACTTCATAAAGGGAAATTAACAAATAAATCAGGGAATAAAAGTAATCTCTCAAATAGAACGGCATGGAGATCAAAAAATAGGCAAAAAACTCACAAACCTTGGGTTTTTATGCGGTTTGATGGTTATGACCATGATTGAATCCCAGGAATTCCTCAAAACCCTGTCCGGTGGGGGTGCGTGGGTAATGCCCTCCGTTGTGCCATTTTCCGAAACAAGCGGTGCGGTAACCGTTTGCCTGCAAGGCTTCCGCTATGGTCACCTCGGAGCTGCGCATCGCCTCCTTGTTGTGGGTGACGCTCCAAGTGCCGGTGCGGTGTGAATACCGCCCGGTGAGCAAGCTCGCTCGGGTGGGTGCGCAGAAGGGGCTGACAAAAAAGCGTTCAAATTGAATTCCCCCGCGTGCAAAGCGGTCGAGGTTAGGCGTTTCAAGAAGAGGATTGCCGTGCAAGGAAAAATCACCATAACCTTGATCATCGGTCATCACCAACAGCACGTTGGGTTGGTCTGCGGCGTGGGTGACTTGCAGGGCAAGGCTCATAAAAATGGCATAGAAAAAGGATGGTCTCATAGTTTAGGCAGGAACCGTTTCATCTTGAATGGGTGTTGGGGTGTTTAGGGAGATGAGGGCGGGGTCAGGCGAGAGAGAAAACTGCTGGCCGCTGTGGATGTGATTATTCAAACGCTTGTGTGTTTTTCCAGGCGGTTAATTTCATGATCCGATTACGTTTTTGATGATTTTTATCATTTTCTGATTGGTGGTCGAGTCCTTTACGGCGATCCGAATCAATCGTCCGTCCGCCAGGTTTCCCATGCTGCCGGGGTCTCGGAGAAATAATCCTTGTTGTCGGCATTTGCTAACCAGTTCACTGGAGCTGAGGTGCTCGGTGGGCAATTGGCATAAAAGAAAATTGGCCGT
>JAJRVS010000350.1 GCA_024277195.1 Verrucomicrobiota bacterium | reverse complement strand
GAGGAAATCGCCGGACGCGCCAAAGCAGCAAAAATCAAAGAAGTGGTTTTTGATCGAGGTGGTTTTATTTATCATGGCAAAGTGAAAGCCTTGGCCGACGCGGCACGCGAGGCAGGTTTGGGATTTTAATTTTAGTTAATAAGGGTAATGAGCGATAACGATACCAATAAACCGGAAGAGTCCGAAAAAGAGGTTGAAGCTGAAGTGGCTGAGACTGCGGAACAGCAAAAACCTGAAGCGAAAGCTGAGGTGACTCCTGAGAAGGAAGTGGCAGCAGCGGCTCCGGCAGCTGAGCCGAAAACCGAGGAAAAGCCTGCTGAAGAAGCAGCGCCTGCGGCCAAGGAGGAAAAAAAGGATCCTGCCGAGAAACCTGCTTCAGCAGTGCTGAAAAAAGCAGAGGAAAAACTCAAACAATACCAGACGGAGGACGAAGAAGAGGAACTGATGGAGAAAGTGGTCTTCATCAACCGTTGTGCTAAAGTGGTGAAAGGTGGACGTCGTTTCAGCTTCAGCGCATTGGTGGTCAGTGGTGATCAAAAAGGCAATGTGGGTTACGGTTTTGGTAAAGCCAACGAAGTGGCGGATTGCATTCGTAAAGGCAGCGAAATCTCTAAAAGATCAATGGTGCCCGTCGCGCTGAAAGGCAATACCATCCCCCATGCGGTGATTGGTGAGTTTGGTGGCGGTCGGGTAATGCTTCGTCCAGCTTCTCCGGGAACGGGAATCATCGCCGGTGGTGGGGTTCGCGCGGTGGTGGAAGCGGCAGGCATCAAAGATGTATTGGCCAAATCGATGGGATCCAACAATCACAACAATGTCGTCAAAGCGACTTTGAAAGCGCTTCAGTCTTTGCGCACCAAAGAGCAGATCTGGAAGCTGCGTGGGAAAAAGATTAAGGAAAACGCCGCGCTGTAAGGCCGGTTTGATTGCGATAAATTTGAACTATTAAGCTGGAGGAATTCGACCATCATGCGACTAAACGATTTAAAACCAAAACACGGCACCAAACATCGCCGTAAGCGTCTCGGCTGTGGCGAAAGCTCCGGTAAAGGCAAAACATCTGGCAAAGGTCACAAAGGACAGAAATCCCGTTCGGGAGCTTCGATCCGGCCTGGTTTCGAGGGTGGGCAGATGCCTATCGCTCGTCGTTTGCCTAAAAAAGGATTCACCAACGGACGGCATAAGGAAGTTTATGCGATTCTGAATGTGTCTGACTTGGAAGTGTTCTTCGAAGCTGGTGCGAATGTCGACGAAGCGGCTCTGAGAGCGGTGGGATTGGTGAAAGGTTCGCAAACCGGAGTAAAAATTCTGGGCGACGGAGATTTGTCGAAGAAGCTGAAAGTGCAAGCGGACAAGATTTCTGCTACAGCACGTGAAAAAATCGAGAAAGCTGGTGGCGAAATCGTTTCGGCCTAGTGATCTGTGAGCTGACGGCGTATGAGCTTTGGACCGAGGGTTCTTAAAAGCTCGCACCTATTCTGTATTTTTGATTTCTGACCTAAGTTACCAAGATGATATCCGCATTTACAAACTCCTTTAAGATTCCCGAGCTGCGGCAGCGTATTATGTTCACGCTGTTGATGCTGGTGATTATCCGGCTCGGTGCGTCGATCACTCTTCCGGGAGTGGATGTGACGGTGTTGCAGGCTTGGTTGAAGGAGGGCGTTGAAAGAGCGGGGGAAAGCCAAGGGGTCGCTGCGATGGCGGCTTTGATGAATGTGTTCAGTGGTGGTGGTTTGCAAAATTGTGCGGTTTTTGCTTTGGGTATCATGCCCTACATCAGTGCTTCGATCATGATGCAGTTGATGACCGCAGTGGTGCCTGGTCTGGGCAAGCTTTCACGTGAAGAGGGTGGTCGCCAGAAGATCAATATGTATACGCGTTATGTCGCGATCATATTGTGTGTTTTCCAGGGTTACATGCTGGCCAAATCTTTGATTAACCCGCAGTCGAACTTTTTGCTGCGAGGTATCATTGATCAGAATGATACGCGGGAACTGGTGCCGGACGGAGGCACGATGTTTATTTTGGTTACGATTATCGTGATCACCGCGGGCACTTTGTTGCTGATGTGGATGGGTGATCAGATAACCGATCGTGGGATCGGCAATGGTATCTCCTTGATCATCACCGCGAATATTATTTCCGCTTTGCCCGCGGCTTTGGGTCAGGTTTATGTGACTTTTGTCGAAGGCGCTGCGGAGGACCCAATGAAACCGCTGATGTTGGTGGCTTTGATTGCCTTTTTGTTCTTTGTGATCGCCGGTGTGATCTCGATCACCCAGGCGCAGCGACGGCTCAGTGTGCACTACGCCAAACGAGTGGTGGGGCGTAAGGTTTATGGCGGCCAAACTCAATACATGCCTTTGAAGGTCAACTACGCCGGAGTGATGCCGATCATTTTTGCCCAGGCCATCCTGTTGTTCCCTTCACAGATTTTGATGTTTGCTTTCCCTGATGCGGCATGGGCCAATAAACTGGCGGCTAATCTCGGTGGCAGTGGTTGGTTATATTATACCTTGTCAGCACTGATGATTTTCTTTTTCTCATACTTCTGGGTGGCGACGATGTTCCAGCCCAACCAGATCGCGGAGGATCTCAAGCGCAACGGTGGTTATTTGCCAGGTGTGCGTCCGGGCAAACCAACGGCTGAGTTTCTTGACCGCACGATGAGTCGCCTGACTTTTGCTGGAGCGATTTTCCTCACCATTATTGCGGTATTGCCGAGCATGTTGAGTCGCCAGATGGGTGTCCCTTATCAAGCTGCGCAGTTTTTCGGTGGAACCAGTTTGTTGATTCTGGTGGGTGTGTTGTTGGACATCATGCGCCAGGTCGAGACTCATTTGATTCAACGCCATTATGACGGCTTCCTGCGTAAAGGGAAAATCCGCGGACGTTTTGATCGCAATTCAGGAACCGCCGTAGCATCAGGCAGCGGCATGGTGTGGCTTTATTTGGTGGTGGCAGTTTTGGTCATCGTTGGGGTGACTTATTCAATAGTGGCAAAAGGCTGATGTTGGGTAGCTAAGGCGAATGGGTGAAATGTCAGGGAGGAGATCAGGGGAATGAGTGCCATACCGATTCGCAAAGGACGCCAACTGGACTACATGCGCCGGGCAGGAGAGATCGCTGCCGAGGTGCTGAAGTTGACGGCCAAGGAGATTCGACCGGGTGTAACAACCGGCGAAGTGGATGAGGCCGCTGCGCAGTTCATTGCCGAGCGTGGTTGTGTGAGTGCTTTTTTGGGTTATCGCGGTTTTCCCGGTTATACCTGCATTTCGATGAACGAAGAGGTGGTGCATGGCATCGGCGGAGAGCGGGTGATCCAATACGGGGATATTGTCAAACTCGACGTGGGCATCATTAAGGATGGCTGGGTGGGTGATAACGCAAAAACGATCCCGGTGGGAGCGATGGAGCCTGAAGTCGAGCGTCTGCTGTTTGCTACTGAAGAATCTTTACAGGCGGCAATCGATCAAGCGCGTGATGGGGTGCGTCTGGCTCAGTTGTGTGGGGCAGTCGAAAAATGCATTGATACTTTTAGTTTCACCGTAGTGAAGGAGTTTGTCGGCCACGGGGTGGGAAAAAATTTACATGAAGAGCCACAGGTTCCCAATCATTGGGACAAAAGCTCAATGGGCAAAGGGCCGCGTTTGCGCGCTGGCATGATCCTGGCGATCGAACCAATGGTGAACGCCGGAGGGCCGGATGTGCGCGTTTTGGACGATCAATGGACGGTGGAAACCGCGGATCGCTCTTTATCGGCCCACTTTGAACACACCGTTTTGATCACCGATGACCAACCGGAAATTCTCACGGCGCGGGAACGCACCGTGCCGAATTTGACCCTGGCGAAGTCGGTAATGGCGTAGCTTCGTAGTTCGGAGCATGGGCTTTCCAGCCTATGATTAGTCACTCTGAACTTTAGCCTCGTCCAATCGCGCACGCACCACCAGTCACCTCTGAGCAGAAATTGGCTTTCATCAATTATCATATTCCTCGGTAAGCAAGGGTATCCACTGGGTGAAAAGCCTACCTCTGGAATTCGACTGTAAAATCAATTGTTACTTCTCGTTACTATTGGTCACCAAAAGTTTTTCGAATATAGGAAAGGGCATTTTTGATTTCAGGATCGGAGAGAATATCCTTATGCGGGGGCATGACTTTGTTCTCAGCGATGATCCCGTTGCGAATCGAATTCAGAAGAACTTCGTTAGGCTTAGCTAGCCGGGTTTTGTCGGAAACGAAGTTAGCAGCAAGCATACCGTTCAGTCCTGATCCATCGGGTTGGTGGCACGCGGAGCAAGCTCTCAAGTAAATCTCCTTCCCGGCTTCGGGGTCTCCTGGCAAGGGGTGGGAGACGGCGGGTTGATTGGCTGCGGCGACCCCGGGTTCCGTAGTAGCAGTAACGGTTGATTCAGATTTGGAATTACCGCAAGCTGTAAGCAGGCTGCCGACTGCCACGGCAAATATTGAATAGTATCTCATTTGTTGTTTATTGTTCATTGTTTTCCTGTTCTCAATTGATTAAAAATCACCACTTTCCCGGTGAGCTTTTTGGAGGATTTTTCGGCGGCTTCCCGAGTGCGAAAGGTTAGCGCAGGTTTTCCCATCACGGCAGTAAGCTCGATGTCGGTGACAAAAAAGAGTTCGCTCGCTTTACCCCACGGTTGCCACGAAGTGCTGCGTATATTGGCCTCGAAATCATCAGGCATCACCTCGGTGTAAACCATCAGAGGCTTGCCGCTGGGCGAAGGCACGGCGAGAAAATGTACCAGATCGCCGATAGAGCATAGGAAGCTGTGGGTTCCGTCGCGGTGAATCACCTGACCTCGTGGAGCCGGTTGCTCGCGCACCACCATACCGCAGGCGGCACAGGTCTCCGTGTCGGCATTTTCAGCTACGGTCGCCGTGTGGTTTTGACGTGTGACTTGATCTCGTCGGCAAGCCGTCGATAGAAGTGAGAAACACAGGATTAGGATAAGTTTTCTCATGTCCGTTCTCGTTTAAGATGGAGAAAAAATACGCTCAACAGGAGTGCCCCTACGATCCATCCCGACCAAACGAGGGCTTCGACGCCTGGTCCTGGGATATACGCATCCATTCCAAATCCCGAGAAAAAATCGTCCCCGCCGAAACGCTGGATCATAACGATGCGATACAAGCCGACGGGATTCGCCACCACCAGACCAGCACAGAGTGAATCGGGCAGGGCCCCATCAGTTACCACCAATGCACCGAGGATTCCAAGATCGTAGAAGAATACCAGTAGGAACCATATCGTGATGAGCAGACTGGAAGCAGTAGCCTGCCGCAGCACCACGCTGGAAACCAAAATTCCCAAAGCGAGAAAGCTGGCTCCAAGTAGGAGCGAGGGAATGATCAGGCGGTTCAGTCCAGCTTCGCAACCATCTTCCATCATGAAACTAGCAGCAAAAATACCAGCCAGAATGGCGAAGGCCAGTGGGATGAAGCGGCCAAGAAATTTCGCCACAATGAGTTCCCATCGATGAATCGGCATCGACAGAAGGAGATTGAGGGTGCGCCGTTCGCGCTCGCCGACAACGGCGTCGAATCCGAGAAGCAGTCCGACCAGGGGGATGAGAAGTGATGAGAGCGTTACCAGACTGGGGCCGACCACTTCGCCCTGGGACATGTCTCCGGCTTTTCCGTAGAGGGTGATGCCCGAACTCAAGAGCACGAACAACAGCGTTAATACCAAAATCCACCGATCGCGGCTGCGTTCTAAAAACTCGTGCCAAATAAGGGCTCTAGCTACTTTTCCCATCATGCTGACATGAGCAGGTGCTCGTAAATATTCTCCATTTCAGGTTCCGTGACACGCATGGATTCGATAAGAGGGTGACCATTGGAAAATGCACTTGCCATCAAATCTACGATCCGTTCAGGCTCCATCTCTATTCGAACCGAACAGCCGTCTTGAACAATCTGCAAGGTCGGGAAATGATCTCGGAGCCCCTCGATGAAATCCGTCTGCCTGCTGTAATCCTCCTTCAAGGTGAAGCGAACTTTGACGGGAAGAGAGGCCTGTCGACGGAGGGCTGGCGGTTCGTCGCAAGCCACCACAGAGCCTGCGCGTAGGATACAGAATTTGTCCACTCGTTTTTCTAGGATGCCGAGGTCGTGAGATGAGATTAGTATCAGGCGACCTTTTTCGCGCCATTCATCAAGCAATGACCAAAGGACGCCTAGCCCTTCTTGATCTAGTCCACTAGTAGGTTCGTCTAAAATTAAAACCTCGGGCTCGTGCAGAACGGAGATTCCGAGCGCTAGGCGCTGTCGCATTCCCTTGGAATAGCCAGATATGGCTCGCCGGGAGGCCTGGCTCAATCCGATTCGCTCCATGACCTCGTGCATCCTTTTACGTCCGATGCCCCGTGCGCGAGCAAAAAACGACATCATCGCCCAACCGGAGAGATTCTCGCTGAAAGCTACGCTTTCTGGCAAATAGCCCATGCGAGCTTTGAGTTTGTTGTCGATAGGAAGGCGCAAACCGTCGACATGTATTCCCCCGCCGTCCGGTAGATAAAGACCCAAGAGAATGTTAATGAGAGTTGATTTCCCAGCTCCGTTCGGCCCGGCAAGAAGCATGGCGCAAGACGAATTCAGAGTGAGGCTGACTTCGTTCAATGCGCACAGCCGTCCGAAACATTTTGTAATTTGGTGGAAGGCGATGCTATTCATCAGAAGCAGGGTTGTTCATTAGTGGTTTCCGGTCAGTGATCGTGGGGGTGCGCAACACGGGGAGGCGGCGCTCCAGCAGGGAAAGGGTTTCCAGGCTAGGGCTGTTCATCAATAGGGCGGCAGCAGGAAAGCGGTAGAGCAGGCGGGCGTGGAACGAGTTGACTCGGTAAGGTCGGTCTCCGATGCCGTCGCCATCCTGATCCCAGCCGAGATAGTCGCTCCAGTAGTTGCCGCGTTTATCGCTGCCCCATTCAATCTCTGTGGTTCCGACATAAAAAACCTGCTGACTGTTACCGATGAAGCGGTTGCCCTCGACTTGGTTGCGAAGGCTGCCCGCCCAGATTTTGACTCCCACCTTGTTGTTTTTCACCAAGTTATCGAGGATCTTGTTGTTGGTGCTGGAATAGAAAAAAAGCCCTTCGGCATTGCCGATAAGCCGGTTGTTTCGAATCGTGCAGTATTGGGCATCGCGAAACTGGAGACCCTGTCCCTTGTTGTTCTCGGACAGATTGTTCTCGACGATAAGGTGCTTGCTTTCCATCAGTGCGTAGCCGTTGCCATTGTTGCGACAAATATTTCCGCGCACGGTGTTGCTATAGGAATACATGTAGTGGATGCCGTAGCGCGCTCCCTCGATGTGGTTGTTCTCGATGAGGGAGTCCTCGGTGGCTGAAATGTAGATCCCGTCCCTCCCGTCGCGCACCGTGTTGCCGCGTGCCGTCACTTTAGTGCTGTCGAAAAGCTGGATGCCGTTGCCACGGTTAGAGGTGTGCCCTGTCTTGATTCCCATGACTCGGTTGTTTTCGATGGTGACGCTCTGGCATTCGTGTACCCAGATGCCGAAGGCGCAGTGCTCAATCAGGTTTGAAGAGATGCGGCTTCCCGCGGCGGCGGGACTGAGATAGATTCCGCAATCGGGTCCGCTGAGGTCGGTGCCACTGTTGCGCACTTGAATTCCATTTACCACGATATTAGGAGCATCGAGGGTGAGCACGGTTCCCTGACCGTCGCCATCGAGTATGCTCCCTTTGCCAGTGATTGTAATACTATTGGTGACGCGAAAATTGCCGATAAAAACTCTTTTCTCCAGCACTATTTCGTCACCATTTTCGCAGTTAGATAAAACGGCGATCAGTTCCGCTGCGGTGGCGGGGCGGTGCTGGGAGGCTGCGACAGCAGATGCCGTCAGAAGCATCGCAGTCAAAACCGTAAGGATGTATGGAATATGATGGTTCAAAGCAGTCTTTCAGGTGCGCTTTTTGTAATTTTCGAGTCGTTTGCGACGCTCCGAATCATCGGGGCCGGTATCGAGTTTTTTCAATCCGATCAATGGTGGGCATATTTTATCTGCATAATAGTTAGCTTCGCAATGCATGCAGTTCAAGCATTCCATGGAGTCGATACTGCGATCGGGACGGATGGCTTGGGGTTCGCAGATGTCGGCGCAGATGGTGCAACTAGAGCAGAACTTGCGCCGCCGGGGGGCGGAGATGCGCAGGAACGAAGGTAGGGCAAGGGCGGCCCCCAGAGGGCAAAGGTAACGGCAGAAGGGGCGGAACCAGAAGAGTGAAATGACCATCAATATTAGCCAATAGCTGAAGAAGCCCCAGGATCGTTGCCAGGGAACCAACAGGAAGGTCGTTTTGAAGGGTTCGATCTCGGCTAGCTTTTCGCCTAGCTCGGGTGAGTAGATGAACGCAGGAACTAATCCGGCAAATATAAGATAACGTAGGTAGCGCAGCCTCAAGTGCCACTTTTCAGGTAATTCGAATTGTGGAATTTTTAGCCATTTGCCCAGATGGTTGAGAAGTTCACTGAGGGAGCCAAAGGGGCAGACCCAGCCACAAAAGACTCCCCGGCCCCAGATGAATAATACGATAGCTATGAATATCCAGCTCACAAACAGTATTGGCTCGGAGAGAAAAAGCTTCCCATCCCACTCACTGATGATGGAGCCGACCAGAGTGAGTATCTGGGTAATGGATGGTTGGGCGGAGAGTAATAATCCCAGCACTAAGAAGGAGGCCAGTAACACTGTGATCTGGATAAGCTTTAGCCGCTTCACCGATCCGGTGAGCCATCTGCGCTGGACGAAGAGTCCCAGCACACTGATGAGCACGATGGAGAGAACTGCTAGCTCGAGTTTACGCCCTGCCCAGGCGCTGCGCCAGATCAGGGAGTCGGGATCGGGACCCTCGATCCGGTATATTGATTTCGGTAGCCGGTGTGTGCTGCTGAAACTGTGGAACTCTCGGGAGAAGGCGCTTTTTTTGTCATAGAAGCTACCCAGAAAAATTAAATCGAAGGGACGCCCCGGGTCGATCTCGGCTCCTCGGCTGATGAAAACAGCACCTTCCTTGAACTGAGGGGCGTCGGGGGCCGCGAGAGCAGTCAGGTTGGTGTAGTCGGTATCGGCGAACATGCAGGTAAGCAATTTCTGTCGCAGGTGAACCCGGTCGAAAACGCCGCCGCGCACAAATCCCGATCCCTTGAAGGAGCCCGAACCGTTGCCAAGAATAACCACAAGGTGCTCGCCTTGTTTCAATTGCCCGATGAGATGCGCGTAGGTGCCCTCGCCCAACAAGGGGCGACCGATTTGAGGGGCGTCAGCGATGGTGAAGAGCAAGTCGACGAAGGCATCATCGCTGTCACTGATGCCCATTTGATTCTCGCTGACCCGCAAATGGCCGAACACCCCTTTGCGTTTCATCGTAGCAAAGGACCAATCCTGTTCTGACTCGACAAAATCTCCAGGCAGGGTGGTTTGGAGCTCCAAAATCCCCATCGCAGCTCCGAGGGAACGCGCTGTGTCGAGGATGGTAGAGTTCTCAGCCAGCACCGTGACGGTTGCTCCAGAAACAGCAGCTACACCCAGAGAATCTGCGTCAGCGGTGCCCACGGTGATCTGGGCATCGGCTCGTTTATTGATGTAGAAGTTGACGAAATCAGCAAGTTTTTTTTCTGGGATGCCCAGTAGGATGATGGGTTCACTGTGGTGGATTATCTTGGCACCGCTGATGACGCCCGCCGGATCGAGACCTACAAGGGTCACAAGTGGCTTGCCGGAGTAGCCCTTGATCGAGACGACGTCAGTGGATAACACCACCCAGCCGGCAACCTTGCCGTCAACATCAACTCCCTCCTGGTAAGGCTGGTTGGGGACCTCTCGGAAGGACTCGGCCCTTGGAAGCACCTCCTTTAATTGCGCATCAGTAAGATCTGTAATTTGAATGGCCTGAGCGTGTAACTGCTCCCCAGTTATGAGGAACAGCAGGCACGCCAATAGGACACCAATCTGGGTCATTCTGGATCTGATTAGATGCAAGGTGGAACGGTTGTAATGGTTCTTTCTCCTGGCAAAGGCATGCAGGGTCAGCTGACCATCATGCGTCCGCGCATTTCAAGGTGCAGCGCATGACAGAACCAAGGGCAATAGTACCAATAAAGACCTGGTTTACCGGCCACGAAGGTATAGCTCTGTGTGTCCTGAGCATTAACCAAGAAGTTCACATCGTGTTGAGGAACGCAAAATCCGTGACTCAGATCCTCAACATTGTCCTGATTGGTGATGATCACCTGCACCTGATCTCCCGATTTCACCTGAAACTCGGTCATACCGAATTTTGGTGCCATCGAAGTCATGTAGACCCGAACTTTGCCGGGGCCTTTGGCGATTACCTTGTTGTCTTTCATTAAATCCACACCGTCCTCTTTGGCCCAATCAGAGTACATTTTGAAGCGCTCATCAGTGCGGGGTTGGATGCTAGTGGGATGGATCAGGTCGCTCTTGACGATGACGGCATCATGCGGTTCTGGGAAGGTTGGTCCATCGTGAACAAGCTTCATCTTTTCGCCGGAGATATCGAACAACTGGTCGTTCTCGGGGTGCAGGCACCCGACATTGAGAAAGCGATCCTTCGAGAATTTGCACAGAGCCACCAGCCATTTGCCGTCAGCATCTTTAGTCTCGCTCATCGAGGCGTTGGTATGCCCCACCTGGTAGTGGACATCGATTTTCTGAAGGATGGGGTTCACGTCCTCCCCCTTGAACTGTTTGAGTGCGTCTGCGATATTCCATTTTGTCATCACCGAGTCGAGGAAGATCGAGGTGTAGGCATTGCCCTTACCGTCGAAGGCTGTGTGCAGCGGTCCGAGGCCTACTTCCGGCTCAGCTACTACGGAATCGCGGGGTTTGATCTTGCCGGAGAATACCTCAGCTAGCTTGTCGATAGCTATGACGCTACAAGTCGGAGAGAGTTTGCCCGAGCAGATTGCGTATTTCCCTGTGGGATCAATGTTTACCCCATGGGGGCTTTTGGGCACTGGAACACGGGTCACGAATTTGCTGTTCTCGCCACGAGCATCGATCACTGGCACCGGCGAATCACCTAAAGTTATGCCTTTGCCACCCTTCACAGCTTTTTCGATATTGGCGAGGTTAAAAACATAACAATAGTCCTGATCGTTGGCCATCATGCCCTCCAGCGTGACCGCTCCTTCGGAGTTGTAGCAGGTGGCAAATGAATAGAGGCCCTTGTAGTCAGTAGCACAAAGATCGAGATTGCCCTCGATCATGACCTGCCACTTAACCTCCATGGTCTCGCCGTCGATGGCGGTATGCAAGGCAGCGTATTTTTTTGGGTCGTCGAGGTCGCGCCCGTCGTTGGGCAACGGCGTGCGAAATTCGGAATTGCAGAATACCAGCCCGGTTTTGTGTCGCTGGGGAAAAATTCCGTGAGTGCCCTGGGCGTTTGGGATATCGACGATCTTGTCGGTCTCCATTGTTTTGATGTTCACCCGAGCCAGGCGTGCCTGGGACTTGTCATTAACAAAGACATAACGCCCATCATAGGTGCCTTTGTCATAGGATAGGTGAACATGGTGAGTGTCGCCTGACTGAGAGCCCTTGAGCAGTTGCTTGGAGAAATCGGTGGCACCCCATCCGGTGGCGGCATCGCGGTTGAAGACTGGAATGCGTTTTAGCTCCCGCATCGAGGGGATGCCGAGGATGCGAATTTCTCCTGATTGTCCACCGCTCCAAAAGCCGTAGTAGTCGTCCAATTTTCCCGGAGCCACCTCAGCTTTGTTCGCGTGTGGTTTGGCCGTGTCGGCATTTTTGCTATTTTTTTCGGTGCTGCCGCCGCCATTGCAGCCAGTCATGGCGCCTAGAGCCGCCCCACCTCCGGCCAGTGAGACTCCGGTGAGAAATTTTCGGCGATCCAGTGCCTGATCCAGATTGCTTTGTTTATCCTTTGATGATGATTTCATTGCCTTCTAATTGGTTGCTTGTGTCAATACTGATAATCGCGATCCGTCATGGGACGGGGCTTCAGTAGAGTTACGCACCGGGGGGGGGTGAGGTTGCATCAAGCTGTGAAAAAAAGCCGAAGATCTGCCACTTTTTTCCGCTAGGTTTGGGAATTCATGGAGATGTAATTGTCGAGGCCTTTAGATTCATCGCCCCTATGCTAAAACGGGTTGCGGCTTGAGTGGAGAAATACGGTGGCACGATGACTGATTTTAAAATAAAACCAGTTGGGGTGCATAAATGCAGTGAGGCATTCTGAGCACCTTTCAAAACAGTTGAGTAAATGGTATATACGGTATATACTATCATCCATGAAAGCTAAATTATTTATGAATGGGCGTTCGCAGGCCGTTCGGCTTCCGAAGGAGTTTCGTTTTCAGGGCAGTGAGGTAGAGATTCGGCGAGAGGGTGGGGTGGTTATGTTGGAGCCTGTTGCCAAACGGGAGTGGCCGGAGGGTTTTTTTGAAGAGATACGGGTTGCCGAGGGCTTCGAGCGACCTGAACAGCCGGTCACCCCTGATATCGTTGCGAATGATAACATCCGGAAATGAGGTATTTGCTTGATACCAATGTGTGCATCGATGTTATGCGGGGTCGGGAGGAAGTGATCGCCCGGCTCAGATCGATGTCGCCTGACGACTGTGCGATTTCCACCGTGTCGTTGTTCGAGCTTGAAGCGGGGGCACATAAATCAAGGGATCCGCAAGCTGAGCTGCAGAAAGTAAGGTTGCTGTGCGATACTTTGAACGTGCTTTCGTGGAACGTGAACGCGGCGAAGGCGGCTGCCAGGATTCGTGTGAATTTGGAAGCTGATGGAAGGAAAATAGGAGCTTATGATACGCTGTTGGCTGGCCATGCTCTGGCTCTAAGTCTAGTATGGGTCACCGATCATGTGAAAGAGTTCACAAGGGTAGAGGGTTTGTTGTTGGAGAATTGGAGATCGAGAGAGTCGGGCTTGTGACGAGTCATTAGAGTTCCCTTGAAGTCACGGTTGTTTGAATACATTTTTTAAAAAAATAGCTGGTTTCAAATAGAAAATACGCTCAAAAAGCTTGATTTGGTGAGAATTTATAAAAATCAGTCATTTGAAGAGGAAACACAGCTTGCCTCTTGGCAAAGTTGTGATACAGATTCCCTCCCGCCGTATTTGCTACGGCTGGAAAGGACTTCAGATGCTAGGATTTTGAATCAAGCATTGAACCGGTTCACACGAGTGAGCAGCTAGAAGGCCAGGGAAAATCACCAAACAAAACTATGAAAGTCAGACCATCTGTAAAACGTATGTGCACCGAATGCCGGATCATTCGCAGACACGGCATTGTGCGTGTTATTTGTAGCAACCCGCGCCACAAGCAGCGTCAGGGATAATTTTAGTAAGTTTTTATTTAACGAATTACCATCCCAGGAGGCATAGAAATACAATGGCAAGATTGCTAGGAGTAGAAATACCAAACGAAAAACGGATTGAGGCATCATTGCCTTACGTCTATGGCATTGGCCCGACAACGGCGAAAAGAATTTTGGAGCAGGCTGGTGTTGAACCAGGCATTCGCACCGGAGAATTGAGCGATGAGCAGATCAGCAAAATCGCTCATGTGATCACTGAGAGCGAAACGCTCAATTGTGAAGGCGGTAAATTGCTCATCGAGGGTGACTTGCGCCGGGAGCTGCAGGGACACATGAAGCGTATCGCTTCGATCAACTGTTACCGGGGCATCCGTCACCGTAAAGGCTTGCCAGTGCGTGGACAGAGAACTTCAACCAACAGTCGTACCCGTAAGGGCAAACGTAGAACGGTTGGTGTGGTGCGCGCTAAGTAGTCGGGCAATTTTATAGACCAGAGAAAGATCATCTATTATGGCTGAAGAATCAGAAAAGGAAGAGGAAGTGGTGAAAGACGCTGCAGAGAAAGCTGTCGAAGCAAAAGAAGCGCCAGCAGCGGCACCTGCTGAGAAAGCAGAGAAAGCACCTGCTGAAAAAGCAGAGGAAAAACCGGCAGCAACTCAAGCGCCAGTCGCTGAGGAGCCTAAAAAGGAAAAGACCGCTGCGGATATTTTCCTGGAGTTGGATCCTAGCGAAGCGGATGCACCGAAGATCCTTAAATCTAAGAGCAGCAAGAACGTGCACTCGGGTATTGTTCATGTGCGGGCGACTTTTAACAATACGATCGTGACGATCACTGACCAAAAGGGCAACTCTCTGGGTTGGTCGAGCTCGGGCAAACTGGGTTTCCGTGGATCGAGAAAAAGCACCGCTTACGCGGGTCAGTTGGTTTGTCAGGACGCTCTGCGCCAGGCAATGAGCCACGGCCTGAAGCAGGCTGAAGTGCGGGTTAAAGGACCTGGTGTCGGTCGCGAATCTGCGGTTCGTGCGGTTCAGGCGATCGGGGTGGAAATCACCAAGATTACGGATGTCACTCCGGTGCCACATAACGGCTGTCGCCCACCTAAAGCACGTCGTGTGTAGGGTTTCATATCACATTTCATATTAATTTTTTCTAATTAAGACTCATGGCTAGATACACTGGACCCATTGAAAGAATCAACCGCCGTTTTGGAGTGCCTTTGTTCGGCCCTTCAAAGGCGTTGGAACGTCGCCCTTACGGCCCCGGACAGCACGGACCCCGTGGTGGACGTCGTCGCAAACAATCGGATTACTCGGTCGCCCTGGCTGAAAAGCAGAAACTGCGTTTTCAGTATGGTGTGATGGAAAAACAATTCCGTCGTTATTTTGCTGAAGCTCAACGTCGCCGTGGAGTGACGGGTTTGCTTTTGCTGGAATTGTTGGAGATGCGTTTGGACAATATTGTTTTCCGTTTTGGAATGGGAACGACTCGTCGTGCGTCGAGACAGTTTGTTAATCACGGTCACATTCTGGTGAATGGCCAGAAAGTGGATATTCCTTCTTACCAGTGCAAATCGGGTGATGTGGTCACCGTTAGCGAAGGTAATCGTTCACGTCAATTGGCGATGCGTTTGTTGGATTCTACCCAGGCACGTCCTGAATCCGAGTGGTTGACCATGGATCGCGACGCGATCAGGGGAACCGTAAACCGGGCACCTGAGCGTGACGAAATCGACCCAATGGTCAACGAGCAGTTGGTGGTTGAGTTGTATTCCCGTTAATCTCTAAAAACCGCGCCCACCGTGTCTTTGTAAAAGCGAAGGCAAGGATGGGCAAAACAAGAGCTCTCATGCTTGGGAAACCGAGTTCGAGGGCTTTTTTTTGCTTAATGAGCGGATTTTCGTCACAAAACCCGTTTTAATAACAAAAAAGCTTTGGAAGGCTGGGGGAACCCGTTATAACATGCCTTCTTTCTGCTAATTTTCTCTCATACTCAACCTATTCGGATCAATGTTACAAAATAGTCCTTCGTTTTCAGTTGGCGGTCTTATCAAGGCAGCTGCTTTATTTTCAATCGCATTCGCTTTTGCTTTGCCCCATCAGGCATCCGCGCAAAAAGAGGTGAATGATGCGGCGAGATCCCTGATGGATAAATACAAGGGGGCTCTGGTGGTGGTGACAGCAGAGAGCAAGGTGGTCACGACCACGGACGGAGATCCTTTGCCGACTAAAACCCAGCAGCGCAGAACGCTCGGCACCACGGTTTTCCCAAATGGCTTGATCGTATGCTCCAACAGTGCATTGGACGCGAGTGTGGGTTTGGTGCAGCAAAAGGTGCGCCTTCAAGGTAAAGACGGCAAGCCGAAGATCGTGACGGTGGCCTCGGCCAAGAGTGAGTTTTCTAAAGTGGAAATCAGCTACGGAGATGCGGTGGTGCTGCCTGGCCGGGTGATCGCTCAACGTCCTGAGATCGATCTGGCTTTTGTTTTGCCAGATGCGGCCGCCGCTAAAAAATTAGGTAAAACATTCACTGCCGTGGATCTTTCCAAATTTGCCACTACTGCTAAAGCTGCGGACAATGTGGTGGGTCTGTCCCGGTCATCGGCGGTTTATAGCTATATGCCAACGGTGATCATGGGTCATATCACTGGCGTGTTTAAAGGTGACCGCACCTATTACGTCACTACTGCAGGCACGGCTCAGGGTATCCCGGTGTTTACTTTGGGTGGCAGTCCGATCGGAGTGACTCTGGAGCGCATTGTGGACGGCAAACGCTCGGGTATTTTGGGGACGTTGTCAGCAGGTTCGATTCAGGTCATGGCCAATCTGGCGATGGAGAAAGCGACTTCGGGTAAGTAGCTGCTGCGGTTTTAAGGGCTTCGTGCCATCTCTATATCGGCTCGCCTGAGAAATTCGGGCGGGCTTTTTTGTTTGAACAAAGCGGGACTAGAATGATCCAATAGTATTTACTATCAATACAATGACCCCCTCAAGTAAAAGCCGGTTTCGGCAGCGTCGGCAGTTTGCCTTGGTTTTAGCCAGCCTGTTGATATCTTCTGCGCTCTTTTTGTTTTCCTCAACTGCTGCGGATTCTTCCTTCGGCTCGAGCAAAGGAGAGAGAGTGATTCTGCTAGGTGGCACTTTTGCCGAACGCCTGCAGTATTTTGGTTATTTTGAAGCGCTACTGTCACAGCATGAAAGCGAGCACGATTTGATTGTGCGTAATATGGCCTGGGCTGGAGATGAGGTGGCGTTGATGCCGCGACCCTATAACTTTGTGATTTCTGCTGGAACCGGCGTGAAGGATGATCCAGATCCGGGTTACGGTTTTTCTTTTGAATCGGATGCCGACCATCAAACTTTGATGGCTCATTTGCAAGCGCAGCAAGCGGATACGATTTTGCTGTGTTTTGGGGCTAATGAAGCATTCAAGGGTAAAGCGGGGCTGGCTAAGTTTGCGGCTAATTACCAAGTGTTGATTGATCATTTGTCGGAGAAGAAATTCAATGGCAAAACGTCGCCGCGCTTGATTTTAGTTTCGCCGATAGCCCAGGAAAATCGCGGAGCTCCTTATCCGGATCCTAGTCGACAAAATAAGAGCCTTGAAATCTACGTCCAGCGGATTGGGGAGATTGCGGAAAAGAATGAGCTGCGCTTTGTTGATTTGTTTGCCCCGAGCGTGAGCCAGATGAAAACGTCACAGGGCAAGCCGCTGACTATTGATGGTTCGCAGTTGAATGCCCACGGGCAGAAAATCATCGCAGAGGCTTTGGCGACTGGCTTAGGTATAACGGATCCTTGGTCAGACCAGTTCGAAGAAATGCGCAAACTGATTGTGGAGAAAAACAAACAGTTCTTTTTTCGCTGGCGACCGATCAATGGCGAATATGTCTATGGCCGCCGCCGGGATCCTTTTGGAGTGATTTCCTATCCTCCGGAAATGGCGGAGTGGGATAAAATGATCATCGCTCTTGAGCAAAAAATTCATGCTACAGCGAAAAAACTGAAACCCTCCAAATGAAACCTGTTCTTTCCACACTGTTATTATTTTCCCTGGGGCTGTTTGGCCTTAGCGGAACCGCCCGGGCTACCGATTTGATTGGTGGTGAGGCGGCCCCCTTGCTCACTCCTCAGGAATCGATGAAGAAGTTCAAACTTCATCCTGATTACCAGATTAATCTTTACGCTTCGGAAGTTGAGTTCCCTTTGCACAGTCCGGCGGCGATGACCTTTGATTCGCGCGGCCGTTTGTGGGTGGGAAATATTCCGACGCAGCCGCATGCCAAACCCGGAGTGCCGATCAAAGACTCGGTGATTGTTCTTGAGGACACGGACAAGGACGGCAAGGCGGACAAACACACGGTGTTTGCCGAAGGTTTGTATTTGCCTCTGGGCTTGGCAGTGGCGGACGGAGGCAGGACGGTGTATGTCACGGATGAACCCAACTTGGTTCGTTTGACGGATACCGATGGTGATGGCAAGGCGGATGAAAAACAAATCATGCTGGAGGGGTTTGGTACTGAGGACAATCACCACTTCATCTCAGCTTTCCAGTGGGGCCCGGACGGGCGTTTGTATTCGGGCCAGGGCTTGTTTCTGAATACCCAGGTCGAGACCACTTACGGTCCGGTGCGTGCGCATCAGGCAGCGGTTTTCCGTCATGATCCTCGCGACAATAAGTTGGAGGTGTTCGCTAGTTTTGGGTGGTCGAATGTCTGGGGCATTGTTTTTGATAGCTGGGGCCAGCCTTTTCTCGCCGATGCTTCACCAGCGTTGAATTATTACATGTCCCATACGACGAGTAATTTTACTTACCCCAAACCAGATAAGTATGGCAACTGGATGGGGCGTCGCAATGATGTCTCTTTCACTCCGTCCGGGCGTCGTCCGTCTTGTGGCAATGAGTTTTTGTCATCCAATCATTTTCCGCCGGAAGTGCGGGGTTGGTATTTGACCAATCAGATGAAAGGCTGGCATGGGGTGCGCTGGTATAAATTGGAGGAGAGCGGTTCAGGAGTGAAAGCGAGCCAGCCTTACGGCGAGGACAACGAATTGCTGACTACCAGTGATATCATGTTCCGTCCCGTTGCCCAGCAGATCGGGCCTGATGGCGCACTTTATATTTTGGATTATTATAACCCGATTGTTGGTCATACGACTTACAGCTTCCGTGATCCTCGGCATATCAAAACCCACGGCCGGGTGTGGCGTATCACTCATAAAACGCGTCCGCTCGACTGGCAGCCGAAAATTTATGGTGAAGAGGTGCCTGCTTTATTGGCTAACTTGAATCACAGCAATGAACGGGCGCGTTATTTGTCACGGCATGAACTGCATCAACGCAAGGCTGGCGAGGTGTTGCCAGTGGTGGATAAATGGATAGCAGGCTTGTCGGTATCCAAAGTGGACGATGGCAAAAAAATGATCGAAGCGCTGTGGTTGCACCAGAACTTCAATGACTATGACACTGCGCTATTAAAAACTGTTTTGGCGGCACCGGATCATCATGTGCGCACCGCGGCATTGAGAGTATTGCGCTACTGGCAAACACAGATGGATCAAAAGGAGGTATTGGCTTTGTTGAAAACGGCGATCCAAGACCCTTCCCAACGGGTGCGGCTCGAGGCCTTGATCGATCTTAGTTTTTATGCCGATGTGGATAAGGCGCTGCCGGTGGCGGCGCTGGTGCTGGATAAGGAGATGGATGCCGGTTGTGTGAACGCGGCTTACGATGGGTTCACTTATCTGACCAGTGAGACGGATACATCGGTGGAGAAAGTGAGCGATTTTTTGCTTCCGTTTTCGAATGAGCAGCGGCTGCTGACGATGGAATTGAGCCCCGCGGTCGCGGATCAGATTCTTAGTCGGCCTAAATTGACAGCGGATCAGCATCGTCGCGCTTTGGATTACTTGGCGGGGCAAGCGGGGCAAAAAGACGAGTTGCAGTATTTGTTGGCAAGATTAGAAAAAAGCACGGCCGAAACACCGGATAAGGCTTTGCCGGCTTTGGAGGCGATGTTATTGGCCTGGCCGATCGAGGACAGCAAGAAGCATGCGGATGCGATTGCTTCACTGATGGCTGCGGGTAAGGCCACCAGTGTGCGTACTGGTGCGCAGGCGGTGTTATTGCGTGCTGGTGCAGTAAGTGGCGAAGGACGTTTGTTAAAAAGCGATACTCTGTTGGCTCTGGCGGTGACCCGTGCGGGACGTGGCAAGTCGCCGGATACTTTGTATCCAAGATTCAGCAAATTGCTCACTGGGGAAAAGTCCTCGGCAGGTCTGGTGAAAACGATGATGCCTGCCATCGCCAGTTTTCCGTCACAGGACCAGCAGAGTCTTAAGTTGTTGGTGGCGACATCGGATAAATACGCTGAGAAAAACATCGCTCTGGCTTTTTCCGCTCTCGAGGCGATGCGGCGCATCCCGAGCAGTGTATGGCCGCCGGAATACAGCAATCGTGTGCTTTCGAGCGTGACCGTATCGGCAACTCCGGATTTGAAATTTGTGCCTACCGAGTTCTCGGTGAAAGCCGGCAGTGCGGTGAAGTTATTGTTCCGCAATCCGGATAACCTTTACCATAATATGGTGATTGTGAACGAGGGGGCTTTGGACAAAATTGGAACTAAAGCGGATATGATGGCGGGGCAACCGGACGGCTTGGATAAAAATTACGTGCCCGACGATCCCGATGTGTTGCATTTCACACCGCAGATCACTCTGGGCATTGCACGTTCTTACACCCTGAACTTTTTTGCCCCCGACAAACCAGGCGAGTATCCATATATCTGCACTTTCCCCGGTCATTGGAGAATCATGCGCGGGGTGATGAAGGTGGTGAAGTGAATATAGCGACGTAGCGCGGGTGTCCCCACCCGGCGAGAGCGGTGTCGAATAGTGATATTGATTGACAATTGTGGTAAATTGCCACAGCGTGAAAGTATGAGTCAGTCCATACGCATCAGTGATGAACTCGCCGAGGTGGCAAAGCAGCAGGCGGCGTTGTTTCATCGCTCGCCTCCTCAACAAATTGAACATTGGGCGGCAATAGGGCGGGTGATGGAGGTGGCTTTATCTTATCCTGCTGAAAAGAAGATGCTCGCTGCCATTGACCGTAAAAAAATTGATGAAGCCCTATCGGTGGTAGGAAGCAGTAGCGGTATCAAAAAAGCGCAGGCGGAAATCCAGAGAACGAGTGCTAACATTGTTTCTCAAACGTAGTGGATCCGGTTCTGATCATGTTGGCTGGGCCCAACGGTGCAGGGAAGAGCACTTTTCACCGTGTTTACTTGTCTGCTTTAGAGCTTCCTTTTTTGAACGCGGATGTTTTGAGGGCATCAACAGGCATGGGTGTATATGAAGCTGCATCACAAACGACGGCTATTCGTCGTTTGATGGTCGAGCGTGGACAGAGTTTTGTGACTGAAACGGTGTTGTCCGACCCTGTGGGAGAGAAGGTTGAGTTTTTGGCGGGAGCGGTTGAAGCTGGTTTTGATGTTCAATTAATATTTATTGGAATTGATGATTCGGCTATGGCAGTGAAGCGGGTGAAATCTCGTGTCAAGCGAGGAGGGCATTCTGTTCCAGAAGAAAAAATAGTGGCTCGCTACTTGCGAAATTTGGATAATTTGGAACGAGCAATCGTGTTGTTGCCGAGGGTTACCATTTATGATAACAGCTCATATGAGACTCCCTTTCGGCTATTGGGTGAATTTCGATCTGGTGAGGTTTTTCAAAAAACGATGGAGAGGATACCTGTTTGGGCGGAAAGGTTTTTTAGCAGGGGAGGGAGGAGTTTAAGTTGATGTTAAAAACTTAAACATAATGTATGTCGCTTTCCATTTTCAACTGATGGTTGAAACGCAGAGGGAAACAGAATATCGGTTAACTTTAAGTGAGTGGCACAATCGTGATCGAGCCGGGCTCTGATTCGCAGTAATAGGCGCACATGCCGCAGCCGGTGCAGAGGTCGGCATCGAGTTGGGGTTGCCGGCCGATCATTTTGATGGCTTTGACGTGGGGCGGGCAAATCAGTGCGCAGGTGTCACAGATGGTGCCTTGATTATTGAGGCAGGTGTCGAGATCGAGCACGGCGGTGGCGATTGGGGCAAGGGACTCTGGTTCGTGACTGTCTGATTTAGGGATTTGCAGGGCATCGCTGGGACAGGCGCTGATGCAGGGGGTGTCGAAGCACCAGCGGCAAGGGGCTTGCCCAGGGTCGAGAAAAGGGCTGCCTTCGTGGGCTCCGTGGGAGGGGCCAAAGGTTTGGATCACGCCGTCGTGAGGGCAGGCGTCGGCGCAGGCATGGCAGCGTTCGCAGGCGGCAAGGAAATCGCTGTCGGGTGAAAGGGCTCCGGGTGGGCGAATGATGCTGATGCTTTCGGCCGGGTGTTCGGCAGCGGGCGATTCTTTAGCGGCGCTTTCCTCTACGAGGCTCTGGCGAGCTTGGCGCACGAGGTTGCCGACGTCACCGAGACGTAATTTGAAGAGTTGTCGTCTGGAAAAGTTAGAGCTCACAAAATAGAAGGAATCACATCGCCGAGCGCATGTCCATCGGTTGCATGATCAACCATACGCTGAAGCTGGAGTAGAGGATCATGGTGAAAATAAGCGGGATCAAACTGCGGAAGGCGGCCGGGCTGTCGCCAAATAGACGCCGAGCGAAACGATCCGCCATCACCACGCCGTAGAGGTGGCCGACGATGACGCAGATGATTTGCAGGTACCAGATGGTATTGAGCGATAGCAGTGGCAAGTAGGTTTTTCCTGCGGTTCCGAATAGATCCCAGCCAAAACCAAAAGGATCGCTCAGCAGTGGCGTGAGGTGTTGGGCTTCCATGAAAAAATGCATGGTATTGTGCGCCAGATGATAGAACAGGGCGATGGGGATCAGCGAGTAGGAAAAGGCTTTGAAAATTTCTGCCGCACTGACCTCGGTGGGCTGGGCAAGTTTGCGTGCAATTTTGGCTCCGACCCAGAAAAGTAGAATGGGCAGAATGATCATCAGGCTCATCAGGATGGTGAAGACGGCGGTGGATCCGAGGCCGGTCTCAGCACGCAGAACGCCGTTCCAGTGTCCCCAGTGCGGAGTCATAGTGAGTCCGTGGAAGCTGGTTAGTGAGAGCAGCACGACGGCGAGGATGGATTCGTCCCACTGGAATTTGTCTTTGTTCTTGAGGTCGGTGCCGATGGGGCGGAAATTGATTTCCAAATTGTCGTGGGGACAGGAGCGCACACATTCAGTGCACAGGGTGCAATAGGAGTTTTCACTGAGCTTGGAGGGGAAGAGGAAGGTGGGGCAGGCGGTGGTGGTGTCGGTACCGGTGTAACATTCTTTAGTTTTACAATCGCCGCAGACCTGCGCCGAGGCGGCGCGCAGTTCGACCGGGGCGAAGAGTGAATACAAACCGCTGATGCGGCCGACCAGGCAGCCGTAACGGCAGAAGGAACGTTTTTCGAAGATGATGGCGGAGAGGATCGCCATGCTGACCATGACCAGTCCGAGGATGGAGGTCCACATCGCCGAGCGGGTGATGTCGCGACCGAGTTCGAACCAGGTGAGGATGATGAAAAAGATAATCGCGGGGAAGATGTTGCGTGCCCATTTTGGCCAAGGCAGATCAAAGCCCAGTTTTTTTACCCGCGAGGTGAATGAGAGAGACGTGATCATTGAAGAGAGGCCCTCCCAAGGACAGATCATGCAGAACACTTTACCGAATCCCATGGCAAGAAAGATCAGCAGCACCCACCACCAGGTCCAAGTCAGAACCGGGCCGATGTTGTGTTTGTCATTGCCTATCAGGCCGGCGGTGATGACTAGAAGGAAAAAGAAAATCGACAGGGATTGTACTAACAATGGAAACCAGGATTTTTTCACCAGACCGGAGATCCATTTGAACTTGAACAAGCGCCACTTCGGGTAGTCCATCAGTTCGATGGAGGGTTTGCGGTAGCGCACCAGCAGGTGCGAGGAAATGATGATGGCGACCAATCCTACGATGCCCATCCACACGGGAATGCCGTCCATCATGTGGCCACCGCTTGCGCTCATCTCGGAATGATTCATTTTTTTAGTAGATAGAAGCTGGGTCTTTGGTGAAAATATTAAATCCTAATTGCTCTCTTCTAACTCCTCTCTCCTTCTGCCAGCTTCTTCTTTGCGATCCATTGAGACTCTGGCTTTTCTTGCCCCGATGGCGGCGATAACAATCACTACCAGCATGAAACCGGCGACCCATTTGCCCCAGTGGATTTTTTGCGATGATAATTTAAACGGGATCACGCACTGCAGATCATCGACGCTGTGCAGGGTCAAGCGAAGGGCATAGCTGCCAGTGTCGGGCAGATCCTGATGCATGGAGTAGAGGTTTTCGAGTTCCGAGGATTTGTGTCGTTCGCTGTGGATGACTTTACCTTTGTCGAGCACTTCGAGGGTCAAAGGGCCACCGTAAATGTCATTGTTGCGCAGGTTGAATATGACTAGGAACATGCGCACCATGTCGGGGTCATCGACGTTCTCCCGTTGAATGCCTTGGAAGTCATAGACGACTAGCGATACTTCGTAGTCGCCGACCTGTCCGAGGAATTCGTCTTCGGGGATCTCGGGGTAGTTTTCGAAATAGTTGTAGTGCGGCAGCCCTTTGAAGTGGTGGGCTGCGGCGGTCAGGGGAAGCAGGCACAAGAAGATAGCGCAGAAGCTGGGCCAGAAGATGGGAAGTTGTTTTTTCATGCGGAACTTTTGGAGTGAGCAACCGGTGTGGTAAAAGGTTTGTTTTTTTTGCGCAAGCCGATGGAGAGGCATTGCGGTGGGCAGACGGTCAGGCATTCACCACAGATTGAGCAGTCGATGCTTTGATCGTATTTGGGTTGCACTTTCATTGGACAGACGTCGATGCAACTTTGGCAGGAATCGAGGCAGGCGCTGCTGTCACGTTGGATGGTGATCGGCGACTTCCTGCCGATGAAACCCAGTAAGCGGCCGGTCGGGCAGACGTAGCGGCAGGTGAATTGTTTGCCGAGAAACAGGTCGAGGGAGCAGAACAGCACCAGGCTGCCAAGGGCAATCGACAAGGTGCCGGAGGCGATGCCGGCGTAGATGGTCTGGCCAATGGCAAAGTAGGGTAGGATGAGGATCCAAATGCCATGACTGTACCAAACGGCCAGACTCAGGCCGCCGACGAGGATCCCCCAGGAAAACCCCCGGTTTATTTTGAGGTCGGGGAAAAAGAAAATAGGGGAGAGCAATTTTCGCAGTCGGGAAATGGAGAAAAACAGGAGAGAGGCGGGGCAGATGTAAGAGCAGAAAACCCGTCCAAAAATGAAAGCCAGGCTCAGGGGCACGATCAGTCCCAAGGCAAAACCGAGTTCCCAACGGCGGTTCTTTGCTAAGACGGAGAGAGCGGCGACGGGGTCAGTGAAAGGAATGCCGGCGAGGCGGATGGACCAGGTCATGCCGCCGCTTTTGCGGGCGACTTGTTGCGGGTCACCGAACAAGGATAAAAAGTCGTCGCTGCTTTGGTAAAGAAAACGTGCTGTTTTGCCGCTGCTGAGTTCGACCAGACGGGGGTGGTTATAGGCGGTTTTGAGATTGTGGTAATGGGTTAATAAAGCTAGGGCGCAGAGGATCGTCACCACCCCGATTCGGGAGATGATGGAGATGGCCAGCAGCAGACGTCCTGATTTCATAGTGGAGCAGTTGACCGGATTGAGGTCGGGTGGGTTGAGTGGGCAACCGGAGCGGCCGCCCTACAATGAGGAGGTGCGTCTGTAGGGCGGGCGCTTCGCCTGCCGGGATTTGCAGTTTCAGTCATTCCCCTTGTTTTGTTTGGCTAGCCCGAATTGCAAGCTCAGCGATCCGGGCGGGCAGGTGTTCAGGCACAGCATGCATTGGTCACATTCGATGCCAGGCGATTTTGTTTTCATCGGGTTGAGGCCCATTGGGCAGACTTGCACACATTCGGTGCAGCGGGTGCATTGTTTCAAGTCGTTGTGAACCCGCACCGCTCGTCCCATTCCAATCAGGGAATACAAGGCGCCGCCGGGGCAGACGTAGCGACACCACAGACGGCGACTGACAAAGGTTTCGGCGATGATGATGCCGAGGATGAACAGTCCACTGAGGGAGATTCCGCTGGCTACAGGGTAGTCGCTGAGCACGGAGAAAAAGGAGGCGGTCAGGTGGCTGATCTCCCGGCCGAGTACGGCGGGTGGATAAAAAGCTCCCAGCACAGGAACGCCCACAACCGCGCCAATGATCAGTCCGGTCACCAGCAGCACGTATTTATTGCCGCGCCAGAGGTGAAGGTGATGCACCGGCACACCGATTTTTTGCAACAGGGCACGCAGGCGGTCGGCGATGTCGAAGAGGAATCCTGCCGGGCAAATCCACGAGCAGAAAAAGCGTCCCAGTAGCAGGGTGGCGATCACGGGTAGAGCCAGGCCGATCAGCAGGGATTTGGTGATGGTGCGACTGGTAGTCACTGATTCTGCCCCGGCGAGAGGGTCGGTCACGCTGAAGCCGTAGATGTCGGCTGACCAGGTGTTTCCACGAATATCGGACAGGCGTTTTTGTTCGACGCCCCGTTGAGCTTCGGCAGTTTGTAGGTGCTGGTGCATCATCAGGGCGGTTTTGCGCGCCAGGTTGGGGTTGTCTTCCGACTGGATGACATTGATTTTTTCCTTGGTAACAAAAACCCGATAGTGAGCCACTAGGCCGACTCCGATAATGCTTAGCAATATCGCCAAACGGATCGTATGGCGTAGAACTTGCACTAGAGTTGAACCAGCAAAGCCGGATGGGGTGGTGAATAATTTGCTCATAGGGACTCCCTTCCGGAAAAGACTCGAATAGCTTTGATGCCATCAACGATGCAAGCTTCTTCGCACAAACCGCAGCCGACACAGTGGTCTTGGTGAACGGTGGGGGCGTTGTGCGAGCCTTGGGTGATGGCAAAGTTTTTGAAGGGGCAGGCGGTGTGGCACGCACCGCAGACTCCGGTGCCATTGAACGAAACGCAGGTGCGTTCATCAACCACAGCAAGTCCCATGTTCACGTCTTTGGTGAGGGTCAGCAGTTGCAGCGCGTCGGTGGGGCAGGTGGTGGTGCAGGCGAGGCTCAAGTTGCAACCTGATTCAAAGGGCAAAACGTAAGGCGTGCCCAGCTGTGCAGGATCGCTGAATCCTCCCAGTTTGATCGCGCCGGTGGGGCAGGCATCGCGGCAGCGAGCACAGCGGATGCATTGGGATAAAAAGTCGGCTTCCTTTTCCAAGGCGCCGGGAGGACGGATGATTTCGGGTTCTCCTATTACGGGATTGGGCGCGGCTTTTCTTTTTAACAAACCGGCAAAAGCGCCGAGTCCGGCAAAGGATGCGATGCTTACGCCGATGGTGCGCAATACCATCCGAGTGAATTTTCGACGTATCATGATATTTCTGTTTGGGATTTAGCCGCATTTTCAAGTTCGAGACGGGGAATAATACGGATGGCCTGCGGCATTTTTACGCAGGCTTGTTCGCACAGGCCACAGCCGACACAGTGTTCGGCGTGCACGTGGGGTTGCTCAAATAGACCGATGGTCATCGCTTCTCCGGGCAAGGGGCAGGCGCGGTAGCAGACTCCACAGGTGCGACCTGCAAAAGAGTAACAAAGATCCTCGGAAAGAACAGCGACGCCCATTTGCACGGCACGTTTGCCTTCCTTGGTGGGTTCGAGTTTTTCAAGCGCATCGGTGGGGCAGACCTGGGTGCAGGCCATGCAGAGAATGCAGGCTTGGGCGCGGGCGGTGATGCGTGGCGTGCCTAGGTTCTCCAATCCTGCTTCCAGCCCATAAAGGCTGATGCATTGGTTGGGACAGACGTTGGCGCATTGACCGCAGGCGATGCAGTTTTGTAAAAAAAGCGCTTCACTTTGCGCTCCCGGCGGGCGCAGGAAGCGTTTCAGTTTTACCTGGGCGGAAATCGGCAGTTTTTCGATCAGGGGCAATAGCAGGGTTGCCCCTAATCCAAAAACAAATGAGCCGATGAAGCGTTTTCTACTGAGTCCGCTACTTTTTTCAGGTGATGGTTTTTCAGACAAGATTCAGACTTTCTTGTCGCAGTGACGAGCATCACAGAAGTTCTACTCGCGCTGCGCATTTTTTAAAGTCAGCCTGGCCCGACACCGGATCAAAGGCCCGGTGAGTGGTGCCATTGGCCAACCATTTGTTTTTCTTCGGATCCGCTGAGTCTGCCACTGACAGATTCCACGGACTGAAGAGGAAACCTTTGGGTACGGTATTACGCGCTGGTTTGACTGCGGAATCCAGGCCGACTGAAGCACGGGCTTCGATCGATCCGCGACGGGTGGTGATTTTGACCCACTGTCCGTCTTTGACTCCCAGTTCCTTGGCGTCGTCGGGATGCATTTCCACGTACATCTCTGGCACCAGTTTTTTGGTGGTACCCGCGCGGATGGTTTTTGCGGTGTGGAAGTGTTCGTAAACCACGCCGGTGGCCCACCAGAAAGGGTAGGTTCCCTTGGGTGCTTCGCCTGCTTTTTTGCCGAGGTGCTCCGCGTGCGGAAGCTCAGGGGTCAGTCCGGCGTCACGGGCTTTCACCAGTAGATCCATGTGATCGGTGATGTAAAAGCCTGGCTCGACGCCCACTTTCGAGAGTTCGTCGGTGATCTCACGATAGTTGGAATAATCCTGATGGCACATGTTGAAGTGCATCTTGCCGTCCTTGTGACGGAACTCAGCATAGGGTTTGTCCGGCCAAGCGGCTTCCTGCCCCATGTAGCGGCGTTTGGTGCCGCCGGCTTTGGCGATGGCTGCGGTTGGCGCCGGCCATTGGATGCCACGCAGTTCCTTGATCTGCTCATAAGGAGACTTGCCGGTTTCTTTTTCCACTTCAAGGATGCCGGTGAGATCGCAGTCGCTGCCTTTGGAGGCTTTGATGAAATCGCGGAACACTTCTTCGGGATCGTAAAAACCGTTTTCCTTACGTTGGTAAGGGAAGATTTTGTCTGCATCGAGGCCGAGTTTTTCTGCAATCAACTTGCCTTTATCGATCACCATGTCCATGTCCGGACGGCAGCCCTTGACCGGATTGCCGGTGCCTTCATTGATGTAGAGTCGGCGTTCCGATTGGATGTAAATGCCGTTGACCCATTCGCCCCAAGTGGCGGCGGGCAGAATCACGTCGGCGTATAGATTGTTGGGCGCGTCTTTGTAGATTTCCTGGGCCACCGTGAAGGTTTTGGTCAGTGCTGGTCGCGACAGATTATAAGCATCGGGAAGGTCGATGTGAGTCGCGTAGATCAGGAACATTGCTTTGACCTCGCCTTTCAGTGCGCGTTCCATCATGCCAACGGCCATGCCGACGTTCTCCATTTTGGCGACCGCGTCGAGGCGCTCTTGCGGGATGCCCCATTGCTCGGCACACCATTTGCGGTGTTTGTCATCCTTGATGCCGATATTAAAAGGCAAACGTCCGGTGAGTCCGCCGGTGAGACGTTCTCCCATGGCGTTGGGTTGTCCAGTCTGGGAGTGAGGTCCGCAACCGGGACGACCGATGTTTCCGGTCAGAGCGAGCAAGTTGACCAGGCTCATGGTATTGTTCTGGCCATGCAGGTGCTGGTTGTAGCCGATGCCCCAGATACAGAGCACGCCACCGCTGCCGCGTTCGCGACCCTGAACACTTTTTTCTGCCCAGATTTTTGCGATTTCGTAAATCTCGGCTGCGGGGATCTTGGTGCGGTCTTCGACGTCCTCGGGTTTGTAGCCCTCTTTGACCTCTTTGATGTAATTTTCCCAGCCGGAGGTGTGTTCTTTCAAGAACTCCCAGTTCACCGCTTCGGGGTGTTTGTTCAGAATCGCCCAGGCGATGGCATTTTGAATCGAAATATCACCATTGATGGTGGGGAAGTGGAAGCTGTTGTTTTTATCCACATCCTCCAAGCCCATCACGGTACCCGTGCGGCGAGGATCGACCACTAGAGTAGGAATGTCGCGTTTGGCCTTGGTATCGGCGACACGCCAGTATAGAATCGGATGGGCGCCACGCGCATTGTGTCCCCAGAAACAAATCATGTCCGCCAGTTCGACATCGTCGTAACAGGTGGGTGGAGTGTCCGAGCCCAGTGATTTAAAATAACCGGTCACTGCCGAAGTCATACACATACGTGCGTTGGCCTCGATCGTATTGGAGCCGATCACACCTTTCATGAAGATATTTTCCAGATACTGCCCTTCTAGCGAAAGTTGTCCGGATCCGTAGAGTCCCACGGAGTTGCCGCCGGATTCCTTGATGATTTCGGTGATCTGCTCGGCGATCAATTCCTCGGCTTCCTCCCAAGAGGCTTCGCGGAACAGTTCGGGATCGTAGGAACCTTTGGTTTTGGAAACATGGCCACGCAGCGGATCCGACATGTCTTTGCGGATTAGCGGTTTGGTCAGGCGATTGACGTAAATGGCCTCGGCCGAGGTAAGGCCTTTGATGCACTGCAGGCCTTTGTTGGTAGGGTGATCTTTATCCGGAACGATGTTGGTGATACGGCCGTTTTTGGTTTTAATGATAGTTCCGCAACCTACTCCGCAATAAGGGCAAGCCGCATAACAATCGGTTTTGGCCTCTTTGCCTTCTAGCTCGATTTCATCACCCGAAGGTACCGCCCATCCCGTTTTGGTCACCCCGGTTGATAGGGCAACAGCAGTTGCCGAGCTTTTTAATAGTGTTCTTCTTTTCATCGTTAGTTGGGTTTCTGGTGATTAATTTAAACTTCTTAAATAGGAAATGATGTCGTAAACATCCTGGTCATTCAGGTTGGCGAGGCCTTTGCTCCCGATGAAGGGTTTCATCGCTGTGCCGATGCGCCCGAGTTTTACGGTTTGGTAAATGTAGTCATCTGATGCGACCGAGAGGAATCCGGCCAATCCAATCGCGGGGCCCGCCCCTCCGGCGACGTAACCGGTGCCTTTGTCTCCGTGGCAGGCAAGGCAGTAGGAGGTGTATTTGCTATGCCCTTGTTGGGAGTCGCCTTTGAACTTTTTGCTCTGATCGACACTGACATTGACCACGGTTTTTGCTGGAACCGAGCGCAGGTAGGCGATGATGTCTGCCATCACTTTGTCTGAAAGGTCGGGTCGGGGCAGCATTGCGGTGCCCAGACGGCCTTGTTTCACCGTTTTGAGGATAAAGTCATCGTCGGCCAGGGCGAGGAAATCGCGGTTGCGGATACTGGGAGCAAAACCAGCTTTGCCGGTGCCGCCGGGTTGGTGACAGGCCATGCAGTTGGCATCGAAGTGCATTTTGCCGGCTTTGGGATCCGGTGGAGCGGTGCTTTTGGCTTCGGCTACGACCGGTTTGCCGGGCAGGGATCTCAGATAAGCGATGATGTCGCCGACGCTACTCTCCGATAAATTGGCGAGCCCTTTGGAACCCACAAAGGGCAGCATCGCGGTGCCAGAGCGTCCGTGTTTGACGGTCTGCATGATGAAGTCATCGGAAGCCACGGAAAGGAAACCAGCCAGTCCGATACCAGGTCCGGATCCTCCGGCGGCATAGCCTTCGGCATTGGGGCCGTGGCAGGCGGCGCAATAGGTTTCAAAAGTGATTTTCCCTTTCCCTGCTGCCCCGGCGATTTTCTTTTCCGGATCCTGAGAAAGCTCGGAAACATAACCTTCATTGCCAGTGCGCAGATAGGCGATCACTCCGGCAAGTTCTTTTTCGCTGAGGGCGCTCCAAGGAACCATAGCTGTGCCAGGTCGGCCGGCACGAATGGTATTACGAAGGTAATCGTCGGAGGCGAGGGCTAGAAAGTCGTGATTGCGGATACCTGGAGCAAAACCGACTTTGCCAATACCGCCAGGTTGATGGCAGGCAACACAGAGAGTATTGAATGTGGTTTCACCGATTTTTAACAGTTCGGGGTCAACCCGTGCGGTTCTACCTTTCAAGGGGGAGGAGGCTACGCTCCTGACAATATGTCGTTCTTTGGATGCTAGCGCTTTGGGGGCGTATTTTTTTGCCAAAGTGATTCCACCAAGGATGAGGCAGAACGCGAATGCCGCTACCAGCAATAAAATGGGGCTTAGCGATTTATTTGAAGGAGATGAGTTGTTTTCCATGACGGGCCGGGTTTCCTGTTGCTCAATTATGGCTTACGTTGGGTGTCTGGGCTTGGATGCAAAATAACTAGTGATTTTGCAAAAAAAGTTTCCAGTAGGCAAGTAGTATTTGATGCAGGATAATTTCGTTAGCACTCTATAAGAAGAATGGCGTCCTACTTCGCGTATCTTGCTATTAGTCAGCCATTACTTGTCAATCAGAGCATTGAGCAGTTCCTTTCGCCATTTTTTGGTTTTCAAATCGTAAAGTCCGAAGCTGGCGCAGAACTCCCAATAGGCCCAGGAGAAGTTCTTTTTTTGAGCTTCAGTTTTCACAAAGGACATCCAACGGACTCTCGCTGCGGTATCTGCGCGACTGTAAGCTCCAAATTCTCCCATATACAGAGGGCGTTGTTGAGCGTTTGCCCACTGGGCAGCTTGGTCAAAATAGCTGCTGAGCTCTTGTTTTTCAGCATCCGAGCCGTTCCATTCGGTGCCCAGCCAGTTTTGACTTTGCTCACCCACCCAGGAGGCTCCTTGATGAGTGAATTTAAACGGCAGGTAAAAGTGAAAGGTGACAATAATGTTTTTATCTTCACTGGGCAGTTGAAGCTCTTTGAGGTGGGAGATGTTGTTCCAGTGGGCCGGGCCGATCACCACCGCACGGTGGGGATTGGATTTTCGAATCACTGCGAGACTTTGTTTGAGGTATTGGTTCCATAGCTCGCTGGAGAGTTTTCCGTGGGGTTCGTTGAGGATCTCGAAATACAGGGTGGATGGTGAGTTTTGGTAGTGTTCAGCCAGTTGTTTCCATAAAGCTAGAAAGCGAGCGCGATTTTTTTTTGGATGGCTGTAGAGTTCGTCGTAGTGGTGGATGTTGAGGATGACAACCAGATCGCGGGAGAGAGCTTGTTCAACGGCCCAATCCACCCGGGCGAGAAAGGTCGGGTCGATGGTGTAAGGGGATTCTTTTGCAGCGTGATTGGCCCAGTTCACTGGGATGCGGATCGAGTCGAATCCAGCTTGGGAAATCAGTTCGAAATACTCTTTTTTAAGAGTGACTCCCCAGGCGCCTTCTTTGGGGGCGTCGAGTGCATTGCCGAGATTGACTCCTTTGCCTATGAGTGAGTTCCAGTGGTAGGCGTCGTGTTTTTGCTCGGCGGCACTGAGTGTGCTTAGGGTGACAAAAAGGGTTAAAGTCCGAAGTAAGAGTTTCATGTAACCACTTTAACCGCCATTTTTTATTTGGCGAAAAAAAAGAGAGGGAGGCGAAGGCGCATATTGGCTTGACCGTGCTGGTTTAGAGGAGTCAAATGTCTAATCATGAAATCACTTTATCATTTTATAATCTATTTCTTTATGTTGTCGTTGGCTCAAGCTCAGTCATCCAAGCCTAATTTTTTGTTTATTCTGGTGGATGATCTGGGGCGTCAGGATTTGAGTTGTGAGGGCAGTGCTTTTTATGAGACTCCGAATATTGATAGCATAGCTCATAAGGCACTGCGTTTTTCCAATGGTTATTCGGCCTGCCAGGTTTGCAGTCCTTCTCGGGCGGCGATTCAAACGGGCAAATATCCGGCAAGGGTGGGGATCACTGATTACATCGGAGGAACGACCGGTCGCAATCAACCGGATAAGTGGAAGCGCAATACTAAGCTGCTACCGGCACACTATAAGATGGAGATGGAACTGGAGGAGGTCACTATCGCTGAGGCATTGCGTGAACATGGGTATAAAACTTTTTTTGCCGGCAAATGGCATTTGGGACATGAGGGCAAAGGGCCGCAGGATCAGGGTTATGACGTTAATGTGGCAGGCAATCTTAGCGGATCACCGTCTGGCGGGTACTTTCCGCCTTATAAAAATCCTGCGCTTGCAGATGGGCCGCGGGGGGAGGAACTGCCGGTGAGGCTCGGGCGTGAAACGGCGAAGTTTATCACAGCAAATAAAGACCAGCCGTTTTTTGCCATGTTGAGTTTTTATTCGGTGCACGCACCGATTCAATGCAGCAAAAAACGTTGGGAAAAATATCGAGCGAAGGCCGAGCGAATGGGCTTGACCGATCGGCAGGAACCTCGATTTCGTTTGGATCGTCTGCAGGAAGTGCGCCAAGTGCAGGATAACCCTGTTTATGCGGGCATGATGGAGGCGATGGACGAGGGCGTGGGTCATGCGCTTAAAGCTTTGCAGGAAAATGGTTTGATGGAAAATACGGTGGTGGTATTCACTTCGGATAATGGAGGGGTGTCTTCGGGGGACGGTTATGCGACCAGTGCTTTGCCACTGCGCGGGGGCAAAGGGCGGCAATGGGAGGGCGGCGT
>JAJRVS010000012.1 GCA_024277195.1 Verrucomicrobiota bacterium | reverse complement strand
TGGGTGGCTAAAGCTAAATGGCTTGGCGGTGGTAGTCGGCTTGACTACCTTGTTGTTGAGCCTGAGTGCTCGTGCGGAAGACCAAGTTCAGCAAGCGCAAGCTGATGCGGGAGAAGGTGAAGCTGGAGAGTTGGAGGCGACTGTGGTATCGGCGACTCCGGCGCGCAAACCCGAGCCTCGGCAAACCGTTCGTCAGGCGACGGCGACCCGTCCGGTTGAGGTGGAAATTTACGACACTTTGACTCCGGAGGTGATCACTGGCGGGGCGAGTCATACTTTTGATTTGCCGGGATCGGGATTTTTTATTACGGCGCAGGATATTCGTGATCAGAACTACACCAATGTGAATCGGGTGTTCGCCAAGGTTCCAGGGGTGTATGTGCGTGAAGAGGATGGAGCGGGTTTGTTCCCTAATATTTCCATTCGTGGGGTGGATGGCACTCGTGGTGAGAAGGTCACCATTATGGAGGACGGCATTTTGCAGGCTCCGGCTCCCTATGCCGCACCGAGTGCATATTATTCGCCGAATGTGGGCCGCATGGCGGGAGTGGAGATTTTAAAAGGTTCGAGCCAGATCAAATACGGTCCCAATACAACAGGTGGAGTGATCAATTATCTTTCCACTCCGATTCCAGAACAGGAGCAGTTTTACTTGCGCACCACTTACGGCAGTTACAACGAAACCCAGATTTTTTCCCATTACGGTAATACGTTGGAGACTTCGATCGGGAAGGTAGGGTTTCTTGCGGAAGTGTATTACAAACGTTCGGATGGGTTTCGCACCATTCAGGGAGCTCCGCAGTATGGTATAGATGAATCTGATCAAACCGGTTATAAAATATTCGAGCCGATGGTTAAGTTTTTCTGGGAGCCGGATACCGTGCTTGAGCAGCGTTTTGAATTCAAATATGGTTATACCAAGCTCGATGCAGACGAAACTTATGTCGGGCAGACCGACGCTGACCTATCCGCTAATCCATATCGCCGTTATGCTGGGACTTTCCTTGATAACATGGATACCCGTCAGCACCGCTCTTATGTGAAATATGACCTTGCCTTGAATGATGATTTTGATATTCAAGTTGCGGGTTATTACAACCGCTTTAAACGCGACTGGTTTAAAATCCGTGAAGTCAATGGCTCGGCGATTCATCGGACTTTGGGGCCGACGGGAGATCCGGCGGATCTAGCCACCTTGAAGGGGCGTGCGGCGGGGACTTTGGGTTACCGGCACAATGCGCGTGAATACGAGGCTTATGGAGTTCAGGTTTCGGGTGATTGGCGGGTAAGCACCGGGGCTCTGGATCACGACTTTAATTTTGGTGTGCGTGAGCATAGGGATGAGGTTCGGCGTTTTCAGGAGGATACGGATGTGATCCTTGGAGGCTCGTCGCCGCTGATTAAAAATCTTGGCCCCGGCACGGGTGGCAATCGATTGCAGAAATCCGAGGCGACGGCGCTGTGGTTACAGGATTCAGTTGAGATGGGGAACCTGACTCTGACTCCCGGGGTTCGTCGCGAGAGTGTCAAACTGCATAACACGGATTACCTTAGCGATGCGAGCAATACGCCTACAGACATTCGCGATGGTAATGTGGACTGGTGGGTTTTTGGTATCGGCGGCAATTACGATGTGAACGATCAGAATGCAGTGTTCGCGGGCATCTATGAAGGGGCGTCGATGCCGTCGCCGCGGGCGATTCTCAAGGACGGGGTGGATCTGGAGCGCAGCACCAACTACGAACTCGGCTTTCGTCATCGCAGTGGTAACCTTAATGGTGAGCTGGTTGGTTTTTTCTCTGATTTTGATAATATTATCAGCACCTCCGCCGGCTTGGGGCAATCAGCGAGTCAAAATGCGGGGACTGGAACCGTCAAGGGGGTCGAAGCTTTGGTCAGTTATGATCCTTGGCAGGATAAAGCGGTGCGTCTGCCGATGTATTTCAGCGGAACCTGGACGGATGCGATACTCGATAATGCTTTGGCTGGTGGTGGCGGCGAAGATATATACGGCGATGGCAATGGTGGGCCGGGCATCGCTGGTGCCAACATGCCCTACATTCCTGAGTGGAAGCTGGCTGCTGGCATTGGCCTCGAAACGGAGACCTGGGGCATGGACATTGCGGCCACTTATGTGAGCGATACTTTTGGTACGGCTTTGAATTCGTCCCAACCGGTGGATTCCTCCAGGCAAGGCAGAGTTGACGGAGGCATTATTGTTGATCTAGCGGCTTAGTATCACATGAATGATCGGGTCAAATTCATCGGTGGAGTGCAGAATGTGTTTGAGGAAGTGATGATTACCAGTCGGGTTCCCGAGGGACCGCGGGTGAATGCGCCGAGGATGTTTTATGTCGGGGTGGAAATATTGTGGGAGCCTCGCTCCGTTTTGTCAGGCAAGTAGGTGTTATCTAAATAAGTTTTTTGTATGCAAAATGTAACTGTCAGTTCAGCCGCTTTTTTTGTGCTGTTGTTATGTCCGCTTTTGTTAGTCGGGCAGGAAGCTGACCTGTCTAAGCTTACGAAAGATCTTCCGCAGGCGAGCGAAGTGCGGACGGGGCTAAAACAATGGGTGCTGACCAAACAAATGATCAGTCGGGAGCAAGCCGGATGGGAAGAGCAACAGCAGACGCTTACGGATCTTAATGGCGTGCGTCAGCGGGAGATCAAACATCTGGGGGAATTCACTAAGACTGCGGGAGTGAGGATTGCGGAGATTGAAAAAAAACGCAAACAGTTCAGTGAAGAGGAAGCGCAGCTTAAAAAGTGGCGCAGGGATTTGAAGGCGCAAATAACAAAGCTGGAAAATGAACTGCGGCCTTTGTTAGTAATTTTTCCTGCTCCCTTGCGCAGCAAGATGGCTGAGGTGATTGGCCGTTTCGAAACTGCGGATGCCCAGGAGCCTTTGCAGCACCGCACGCGGGATGTGTTGTTGCTGATGCAGGCTTATCTGAATTTTCAAAATACCATCACCCTTGATACAGATATCCGCAGCATTGATGGGGAGGATCGGGAAGTGGATGTGCTCTACATGGGTTTGACCCAGGCTTGGTATGTGGATCAAACCGGAGAATACAGCGGTTATGGCATGCCAGGGTTGAAAGGGTGGACTTGGACGGAAGAGCCTGCTTTGGCGACATCGATCCGCCAGGCGATTGCCATTCAGAGTCGTCAGGCCACCCCGGCTTTTGTCCGTTTGCCTTTTTTCAATGCTTCCGCATCAGCTCGTAGTAAATGATGAAAGTGATTTTATATATTTTGCCCTTTGTGCTGCTCGCCTCTTTGCTTGAAGCGCAGGAGAAGGCAGTGAGTCCGGTGGTAGAAAAAATACCGACCGCAGCGCGTTACACTGAAGCGGCGGCTTCGGTGGAAAAAGACTTGCGAGAGGCTCTTGATGAGCTGGCAAAAGTTCAGTCGAAAATAGCCAAACAAAAACCTGTGTTGGCGAAGGAGTCCAATCGCATTGCCGCCGACTTGCGCGAAGCGCGTCGCCAAGCTGATCTTGCGCGAAGCCGCCGTGATGCGGTGGATACGGAGTTTGCCAAAACGGACGGCGAGCTCAAATCCTGGCGTGAGGAGCGGCAGTATATTGAAGGTTTGTTGCTCGATTTTGCCAAGACTTATCAAAGCAGTCAGAGTCTCGCCCGAATTGAAGCGCAAGGGGACTTGTTGAAGGGAAGTGATTTGAAGTCCCGCTTGGCTTTGGTCGAGCAGGCTGTTGGACAAATAAAAGGTGCGGGGCAGGTTGGTGTGATTGCTGGGCAGGCGCTCAATGCAGAGGGGGTGATGGTGCAAGGGCGTTTTGCTGAGGCAGGGCCGCTCACTTGGTTTCTTTCACAGGATGGCAAAGCCTCGGGTTTGATTTCGGCGGACAATAACCTGAATCAGCGCTTGGTGCCGGGCACGGAAGACGGCGAAAATATCGGGCTTTTGTTGAGTGGGCAAAAGGCGAAGCCGAGTTTTGATCCCACGCTTGGAACAGCGGTGGCTTTGACCAGTTCGGGCACGTCGATTATTGGACATATTCAGCAAGGGGGTTTTTGGATTTTTCCAATTTTGATACTCGCCGCCATCGCGCTGTTTGCGGCGATTAGAAAATGGATTCAACTGTTGAAGATTCGTGATCTGCGCCCGGCGGTGGTGCAAGCGGTGATCGATGCGGTTGGGAAAGGAGATTTTGAGACAGCTCGTTCGACGGTCGATGGGATTCACCACCCGGCTAGGGAAATTTTGCAGCGTGGGGTTGAGATATTGAGCAAGGCACCGAATACCAGTCGTGATGATCTTGAAGAATCGTTGTATGAAAAGTTTTTAGCAGCGGTGCCGCCATTGAATAAAGGATTGCCGCTGGTGGCGATTGCCTCGGCGACGGCACCTTTGCTGGGACTGTTGGGAACGGTGACGGGGATGATTGAGACTTTTCGTTTGATCAATATATTTGGCACCGGGGATGCGAAGTCGCTGGCATCGGGAATTTCGGAGGCTTTGGTGACGACGGAGTTTGGATTGATCGTGGCGATTCCGGCTTTGATATTGCACGCGCTGCTGTCGCGCAAGGTGCAGGGGATTAAATCGGCGATGGAAATGACGAGCTTGGCTTTTTTGAATGGGATTCCGGAGGGCGAGGATAAGAATTGAACTACGAATGGACACTGGTAGGCACGAATAAGAGGTAGGGAATTGAACCGCGGATGGGCGCGGATAAGAAATAGAAGATAGGGAATAAGAATTTAACCACGGATTTCACGGATGACACGGATAGGATAGGAGGATTTGGGATGGAATATTTTTTACAGATTATTGAGGAGGTTCGGCTGCTTGCGGGGGCGGGGGGATGGGTGTTTGTGGCGCTGCTTTCGCTGGCTTGCGGCATTGCTTTTTCTTTGCTGTCGCTGTGGCATTCGATGCGTTTGCCGGATGCTCCGTTGTTGGCATCGGATGAATGGTTGACTTTGTTGAAGGGGGGCAGTGGGAATAATGAAATTCGTGAGCGTTTACGCAGTCAGTTAAACAAAACGGGGGATCTGCCCCGGCGACTGCAGGAGGTGGCGCAACGGCTTTTTGCCAAATCAGAGCGTCGTTTTCCGTTTGCTTTTATTATGATTGGTGCGGCGCCTTTGTTGGGTTTGTTGGGAACGGTTTCGGGAATGTTTACCACTTTTTTTGGCATGTCGACGGCTTCGGCCACAGCACCTATTGATATTATTTCCGGTGGTATTTCGGAAGCACTGATCACGACGCAGACCGGCCTTATTATTGGCGTGCCAACTTACATTGTCTGCGCCTGGCTGCGCAGCCGTCACTGCGATCTCACTACAAAATTCCGCCAACTCGAATCACAATTGTTACAGAATCCAGAATTCTGATTTCCACCTGCTAACTCCTTTGTTCTAAATTCTATCTCCTTATCATCCATGTCCCGACGATTCCAGCGCTTTGGCGAACCAAGCAGTGAAGAGAGCAGCGAGATCAATATCTCGTCGCTTATTGACGTGGTATTCATTTTGCTGATTTTTTTCGTCATCACCACGGTTTTTGTCGAAGAGAGTGGGGTGGAGATCAACAAACCGCGTGCGGCTAGTCAGCAGGATCTGGAAAAAAATAGCATTCTTATTGGTATCACTCCGGCGGGGCAGGTTTTTTATGGCGGACGTGAGATCGGAGTGGCGGGGGTGCGATCGACGGTCAGTCGTTTGATTCGACAGGAGGAGATGCCGGTCATTATCCAAGCGGATCGCAGCACACCTACGGAGGCCACCGTGCAGGTGCTGGATGAGGCTAAGCTGGCCGGAGCCAAACGGGTTTTTGTTTCTACCACTAATGACAAATGACTGAGTCCCGATCCATATCTTTCAGTTTGATTGCACGGGTGGCTTTGGCGGTCGTCCTGACTTTTGGTCTGCTGGTTTTCCTGGCGGCGGCACGCCTCAGTCGTGCGTCTCAGGTGCCAACGCTGACCATTCGTTCACTTGAGACGACTTCGCCTGTTAGTTTGCCAGCACCACCGCCGCCGAAAGCCGAGCAGGCGCCGCCGCCGGTCCAGAGTCCGGATCTGCCCAAGTTGGATATCCGCTTTGATCCCGTGGCTCCAGCGATTCAAGCCGCGCAAAATCCTGAATTGAAATTGCAGCTCGATGTGACTGACTTTGCCCCGCAAGTGGAGCAGGCGCGTGAGTTTATGACGTTTTCGTCAAAGAGTCTCGACAATCAACCGCGACTGGTCAGCCGCCCCACGGTGCCTTTCCCCAAGAGCCAGCAAGCCCGGGGGGTCAAGGAAGGGCGGGTCACTCTGGAGGTGCTCATCCGACCCAGTGGCAAGGTGACTATTCGGAAAGTGGTTAAAAGCAGCCACCCGGAATTCACTGAAATGGCGAGGCTGTTTGCGACGGGTTCGCGTTTCACTCCACCACGGAAAGACGGTCGAGCCGTCACTGCGCTTTTTAAATGGCCACTCATTTTACGTCCATGATTCGATTCACTGCAATTTTGTTATTTTTGACCTCTTGGGTTCATGCCGAGCCGGTTTCGCCTGCGCTCCCCTTGCCGATCGACTCGCTTTGGCAGAGCGATTTGTTTCGCCAGACGGTGACGGGGAGTTTTGGTATCGATTCGCGGATTGAGCCGCGAATCACTGTTGACGAGGAATTCTATCTCGATGAAGCGGCTAAAAAAATGGCGGACAAGGATCGTAAGGGAGCGATCAAGCTTATTGCTGAATGCAGCTTGCTTGCGGAGAGCCCGGCTTTGTTGTTTTCATTAGCGACCTTTGAGTTCGAAGCGGCTGATTTGGATTCGGCAGTGATTCATTTTGAAAAAGCGTTGAAAAAGTTTCCCAATTTCCGTGATGCCCACCGCAACCTGGCGATTGTTTTGGTGCAGCAGGAAAAATACCAAGATGCGGTTGAGCATCTCGCTCGTGCGATGGAGTTGGGTTCGCGGGAGTCTCTCACGCTGGGTTTGCTGGGTTACTGTCATGCGGTGCAGAATCACCATCAGGCAGCACTCGATGCTTACCGCCTAGCGGCTTTGACTCAACCGGCGCAGCGGCAGTGGAAAATGGGAGAAGCCCAGGCATTGCAGGCCTTGAAACGTCCGCGACAGGCATCGTCGATTTTCCAACAGCTCATCGATGATCAGCCCGATGACTTGGTTCTTTGGTTGAGGCAGGCTGATAGTTTGATTGTTTTGCAGCAGCCGCAGGACGCGATGGTGAATCTGGAACTGGCCCACCGTGCGGGTGGGCTTTCCGCTGAGGCCACTTTGTCTTTGGGGCACCTTTATCTTCAGAATGGCCTGCCGGAATTAGCTCTGCAACGTTATCTGTTGGCTTTGAATCAGCCTGAACCGGCGACCTTGAGCCGGATGGTCGAGGTTGTGGAATTGATGAGCAATGTCGGTCAGTGGGAAGATGCTTCCATATTTTCCAAGCACTTGGCAAAACATGATTTTTTTCGAAAGCAGCTTGCTGCAGCGCAAACGGACAATAAAGTGCGCTCGCGTTTTTTCCGCCAACAAGCATTGATCGAATTGAGAACCGGAGATATCAAAGTGGGTGAAAAACTGATCAGTGACTGGTTGATCAAAGAGCCTATGGATGGCCAGGCTTTGATTCTGTTGGCACGATTCAAGGAGGATGGTGGCGCGCGCGAGCAAGCGGAAATGTTACTGGAGAGAGCGCAAGGTTTGCCTGAATCGGCGGCGGCGGCGCATCGTGCGCATGGAAAATTATTGGTGAATGTAGCTGAATATGAAAAGGCCGTTGAGCATTTGGAAAAGTCCCAAGCGCTCAAGCCCAGTGAAACGCTGTCCGATTATCTGCAGGCGGTGAAGGAATTGGTGGATTGATTTATAAGAGTTTCTAGAGACTTATATCCCACAATTCATTCCAGCTGGAAAAATGGTTTACCGTTGGTTTGATGTTTATGACATCGAGGAAGGGCGGATCTAGGGGCGCTTGAGCTTAAAATTTCCGACACAAGGGGATGCACTTCAGATGTCCGGCCGGACATGCGAAGTGCATTTGCACTTTGGTGGATTTCTGGTGATCAGGGCTGCTGGGCCTCAAAATAATCTTTGGTGCCTTGGGCGGTGAGGGCGGCTCCGATGCGTTTCAGGGCGAGCACGTAGGCAGCGGTGCGCATGTCGATATCGTGGATCTGGCTGAGATCGTAAACGTTGTGAAATTCGGTGCGCATTTTTTCTAACAGGCGCTGGTTGACTTCTTCCTCTGTCCAGTAAAAACCGGCTTTGTTTTGCACCCACTCAAAATAACTGACAGTGACTCCGCCAGCATTGGCGAGGATGTCGGGTATGACATAAACGTCATTTTCTCTAAGGATGGGAGAAGCATCGGTGCTGACTGGACCATTGGCGACTTCGACTAGAGTTCTGGCTTTGATTTTGTCGGCGTTGGCAGAGGTGATCACGTTTTCAAGTGCAGCGGGGATGAGGATGTCGACATCGAGCTCGAGCAGTTCTTGATTGCTGATGCTTTGTGCTTCCATCAGGGTGCACAAACCATTCTGACAGTAAACGGCCTGTAGTCGGTGGCTGTCATTTTTTGCCTGGATCAGACTGGGGATGTGGAAACCTTCTTTGCGGTGGATGCCTCCTTTTGAATCACTGACCGCGACGATTTGATAACCATCGGCATGGAGTAATTGAGCCACGGCTTGACCGGCGTTGCCAAAACCCTGGATGGCGACGGTGGTGGTTTTGGGATCCCAACCACGGTGCAATTCGTGTTCCTTGATGCAAAAATAAGCGCCGCGGCCGGTGGCTTCGTTGCGTCCCAGGCTGCCGCCGAGCGGGATGGGTTTACCGGTGATGACTGCCGGAGTGTGGTGACGGGTGATTTTTGAATACTCGTCCATCATCCATCCCATGATCATCGGATTGGTGTAAACGTCGGGAGCGGGGACATCGACATCGGGGCCGATGAAGTCGGCGATGCGTTGGATAAAGCGGCGGGAGAGGCGTTCGAGTTCAAGTTTGGACAGTTCCTTGGGATCCACTTCGATGCCGCCTTTGGCACCACCGAAGGGCAGGCTCATCACTGCGCATTTGCAGGTCATCCAAAAAGCGAGCGCTTTGACTTCAGCGATGTCGACTTTTGGGTGGAATCGGATGCCGCCCTTGCCTGGGCCGCGGGTATCGTCATGGCGAACCCGGTAGCCGGTGAAAACCCGGATCTCGCCGGAATCCATGCGCACCGGGATGGAGACTTCGATCGAGGTGCGCGGGTGGCGCAGTCGTTCGAGGGCTTCAGGGTGGATCTCGGCATAGGCGAATGCCTCGTCGAGGTTTTTTAATGCGTCTTGAAAAAGATCGTCGGGGGTATCAGTTGCAGCAGTGGTCATTTTCGAACAAGGTGATAAGGGTGGAGCTTATGTAATTATACCAATGGCAGGGACAATGGACAGTGAAAAATATAGTGTTAAGTGCGGGGGGGATTCAAGTGATAGGGTGGCAAAAAAACGGCGACCTGTTTTTCATCTGACGCATTTGGAGAGTTGCCCTTATTTGCCGATCGTGGATGAGCCTTTGTCTGCGGCGGTGATGCGTGAGGTGAAGGATGATGCGTATGGCGAGCGCTTTTATCTGCAGGCTTTGCAATGTGGGCAGTCTTTGTGGCGGCAAGGTTTGCCGGCGCAGGCTTTGTTGATGTTTAATCGGGCTTTGGGCGCGGATTTGCAGGGAGGGGAAGAGGTGCTTGAACAGTGGCCTTTGCCTTATGCTGCGGTGGCTTGGGTGATGAAAAATCGTAAAGATGATCAGTTTATTGGTAATCCGCGTCGCCATTTTCAGCATATGGCTACTCGCATGGTGGAGCCGCGTAAGGCTGTGCGGACGGCGCGGGCGTGGGCTTGTTGGGGTATGGCTTGCCGGGTGTTTCCTGATTATCCGGCGGATGAAAAGCAATTGATCGAGGAGGGGGTGGTGGAGCCGACTCGGGAGGGAATTGTGGGAATGCTGGAGCGGGAAGGCATTGCGGGGGAGTTGGAAATATGGCAGCAAGCGCTTAGTTGTTTGGATGGAGGGATGGACAAATGAGCACTGATGATGAGGAGCCGGTTGAAGTTCCGATAAGGCATGAGTTGGACTTACATGCTTTTCGGCCCAAGGAGATCGGGTCGTTGTTGCCGGAATACTTTAGGGAGTGCCGGATGCGGGGCTGGCGGGAGGTGAGGGTGATCCATGGCAAGGGCAGCGGAGCCTTGCGCGAAGGGGTGCATCGGTTGTTGGAGCGCTTGCCCGAGGTGGAGGGATTCAAATTGGGGGATGCAAGCAGCGGCAGTTGGGGCGCGACCCGGGTTTGGTTGAAAGAGTGGAGCGGGGATGGTGAGGAGGAAAGTTGACTGCGGATGTGAAGGGCAGGCTATTTTTCTTCGTCACTTTCGCCTTCTTCGGGTAATAATCCTAGCCCCTTAGCTCTTTGCTGCCACTTTTTACGGGCGAGGGCTTGCAGGTCGGGGGCTTGATCGGTTTCGTCGACGATCTCGATACCGAGCAGGGTTTCCAGGACATCTTCAAGGGTGACCAGTCCCAGCAGGCTACCAAATTCGTCGGTGACTAGGCTGAGGTGGATTTTCTTCTCCAGCAGTTTTTCGAACAGGTTGGGAAGCAGGGTTTGATCGCTAACGGTCATGGTGTCCCTTTTTAAATCCTTGAGCAGAGTATCATCCTTGTCATCGGCGAGGGCTTGCAGGATGTCATCCTTGAGTGCGATGCCGGTGACGTGATCGCGGGTTTCATTATAAACGGGTATGCGGGAGAAAGGGGAGCTCTGCTGGGTTTTGTGGTATTCCTCAACGGTGGCATTTTGATCCATCATAAAAACGACAGTGCGCGGAGTCATGATATCCTTGGCTCGCAGGGTTTTCATTTTGAGCAGATTGGCGATGATGCGTGATTCGCCGGAATTGATGGCTCCGCTTTCTTCACCGATTTCGGCATAGGCGGCGAGATCCGAACGGCTCAGCACACTTTGGGTTTTGTCGCTTTTGAGGTGTTTGGTGACCCATTGGCTCAGCCAGACAAAGGGGGCAAGCAAGGTCATCAGTAGACTGACCGAGCGGATAGTGAAAGGGGTGAGTTTTTTCCAGTAGTTGGCACCGATGGTTTTGGGGATGATCTCGGATAAAATCAGAATGGCGAGGGTCATGATGGCGGCGATGATGGCCTCGGCGTTGAGCGTGACCGGACCGAGTGACAGGGCATGGGTGCCAAAAACTTTGCCGGCCTGGGCACCGACCCCGATAGCACCGACGGTGTGGGCGATGGTATTGAGACTGAGGATGGCAGAGAGCGGGCGGTCAATTTCCTCTTTCAGCTGGTAGATTTTTTCACCAAGTTTGGGATTGCTGCTTTCCAGGCTCTTGATGTGGGAAGGCGAGATGCTCAGTAATACGGCCTCCCAGATGGAACAGAGGAAGGAGAAGCTGATGGATAAGAGAAAAAAGAGAATGAGCAGTGACATCTTGGCGATTTTTGGATGAAAAATGAGGCTAGGGAGAAGTTTGGTCGTGGAAATTGTGGAAAGATGAGCCAGATTGGCAGAATGAAAATGGGTTTTATTATTTTAGCGGCAGCAGTGCTGGGTGCAAGTGGTTTGAACGCCGGTGATTGGAAGCAGTGGCGCGGTCCGGATGCCAATGGGATCTCAAAGGAATCGCTGCAAGGCATTACGGATTTGCAGGTGGCGTGGAAAGCTGAAATGGGTTTGGGTTTTTCAGGTTTTGCGGTGGCTGACGGGCGGGTGTTCACGATGGGGCACGATGGCAAGGAGACGGATACGGTTTGGTGTTTGGACGCGGATTCCGGCAAGGTGTTGTGGAAACACTCCTATTCACAGCCTTTGGGAGACTTGTATTTCCCTGGTGGGTCGACTGGTACGCCATCGGTGGATGGCGAGGTGGTTTATTCGCTGGCGCGGGCGGGCGAGTTGTTTTGTTTTGAGGCGGCTACCGGCAAGGTGAAGTGGCAAAAAAACCTAATGAAGGATTTTGGTTATGATATGCCGGCCTGGGGTTTTACCGGCAGTCCGAGGGTACACGGCGCTTTGTTGCTTTTGAATGCGGGGGACGCGGGACTGGCTTTGCGCAAAGAGGATGGCTCGCAGGTGTGGAAATCCAAAAACGGGGAAGCTTCTTATTCGACGCCTTACCTGGTGCAGCGGGGTGGAACGGATGTGGTTATTTTTTCCAACAAAAAGGGTTATGTCTGCGTGGAAGCAAAAAACGGCCAGGAGTGGTGGCGGGTGAAATGGTTGACCCGTTACGGGGTGAATGCGGCGGATCCGGTGGTGCAGGGGGATAAGTTGTTTATCTCTTCCGGTTATGATAAAGGATCAACCTTGCTGAATTGGGAGGGACAAGGACAGCCGAAAACCTTGTGGAAGAACCGTGAAATGAAAAGCCAGATGAATGCTTGTGTATTGATCGAGGGCTTTTTGTATGGGGTGAGTGGTAATGAGGGCAAGGATGGCACTGGATTGAAGTGCATGGACTTTGCCAGTGGCGAGAGTAAGTGGACGGATGCCAGTGTGGGCCAGGGCGCGGTGACGGCAACTTAAGAAGGGGATTTGCTGGTATTGAGCGAAGGCGGAGAACTGATGATCGGCAAGGCTTCGCCGGAGGGTTTTAAAAGCCGGGTGAAAAAGAAAGTGATTGCAGGCAAGTGCTGGACCGCGCCGATTCTGGCCAATGGGAAAGTTTATTGCCGCAATGGCAATGGTCAGGTGGTGTGTGTGAAATTGGTGCCTTGAGGGAGGAGGGAAGGTGACCGCGGATAACGCCGATAAACGCGGATGGGAAGATCGAGTTATTGAGAGGGAGGGTTCTCTGCGGCTTTCTTTGTCGGCACGGGGGCCTTGATTTTTTTACGCCAGTCTTTTAGCAGTTGATGCAGTTGTTTGCTTTTGACGGGTTTCTTTTGGGCGAGGTTGTTGCTTTCGCCAATGTCGTCTTTGAGATTGTAGAGTTCGAGGCCGCCGTCTTCGAAGTATTCGTGTAACTTCCAGTTGCCGAGGCGGACGATGGAACAGGGGCGGGAGCGAAACAGGGGATCGCGTTGTTCGAGGTTGTTGTTTGCTCCACCGTAGCTTTGCAGGTAGGCAGGGAAGTGCCAGAACAGAGGGCGGTTTTGCAATGTTTCGTGTGGCTTGCCTTGCAGCAGGGGGACTAGGCTGAGCCCGTCGAGGATTTGTTGTTCGGGTAGCTGAGCTGCGGCGATTTCGCACAAAGTGGGGTAGATGTCGACTCCGGTGACGGGGATGGAGCTGCGCGATCCAGCTTTCACCACGCCTGGCCATTTGATCAGCAAGGGAACACGGATGCCTCCTTCGTAATAGGTGCCTTTGTAACCTTTGAGCGGGGCCATGTCGGTTGCGGGGCCATAACCACCATTATCGGAGTAGAAAATGACAACGGTTTGCTCTTCGATTTTCAAATCTTTGAGGGTTTGGATTAATCGGCCTACACCGTCGTCGACGGCTTGGATCATAGTGGCCATGATGGCGTTTTGATGAAGCTTCCCTTTTTTCTTTTGCTGGTATTTTTTGAGCAGTTCTTTTTTGGGTTGCAAGGGGGTGTGGACAGCAAAGTGGGTGAGGTAGACCATCCACGGTTGATCACGGTTTTTTTTGATGAACTGGATCGCTTCGGTATTGAGGCGGTCGGTCAGATATTCTCCAGGTGGGGAGTTTTTCAGTCCGGGCACTTTGCCGTGTGGCGGGTAATAACCCTTGGGCGGAGAGCCGGAGTGGGTTCCGGCAATGTTGTGGTGGAATCCGTAAGGGATGGGGTCTTTGCTGAGGTGCCATTTGCCGATGCTCGCTGTTTGGTAGCCTGCTTTTTGCAGTTGCTGAGCCCAGGTGGTGATATCGGGGCGCAGCGTATCAACGCCTGGGATGTGTTTTAGTTTGCGATCTTTGGCCTGGCCGCGTGGGCGGGTGCCGACGTTGTAGATCTCGTGACGGGGAGAGTATTGGCCGGATAACAAAGCGGCGCGGGCCGGTGCACAGTTGGCGGCAGCTGAGTAGGCGTCGGTGAAGACCATGCCTTGGTCGGCCAGTTGATCGAGGTGAGGGGTTTCGTAGAAATCCGAGCCCATGAAGGAGGTATCACGCCAGCCGAGGTCGTCGGCGTAGATGAAGAGAATATTGGGCTGGGGGGCTGCTTGCAGCTGGGTGAGACAGAGCAGGGTGAAGAGGAGGATTTTCTGGAGCATTTTGGAGCTGAGTTGAATGCGGGGATGTAGAGAACCACTAATGGACACTAATCAACACGAATAATATAAGAGGGAGGTTTAGCTGCGGCTCCTATTTTAATCGAGTTACGTAGGCGTAGTAGGCTCCTAGTTTTTTGCCTTTGGCATCGGTGAATAAACCGGAGAGCCGGGTATCGCCGGCTTTGAGGTCGAGTTCGAAGCTGACGTGGTTTTCCTTGCCAGCATCAGCGATGTTTTTTTGTAGTTGCTGTTCGCCGACGGTGAGAGATGCGGTCATTGCGGCGAAACCTTTGCCGGGGGTGGTGCGGTAAGCGGGCACACCAGGCACATCGGCACCGGGCGGCAGGTCGGCTGCGATGGCTGCGCCGGATTCTTTGGGCCAGCGGCGTAGTTCGATTCGGTAGCTTCCAGCTTGATCCACTTTGATATTCCAGAATCCGGTTTGCGCTCCTTTATTGGCGCGGATGCTGGAGTGGTTCCAGGGGGAGTATTCTTGGTAGAGGAACCAGTCGTGGGCGGTGAGGGTGGCGGGGTTTTCGTGATCATTGCCAACGACGATTTCGACATCATCCTTGAAGCTGTCCACCATGCTGGACCACCATTTTTCATAGGCTTGGCGGAATTGCGCTACTTTTTCAGGATGGGTCGAGGCTAGATTTTCTTTCTGTCCGGGATCGGTTTTGATGTCGTAAAGTTCCTTGCCGTTGATCAAGCGCCAACCAGATGCCATGACGGAGGATTTGCGCCATTTCTCGGGGTCGCGGATACGCTGGCTGTCGGTGACTAGAATACGGTCGGGCCAGTTTTTGTCATCACCGGTTAATAAGGGCACGAGGCTGCGGCCATCGAAGGATACGGCCGCTGGTTTTTTCAGGTTCAGCAATTCGATGAAAGTCGGTAGGATATCGACGTGGGCGGTGAGCTGGGGCAGGTCTTGCCCGCCACCGAGCTTGCCAGCTGGCCAGCGAATAAAAAATGGTACCCGGTGACCGCCTTCGTATTCCGATCCTTTTTGCGCACGCATGCCGGCATTCCAGATTTTTTGACCACCGGCAGTGCCGTTGTCGGTGGTAAAGATCAAGATGGTGTTTTCGCTCAGTGCCTCGTCATCGAGGAAGCGTATCAGCTTGCCTATGTTGTCATCGATGTTGCTGATCATGCCAAAAAAGTTGGCGGTTTTGGTGCCGAGGTCGGCGTAGGGTTTGGAAAATCTGCTGGGAGAGTGATTGGGACCGTGTGGGGCGTTAGTGGCGATGTAGGTGAAAAAAGGCTGGTTTTCCCCCTTCTTTTTTTTCATCCATTGCATTGCCTGGTCAAAATACACATCAGTGCAGAATCCCGGCGCCGCTTCTTTTTTACTGTTGTGGGTGTAGGTGCAATCGAAATAGGCGTTGTTCCAGTGATCAGGGGTTTGGCCGATGCCGCCGCCGCCATGGCGGAAGACTTCCTGGAATCCACGATCCTCGGGTCGCGAGGGGTAGTTGTCCCCGAGATGCCATTTGCCATACATCGCCGTTTGGTATCCGGAATCGCTGAATACCTGGGGCATCAGGACTTCGTTGGAGCGGATGATTGAGCGACCGTTGATGGTGTGCCAGACGCCGGTGCGGTTGGCAAAATGGCCGGACATCAGGGCTGAGCGGGTAGGGGCACAGGTGGGACTGACGTGGTAATCGGTGAATCGCAGGCTTTGCTGGAAGAGCTTGTCAAGATTGGGGGTTTTTAAGCGTGGGTTGCCGTGGCAGGACAGGTCGCCGTAACCCTGGTCATCGGTGATGACGATGATGACGTTGGGACGGGTGTCCGCGGCTTGAATGGCGCAAAGTGGTAGCAAAAAAAGTAGTAATAACAAGGCTTGCAGCTTGGCGTTTGGTTTTTTTTGAGGATGCATGTTTTTTGAGAGCAGATGTGACATGAGGATGTGAGCAGTTGGTTTTATACTGGTAATTAATCAGAAATCGGGTTTGGTCGCAATTAACTTTGCCTTACGGGCATACGCCGCTTGACTTCAAGTTTCTAAAAATGCTAGTTTGGTAGAGAACGAAGCTACGAAAGATGAAAATGAGGGCAATAGATAAAAATTTAGAGGGAAATGAGAATGGATGTGGTGTCTTGGGCAGCAAGCAGGCTCGAAGTAATCGCCGGATCCGAGCTTTCACGCTGATTGAGTTATTGGTCGTGATCACCATCATTGTGTTATTGGCCAGCATGTTGATTCCAGCGGCGACAGGAGTGATTTCCTCAGCACGGGCGACGGTCGCAGCGGGAGCTTTACGGGATATAGCCAACGCTACTATCAACTGGTCAGTGGATCATGGTAATCGCATTCCTTCACCGATATATCCAGGAGGAGAGACTCAACCTTTTCCTCAGAATGCGATCACAACAGGGACGGGCTTGTGGTGTGATGGGGTGATTTTTAAACTTTTGTATCCAGAAACTGATCCAACCAGCCCTCCTCCCTCGCGAGCATCAGAGGGGGGGCATTTGGTGGATACTGAGTTTGAAAGTAAAGCGAGCATGAAAGCCAGTCCGGAAGACATGAACTGGTATCATCACACCTATGCGATGAACAAAAATCTGATTTATGATGAATTGAGTGCGAGCTCAGGGGATCCTTGGTTGACAGAGAAATCGATATCCAATATCAAATTTTTGACAAGTGCGATGATTTACATGGATGCTCCTGTGAATGTGATCGACGCTTCCATGCTAAGTGGTGATTCCGAGGGTAGCATATTAGGAATGGCGACGGCGCGTTACCGCAACAAGTTTGTATTGGTGGTTTTTCTTGATGGCCATGTGCAGCGTATGAGCACCAAGGAAATACTAGGGCTGTCAGGGCGGGATAAAACGCGTTTTTGGCAAGGGGTTGATCCTGACCGGGCGAAGTGAGGTTGACTTCAGGATACGCTGAAGCGGTAAACGGTGGTTTGGCGGTATTTTTCTCCCGGGCGTAGGACGGGTGAAGGGAAAGACGGCTGGTTCGGGGAGTCGGGGAAGGTTTGGGCTTCGAGGCAAAGTGCGGAGCGCCGAGGGTAATTTTCTCCATTTTTGCCTTTGATGTTTTTGAGGAAATTACCGGTATAGAGTTGGATGCCGGGCTCGGTGGTATCCACTTCCATCACTCGGCCAGACATCGAGTCGTAAACCCGGGCCGCCCGTATCAGTTTATGGTCTTTTTGGTTTTTCAGCACAAAGTTGTGGTCGTAACCTTTGCCGTTTTTTAGCTGAGGGTCTTTGCTGTTGATGCGCGCCCCGATGGCAGTGGAGTGGCGGAAGTCAAAGGGCGTGCCTGCCACCGTAGCAAGGTTTCCCAAAGGAATCGATGCTGCGTCGATGGGGGTATAACGATCAGCGTAGATGGTCAACTCGTAGTTGAGAATAGTAGCGGCATCCACTTCAACCGCTTCGTTATCGAGGCCGGCAAGATTGAAATAACTGTGGTTGGTGAGATTGACGATGGTGGTTTTGTCGGTGGTCGCCAGATAGTCGATGCGCAGTTCGTTGTCATTGGTGAGCGTGTAGGTGACTTCTGTATTCAGTGTGCCGGGGTAGTGTTCCTCTCCGTCGGGGCTGGTGTAGCTGAGATGCAAGCGTCCGCCGCGAGTAGAGGCGGTCCATACTTTTTTATCAAATCCCCGTTTACCTCCATGCAGGTGGTTGGCTCCATTGTTAGCCGCAAGTTGGTATTTTTGTCCGTCGAGGGAAAAGCTGGCATTGGCGATACGATTGGCGTAGCGACCAGTGATGCAGCCAAAAAAAGGACTGTGATCGACATATTCTTCGAGGGTGTCGAAACCGAGCACCACATCCGAGAAATGACCATTGCGATCCGCTGCCATCAGAGAAACCACGGTGCCGCCGTAGTTGGTGATTTTGGCGGTCATACCATTTTTGTTTTGCAGGGTGTAGAGTTGGACCGTTTGCCCATTGAGCTGGCCAAAGGGTTTTTGAGTGATCGTGGACATGGATGCGGAGGGTGACAAGGACTGGCAGCCAACCAAAGAGGATCCGGCGGCAGTTGTGGTGAGGGTTTTGATGAAATGTCTGCGTTTCATTGTATTAGCATTGAGGTGACAAGCAAGGAAACAGCTTTTTGTCCGGTGCGCGAGGAGAAAAGGAAAAAATGCGAACCGCCTTCGCCGAGGCTATGGCGGTCGAGACCGCCTGTTTCGCCGAGGCTATGGCGGTTAAGGTGGCCTGTTTTGCTGAAGTTATGGCGGTCGGACCGTCCATTTTCCAGAGTTAGTTTTTTGC
>JAJRVS010000349.1 GCA_024277195.1 Verrucomicrobiota bacterium | reverse complement strand
TATTTTCTTGAAAGCAACTGGATCAAGGTCACCCTCGTCTATATTTTGGTCTTTCATGGACGTAACCTTTCAAGCTCTTGGCATAACAGGTGAAAAGAAAGTAATTCGGGCCCTAACCGAAGGAGCTCACCGAAAATCCTTTTGGTCTCTTCGAGTGAAAATCCGGTTTCCTGTGCCGCCGAACTGAAAAAATCAGTCGTTTTTTTACGACGTGCTGCGGCGGCATAAGCCATTAACGTTTGATCGATCCATAGCAAATATGCTTGGTCGTTGTGCTCAGCCCCTTCAGGGATTTTGGGGCCAGATTTAATTACAGCATGCATGAGTCGGTTCAAGCAGGCGCTACGAAGGCTCATTGGGCCTTCCGCTACATCTTCTGAAAACAACCGATAGTCTTCACAGCGTTCGATCAGATCTGTCATAGCGGCATGCCGATGCTCGGGGCCCAACACGGGTTTTCCATCCCAGAAGGCACGAGGGGGACCTAGCATTTGTAGAAAAGTTATCAGCCGAATTGTCGAAAAATTAGTTAGCTCTTCCCCAGTTGCATTTGCCGCTTGAAAATTTTTAAACCCTAGAAAGGCGCGCGGGTCGATTTTAGAGTTGTCTCGGAGTTGTCCTTGAGAAAGAGAGCCTAAAAGGGACAACGCCTTACCCGCCTGTGTATCCGCCGTTCCAAGCGCCACAAAGTCAATTGCGTCGGCCGAGTGAAGGTTGGGGATAACCTCAATCACATGCTTCATCGGCAGCCAGTTCGGGTCATCTTCATCAGAGTGCGCAAGCCTCAGAATTGCGGCCCGCCCACCGGGTTGGTTGTCCAGAGCGCGCACAATATCAGCCCAGCGATTGATCAATATTTTTCCAAAACCGCCATCCCAACATTCAACCGCAAAACACTGGCTAACCCAGCGATCAACGCGTTCCATCCTGTCAACGGTTACATTCGACGAATCAGATGCCGGAATGGCGAGTGAGATACGATCGCCTCTGCGCGTCGATAGTCGGATCCAATTGCGGTTGCCCATTTCGCGCAAGCTGATGTCACATAAGCTGAGATACTCGGAAGTTTGGCTGTTGCTAAGAGTAATCGTGATGGCATCATCTGCCGATTTTTTAACGCCAATGTGATTGTCAGCAGGGATGTCTGCCGGGAAATGATCAAAAGTTAATTCACTTTCGACAACTTCACCGCATTCATCTTCCACCGAAATCAGTGCCCCACCAATGGGGAAAGGAACAGATATACGTGCCGAGACGCCATCAGCGCGATGGTTCACAACCAACTCGCGTGGCGCGGCGACAGTCTCGATACGCGCTAATAATGTGCGGGATGTTCCGTTGAGCAAAAAAATGTGGTTGTAGGGCTGCTTATCAAGCTGCCTAAGGGGAATGGCCCAACTCCCTGTGTTGACGAAAGGTCGTTCTAAATGACGCCCCGCAATCATCAGTGCCGCTCGGCGATCTGGCGGTCGCACGACGAGAGAGCCATTCCAGTCATCGCCGCCCAAGGTTAGTACGCTTCCCAATGCCAGTGTGTGCCTCGTACCGTTTGTTTTCTCCCATACTATTGACGTCTCGGGCCAATCTATCAAAAACTGGCGAGTTTCGGCATCAATTTCGAAGGCTGCAATCGCTTTTTCATACCCACCTTTACGATCCAAACACAGGTTCCCGGAGTCATCGCGCAAAACATGTTTGGATGCTTCGGAAACAAAATTCGTTGTGGGGGCATTGCACGTGAGCCTGACACCGTCCAAGCCAGTATACGATGGCCAAACAAAAATCTCTCGTTTGATACGCGTTTCAATAGATTTACCCTCAGCACTCCGCATCATTGTCAGCAATAGCCGTACCGGATTGTTAGTAATATCAATTTCCAGACTTGACAGAATTTGCTTGATAGGCAAACAGCCAATATCATCGGCATCAAGCTCGCAATGCACGAATGCTGATGCGCCACCGCACTCAGCTTTGATTGTGACGTTCCGGTCGGAATAAAGCGCAGCTTCTACGACAATATGAGCTTCACTCGACCAAAGGCTTCCTCCTCTGCCTGATTGCTTGGCAATCGGAATACCCTCAATGCTAATTCTCGTCCGCTTTGAGCCACGTAGTTTTACCTTCAGAGACCCAGACGAAAGCTCAAGCGGTTTTTGTCGCAGATTCACCTGTGCCGCGTAGAGGTTGGGGCCAAAAGGCTCTGCTTGGATACCTTCGACGGAAAACCGGTTTGAAGATGTCACCATGGCAACGCTTGTCTGAACAATCCATTCTAGAGCACTTTTTCGAGGCACCAACTGCCGCCCATCTTCTGCTTCAAAAATAACAAATGAAGAATTGTAGAGGGGCAGATTGCGACTTTCGCCATCGACAACCCAAGTCAATTCGGAAGGTAATGGCTGGGGGAGAGGCCAAGTCTGACCACGTCGCAGCCTGAGTATCTGCTCTCCTATATTTACCGTCAATCGCCCGGCACCTGCAGGAATCTGCAACTGAGGCCGACCATCCAGCCAAACTAAGCGCGGCGAAGGTTGTGACGCAAGCAAGCCGGACTTTCCAACGTCCTTTTCAACCTGATCAAGCACATCCGCAAATTCCTTAGCAAACGAACTTTGCTGCCTCAAACTTTCCGAGTTGGCGCGCCACTGCAGGAATAGCGCTGCCATCCAAGCTGTTTCATCGTGAAGGATGGGGCGCTCAGGAACATGCACACCAACCGGCAAAAACGTCAATACAGCATCGTCTTCCCAGCGATTCAGTTGGATAACATCATC
>JAJRVS010000348.1 GCA_024277195.1 Verrucomicrobiota bacterium | reverse complement strand
GTGATCCCGACCATTGGTTTTATTAATTTTCGGAGTCCGTCCAAACTCGGAAGAAACCATCACCAGTGTTTCATCAAGCAAACCGCGATCATCCAGATCAGTCAACAGACGAGCCAAAGCACGATCAAAATCAGGAGCCTGGCGTGCAAAATTGGTCTTGATATTGTCGTGGTTGTCCCAACTGCCGTAAGTCATGTTCACCAACCGCACACCGGACTCGACCAAACGGCGCGCCAGCAACATTCTCGCGCCAGCCGTGTTTCTGCCATACTCGTCACGCAGTTTTTTATCCTCTTTATTGATGTCAAAAGCTTCACGCGCCTCTTTCGAAGAAATCAGGCTGTAGGCCTTGGTATAAAATGAATCCATCGCATCGATTTCATCCGCTTTTTCTTTCTGACGGAAGTGTCCATCGACCATTTCCAAAAGACTGCGCCGACGATTGAAACGCTCTTCATCAATGCCTTTTGGCGGCAATAAATCACGCACCTTGTAACCACCGGATGCCGGGTCACTGCCCAGACTGAAAGCCCCATACATCGAGCTCAAATACCCCGTTCCCGCAAAGACATTGGGCTGGTTGGGAACACAGACATAAGGCGGTAGATTTTTGCGTGGTCCAAACTCGTGGGAAACCACCGATCCAAAACTTGGAAAAGTGGTCGCCGGACTCGGACGATAACCGGTGAACATATTATGCACTCCACGTTCGTGAGCCGCCTCACCGTGGGTCATCGAACGAATCACCGTCATTTTGTCGGCCACCTTGGCCAACTCTTTAAAATACTGCCCGAACTGAATGCCGTCGACATTCGTTTTGATCGCTGAATAAGGGCCACGATACTCACTGGGAGCGCCGGGATGCGGATCCCAACCTTCCTGATGCGCCATCCCGCCAGGCAGGAAAATATGAATCAATGATTTGGCTGCTCCTTCTTTGGATTCGTAAAATTTAGCGGCTGCACCGGCTTCGCTTTTCAACAAATGCGGCAAAGTGATACCCAGTCCACCAGCCATACCGACTCGCATAAAGTCCCTGCGGGAAGTGAAGCCAGCTGAAAGCATGCCTATATTGCTTATTTTGTTATTCATGATTCTCTTGTTTCGGGGTTTGCCACAACTATCTTAAAACTAACAAGTTGCAGTAAATTTTTTCATTCCTTAAACTTTCTATACTCAAGGTTTCTGCTTCTTTTGACTCATTGTTAGCTGCTGCGTTCAAAAAACTTCACGAATTACTCCAGCTTCATTATTTCGCCGCACTTTTACCGTCTGATCCGCCCTTTCCAGCCGCTGCATTCAATTCACCCACATATTGCTCAGCCAACTGCGCAATATAGGCCAATACATTAGCGAGATCCTTATCCCGCAGCCTGCTGGCGATCTCGCGCATTCGAGTGCCGTCCTCATCCTTGCGATCGGTACCACGAATGCCTGAACGGAATTTTTCCAACTGCCCCAGCATATACCAATCCTGCAAACCCACCAACTGACCGCTGCGAAACGCCACCTCCCCGGAGCCATTATAACGATGACACTCCATGCACTGGTCCATATACACATACAAACCCTTGGAGGCGTCCCCCTTGAGTGTATTCTGCGTAGCGTGAAGCGGCATTTTCATGATCACCGCTGCCGCCTCCTTCATCTGCTCGTCATTTAAACTCAAAGCGATCGCGTGCATCTGCGCCCCGGTCAGGTCTTTCTCATGCGCCCCGCGCAGACGATTTCTGAATTTGCCCAATTGTGCCATCACATACCAGTCAGGCAGGCCGGCAATGGAGGGGGTTCTCAGTTGCACATTTCCCTGCCCTTTATCGCCATGACAATTCTGACAAATTCTCTGGTAAACATTTCCATCTCCGGCAGCTCCCCCTTTTCCCGTTTTCGCTGCCTGCATGGACTTAACCGCCGCATCCGCTATCGCCTTCAGCGCAGCCGCATCCGCTTTTTTTCCATCCTGTGCCACCAAAACCGGAAGTGTTAAAAAACCAGTCAAAGCCAATGCCACAAAAGCCCGCTGCAAAAAGGAGCAAAAAGTAACAGGGAACAGGAAGTTTCTTTCACTTAAATTCATAACACTATAAATATATAGGAATATCAAACGACTTGCCCACATTTCAAGCAACTAACAACCATTTCCCGTATATTGCAGTTAAGATGCTACTTTACCTAGGCAAAGCATACGATAAGTTCAATATACGACTAGAATAAAACAATTTACGCGAAGCCAGTGCGAATGAACGGCCTTAGCTCTATCAGTGCTAGCTTCTCTGAAAGCAGGACTAATGCCGCTGCCCCTCCCAATTACCCTCTTTCGAGCACAAAATGATCTGCTCACTGAAAATTTGAACAATTACCCGGAAACCAAGTCAAAGTTGAACCATAAAAAGCCTCACTGCATCACCTTTACTGCCACTATGAAAAAACTAATTCCAACCCCATCCCCAGCCGCTTGGATTGCCGCTCTTACCCTTTCACTGACCCCGAGCCTTTTTGCTGCCGACGCCAAAAAAGGCAAAGAGGAAAAAATCACCTTTGAGGAACACATCTTTCCTTTCTTTGAAGACAAGTGCATGAACTGCCACAATCCGGATGAAGCCAAAGGCGGCTTGGACTTGAGCAACTATGGCTCCACCATGGCTGGAGGCAGTGGCGGCAGCATCGCCGAAGCAGAAAATTCCGGCAGCTCCCGACTTTTCACCCTGTTGGCTCACAGCGAAGAGCCTTACATGCCTCCCAAAAAACCCAAAGCTCCCGATCCGGAAATAGAGCTTATCCGCAAATGGATCGACGGCGGCCTGCTCGAAACCTCTGGCTCGGTTGCGAAAAAAAGCACCAAACCCAAGCTGGACATGAATCTGGTAGGTGCCGTAGGAGCTAAGCCCTCCGGCCCTCCACCCATGCCGCACCACTTGATCCTCGAACCCGCCGTGGTCACCGAACGCCCTAACGCTGTTCCTGACATGGCACGCAGCCCATGGGCTCCTATCGTCGCTATCGCTGGACAAAAACAAGTGCTGCTCTACCAGAGTGAAAAAGCCGAGCTGCTCGGAGTGCTGCCTTACCCCGAAGGTTACCCGCAAGCATTGTCATTCAGTCAAAACGGCAGTCTGCTGCTCTGCGGCGGAGGTCGTGGTGGCAAAAAAGGTGGCGTGGTGGTTTGGGATATCAAAAACGGTAACCGCGTCATCGAAGTCGGTCGCGAGTTCGACATCGTGCTCGGCGCCGACATCAGTCCCGACAACCGGCGCATCGCTCTCGGCGGTCCCGGCCGTAACATGAAAATTTTCGATACCATCACCGGCGAACAACTTTTCTCGATCAAAAAACATTCCGACTGGCTGATGTCCCTAGCCTACAGCCCCGACGGCGTACTGCTCGCCTCCGGTGGTCGTGGCGGCGACTTATTTGTCTGGGAAGCAGAAACCGCCATCGAGTTCTATACTCTCAACGGTCACTCCAATGCCGTGACATCCCTCAGCTGGCGCTCGGATGCCAACGTGCTCGCCTCTGCCAGTGAAGACGGCACCATCATCCTGTGGGAAATGAGCGAAGGAAAACAAGTCAAAAAATGGAACGCCCACAGCGGCGGAGTCCTATCAGTGAACTTCGCACCCGACGGACGCCTGGTCACCGCCGGCCGTGACAAAACGGTCAAAATTTGGAAAGCTGACGGCAAACTCGAAAGAGCGATCACCGCATCCGATGCGATTGTGATGAGCTCGGTTTTTACCAACGACAGCAAACGCATCGTCAGTGGTGATTGGAAAGGCAATATCAAAATCTGGGATGCCACCAACGGAACCGAAGTCGCCTCCATCATTTCCAACCCTCCCAGTATCGATGGGCAACTGAAAGAGAGCGAGCTGGCGATCAAAAAAATCGCTGATACCATGCCTAAACTTCAGGAAGGCCTAAAAAGCACCACCGCTCAAACTGCCGCCATGCAAAAACAATATGCCGATGCCAAGGCCGCTGTTGCCGCTGCAGTCGCACGCAAAGCAGAGATGGAAAAACAAGCCAAAGCGATGGCCGCCCAAGCCGTTCAGATGGCTGCTAATGTCAAAAAAGCACAGCAAACCCTCGCCGCCAAACAAGGTGAATCGGCCAAACGCACCGCCGCCGTTCAAAAAGTCAGCGGAACCCTAGCCGCTGCCACCGCAGAGCAAAAAAAATGGACTGCTGAAAGCGCTAAACGCCAACAACAAGTCACCGCTGTAGCGGCCAACCTGCAGAAAGCCAAAACTCTGGTAGATCAAAGCAAGGTCGATCCCAAAATGAGCAAATCCCTGGCCGACGCCACCGCGGCCTACGCCAGCATTGCCAAAGCACAAAAAGACCAGCAAGGTCAAATCGCTGCGCTAACAAAAAAAGTGCAAGAAGCCGACGCCAAGGTGAAAGCCGCGGCCAAGCCAACCCCACCAGCTCTGATCAAAGTTCGCCAGGATGCTGTGAACCAAGTCAATGCAGTCAAAACCCAGTTGGCCGCCACCCAGAAACGTTTGGGTGAAGTGAATGCCCAACTCAAACCGCTGCAAAGCTCGCACGCGGCTGCAGTGGCCAAACAAAAACAAAGCAGCGACGCTTTTGCCAAACAGAACCTTGCCCACCAGGCGGCAAGCAAATCGCTGCAGGAAGCACAGGGAAAATTAGCCGCTGCTAACAAAAATGTGAGCACCGTGACGGCGCAAATCAAGGCCGCTCAACTAGCGGATGTCGCCGCCAAAGCCGAAGTGACCAAAGCTCAGGCCTTGATCGCCTCCAGCAGTAAAGCCTCCGCCGACATGAAGCCCAAAATGGCTTCGGCTGAGAAAGCCACCCAGCAAGCGGCCGCCGCCGCCGCCGCCATGGAAAAACAACGCATCGCCAAAGAGAAAAGCTATCAAGCCACCGCCAAAAAAGTTGGCGAAGCTAAAAAAGCCCTTGAAATGGCCAACTTGAAACTGACCACCAACAAATACTTGGTCAAAAAATGGCAGGCAGCAGCCGTCAACCTGCAGGTTCACAAAGCGAGCGACAAACTCGACGACATGACTGAGGAACTCGACGACATGATGGAGGAAGTCACCGATACCACCCAGCAAAGTAAAAAATCCAGCGACTCGCTGATGGCAGCAAAGAAAACATTCGACCAAGCCCGGATGACAATCGAAAAAGGACGCAAAACCCTGGCCGAAAAATCAACCTCAGTTCTAGAAACCGCTCTGCAACTGGCTGCCGCCAAAGCGATGGTCGCCGCCGCTAGCCCCAAAAATACCAAAGTAGGCAACCAACAGGCTGACCCCAAGGCAAAACCACAACCCGGCAATCAGGCTGCGGCTAAGACCCCTGCAACGATGAAAACCGAACTGAGTGCCTTGCAGCAACGTTTGGCCAAATTGGAGGGATTCATCAAGACCGCTTATGCCGACGTCGGCAAAACCCAGAAGGAAATCGACAAAGCCAGTGAAGTCGCTGCCAAAACTCCAGCACTCATCAATGAACGCACCAAACAACAAGCCGCCGCCGATGCCGCACTGAAAAAAGCGCTCACTGAAAAAGATGCCCAGGCCGCTAAAATCGCCGCCCAACAAAAAACCATCGATGAACTGCGCGCCAAATATCTCAAAATGGTACCCAAAGAAAAATAAGAAGCCCTCAAACACCTCTCTTTACCAGAAAAAATCCTTTCTTATCCGCGCTCACTCGACCGCCAAAGCCTTGGCGAAGGAGGTTCCGCGAAATCCGTGGTAAAAAACTCTTGCTATAGGGGTTCCGAAAAACTTGCGCGAAACACAATGTCTTCCGCTTGAACATAGCCAAGTATGCTGGAACGGTGTCCACCATGAAAAATCTCTGCACCCTTCTTTGCTCCCTCGGCCTGTTGTTTTCCGCTGCGTTTTCCGCATCAGCCACCGACCCCGCGCTATTCCTCCATTTCCCCGCCAAGGACGGCCCCGGCGAAGGCAAAAAGATCGTCCTTGTTGGTGGCGACGAAGAATACCGCTCCGAGGAATCCCTGCCGATGCTCGGCAAAATTCTCAGCCAGCGCCACGGTTTTGGCTGCACTGTGCTGTTTGCCATCGACGCCAAAACCGGCACCATCAACCCCAACAACCAGAACAACATCCCCGGACTCGAAGCGCTCGACTCAGCGGATCTTATGATCATCGCCACCCGCTTCCGCCAACTGCCCGACGATCAACTTGCCCACATCGGCAAATTTCTCAATGCCGGCAAACCGGTCATCGGACTGCGCACCGCTACTCACGCCTTCACCGGCTCTGCCAAATTCGAAAACCTCAAATGGGGTCAGTTCGGACTGAAAATCCTTGGCGAAAAATGGGTCAACCACCACGGCAAACACAAAGTGCAAGGCTGCCGCGCCGTGCCCGAAACAGCCAACGCCAACACCCCCATTCTCAATGGTGTCAAAAAGGCTTTTGCCGTATCCGATGTTTACGGCGTGGTGAACCTAACCGCAGACGATAAAATCCTGTTACGCGGAGCCGTCACTGAATCTCTCGACCCAACATCCAAAACTATCGAAGGCGACAAAAACAAGCCCATGATGCCCCTCGCCTGGCTGCACACTTACACCTCTCCCAACGGCAGCACCAAAGGCCAATCCTTCTGCACCACATCAGGCGCCGCCGCTGACCTGGTGAATACCGATCTTCGCCGTCTTGTGATCAACGCCGCTTATTCCCTCACCGGCCTCACTGTTCCCGCCATGGCAGACGTCACCCTAGTCGATCCCTACAACCCGAGTTTCTACGGATTCATCCGCACCGAAGGCCACTGGCCCAAACGCGCCCTGCGCCCCGCTGACTTCGGCCTCGGCAAAACCACCGTAGCCGACGACCCCAAAGGCACTCCCAAGTGGCGTTATTAATGCCGTTTCAACAAAATCCCCTGCGCACTTATCCCTGTCATGCGCGGTGAAATTCTTCCCGACATAAGCGTGGATGTTCCGGATTAAATTGGAATATCACGGCTTACGAGCAATCAGCGATGCGGAAAGAACTTGTTTGTCCAAGCCCGGCCCTGAGACCAAACATTGCAGCTTTTGCTCGCCATCACCATGGCGGTAATAAAGCCGCAAAGGGTGCCACCCCGCCGCCAGGCGCACACTGCCTGACACTTCGTCTCCTGTGTGCTTGAAGTCGTCATCGATCACTCG
>JAJRVS010000347.1 GCA_024277195.1 Verrucomicrobiota bacterium | reverse complement strand
TCCGTTTAGTTGAATAAATTTAAGCTGTAATTATTTATGCAAGTAGAACCATTGGAATTTGAAAAGCCTATTGTGGATCTGGAGCGGCAATTGGCTGAACTGAAGGAGCACAGTGCGGGGCAGGATATTGGTGCCGAGGCAGAGATTGAAAAAATTGAAGAGAAGATCTCGAAAATGAAATACGAGGTGTATCAGGGGCTCACCGCGTGGCAGCGGGTGCAGATTGCCCGTCACACCCAACGTCCGTTCACTCTCGATTATATTGATCATTGCTTTGATGATTTTTTGGAACTGCACGGCGACCGGCACATTGGTGATGACGATGCGATGCCTGCCGGATTTGCACGGCTTGAAGGCCGACGATGTGTGGTCGTGGGGCATCAGAAGGGCAGGGACACCAAGGAGAACCTACTGCGCAATTTTGGCAGCGCCCACCCCGAGGGGTATCGCAAGGCTTTGCGGTTGATGCGTTTGGCGGATAAATTCGGTCAACCGATTGTGACCTTCATAGATACACCGGGAGCTTACCCTGGCATCGGAGCGGAAGAGCGTAATATCGCCGAGGCGATTGCGTTTAATTTGCGGGAAATGATGCGGATCAAAGTGCCGATTGTGGCGGTGGTGATCGGTGAGGGCGGATCGGGCGGGGCTTTGGGGATTGGCATTGCTGACCGGGTCTTGATGCTGGAAAACTCGTATTATTCTGTGATCAGTCCGGAGGGCTGCGCAGCAATTTTATGGAAAGACCGGAAGTTCGCCGAAGATGCGGCGAAGGCGATGAAATTGACGTCTCACGATTTGAAAGAGATGGGAGTGATCGATGAGATCATTCCAGAACCTCTGGGCGGCGCGCATCACGATCACATCGCGGTTGGACGCAGTGTGAAAACGGCTTTGAGCAAACACCTCACTGAGTTGAGGAAATTGGACAGTGATGAGCTGATGCAGCAACGTTATGAGAAATTTAGAAAATTTGGTGAATTTCGTGGTTAAATGAAAACTTCATTAGTGAAAAATTATTTTCGATTGGCTGGCCTTTGTTGTTTGGCGGGTTGGAGTGTTCTATCAGGGGGCACTGGTTTGCAAGCGGATGATACGACTGGGGTGGAAGGGCAGATTGCTCTTATTCGTCAGTATTATGCCGAAGTAGAGGCCTTGCAGGAGCTACAGAAGGTGGATATTGAGTTTCGCTGTCAGGGGGATCCAATGGAGGGAGTGCTGACGAAGCGCTTGAAGCGTGATTCGGGAAAGGTGGTTCGTTTGGATTTGGGTTACCTGGCGGGTGACCACGGCGGGGCGGATGAAATGTATTATTACCGCGATGGGAAGTTGTTTTTTATTCTGGTATCCGCGTCCTGGTGGCAGTTCAGTGGTCAGAAGGAGGGCGAGACGATCGATACGATGCGTGAACGGCGTTATTATTTTTCCAAAGGGCAGTGTATCAGGGTTTTGGAGAAAAAGGTGACCGCTAAAAAACAAGATCAATTGAGAGGGTTGATCTCAAAAGCGGAGAATCACGAACTAGATCTGAATGGGGAGGAGATCAGGGGGGGCATCGCGGCCGTGATGAAAAAAGCCTCTGTGTTGCCAACTCTGAAAGACGCCAGGGCGGTGACGAAGTTTTTCTGTGAGTAGAGGTGGGGCGGGAGTTTGACCGTGACCTCTATTTAATCTCTTCGATGAAAGATTGGGCAGCCTTGCTCATGTCTCCGGCGAAATCGGCGTAAGTCTTGGCAAAAGGCGGACGGAACCAGGGGTAGGCTCCAACCAGATCGTGAATCACCCGGATCTGACCGTCACATTCGTTGCCTGCACCGATGCCAATGGTGGGGATATTGATCTCCTGGGTGATTCTGGTGGCTACCTCGGCGAGCATGCTTTCCAATACGATGGCACCCGCACCTGCTTTTTCGAGATCCTGGGCGGAACGTAGCAGGCGGTCGGCATCGTGTTGGGTTTTGCCTTTCTTTTTGTAACCGCCTTCTTCTTTGACACGTTGCGGCAGCATGCCGATGTGGCCGACCATTGGAATGCCTTGTCGGGTGAGTGCCTCGACCTTGTCTAATTGAGTGGTGCCGCCTTCGAGTTTGACGGCATGCGCTCCGGCCTGCATTAGGCGTTGGGCGTTATGGACAGCGTCTTCAACACTTTGGTAGCTGTGATAAGGCAAGTCGGCTACCAAGAGGGCGTTTTTGATGCCTCGCGCGACCACTTCGGTGTGGTAGAGCATGTGCTGCATGGTGACACCTGTGGTATCATCGAGACCGGCAAAAACCATGCCGAGTGAATCGCCGACTAGAATAAGGTCGATGCCAGCTTCGTCGAGCAGGCGGGCGGTGGGGTAATCGTAGGCGGTGAGGGATGAGATCACTTCGTCGGCTGCCATTTTGTCGAACAACGGTTGGAAGGGGTGGTTGGCTGGGAGATGGGCGGCAGACATATTAGCAGACAGGTTCGGGATGTTTGTCGAATAGATCACAAACGACTTTTTGCAGGGGCCCTTCCTCTGAATCAAGTTCAGCGAGCAGGGTCGAGATGTTTTTTTGCTGATCGGGAAGAATGAGATCGGGCCGGATATCGGCCAGCGGTTGCAGCACAAAACGACGTAAGTGCAGGCGAGGGTGGGGCAGGGTCAGGGTTTGGTCTTGGCAGATCAAGTCGTCTGCATACAGGATGTCGAGATCGATGCTGCGCGAGGCGTTGCGTTGGCGTTGGCTGGGACGGCCGAGCTGGCTTTCAATTTCTCTTAAGCGGAAGAGCAAATCGAGCGGGGAAAGATCGCTTTCCAGCTCTATGGCCATGTTGTAAAAATCAGGCGTTCCTTGCTGGCAATCAACGGCTTGTGTTAAATAGGTCGATGAGCGGATCGGTCGGGACGGGCCTTTGTGCCAGTTGCGCAAAGCGGTCAGGGCTTGCTGCAGGTTTTGCAGGCGATCACCAAGATTGGATCCTAGACCGATGCCGTATTTCATTTGGGCTGCTATTTTAATTCGAGCACATCCTGCATGTCGAACAGGCCGTGGTCTTTGTTTTGCAGCCACAAGGCGGCTCTGACTGCCCCGCAGGCAAAGGTGTCACGACTGGAGGCCTTGTGGGTCAACTCCACCCGCTCGCCGGAGCCGGCATAGATGACCGTGTGATCGCCGACCACGTCTCCACCACGTACCGCATGCAGCCCTATTTCAGTGTTGCTGCGTGGGCCGACGTCGCCGTGACGTCCGTGCAGGGTGTCATTATCGTAAGAGAGTCCACGGGTTTCATCGAGGATCTCAACCAGGCGTCGCGCGGTGCCGCTGGGGGAGTCGACTTTGTCGCGGTGGTGCATTTCGACTACTTCGAGGTCGAAGTTTTCACCGAGAATCTCGGTGGCGCGTCGTGTCAGGTAAAAAAGGGTGTTCACGCCGACGCTGAAATTGGGAGCTTTGACGATGGCGATGCTTTCCGCCGCTTTATTGATAAACGCGAGTTCTTCATCGCTGTGTCCAGTGGTGCCGGTCACCACTTTGACCTTCTGTTCCAAGCAGGCTTCGAGCAGTTCGGTGGTGAAGCTGTGATGACTGAAATCGATCACCGTATTGCACCCTTCGAGAGCTTCTTTGAGTGAGTCGCCCATGTCGATCTGTGCGCCCACTTGAGCTTGATCGGATTTTTCAGCGCAGGAGATCACGGCTTGACCCATGCGGCCTTTGGCGCCTGTTACGAGCAGTTTTGTCATGTATTTAATCTGGTAAATTTATTGATTATAAGCGACTTGCTTAACTTTTTAAATAATTTCTAAACTT
>JAJRVS010000346.1 GCA_024277195.1 Verrucomicrobiota bacterium | reverse complement strand
TACACTCGCTGGTTTTCACGACATGGCTTTTGGTGGTGTTAACCACCAGCTTCAAGCGGTTTTCCAAGTATCGGCCGATGCTTTGCAGTACGCGGTTACCCGCACGCAGGCTCTTTACCACAATGGTAAGTCGAGTAGCCCAAGGGAACCGCCCCCTCAGGCTCTCACAGAACCGGACGTGAACGTCTCCGCTCATCCGGCTCCTATCGTCCAACCGTTCCACCCATCAGCTTCCAGTGCGCAAACAACCATTTCTGTTTTCCCGCTATGCGGGCTAACCATTGGGCTGCTCTTCGCCGGTGGCCTCTCAGGCGTTTGTATTTCCGTGTGGCCCATTGGGCTAAGCGACGGTCTAGGTTGCGTAAGATTGGGTACAGTGCCGATTTGTAGTAGCGTCCGTAGTAATTTATCCAGCCTCGGATTTTGGCGTTGAACATCCACGCCAGATCTTCCAGGCTCTTGTCACTACGAAGGTGCAGCTTCCAGCGACGAATCTCTTGCCGGATCGCTTTACCCGCTTTGTTGCTGATCGCGGGCGTGAAGTTGATGAAATATTTTCCATACCGGTTCTTTGATCTCCGGGCTCTGTATTGATAGCCTAGAAAGTCGAAACAGGTTCGGGGATACGTTTGCTTCCGGTCGTCATCCTTGCAGTAGACTATTTTTGTCTTTTCCGGGTGCAGTTCGAGTCCGACTTCCTTCATCCTGTCGATCAGCGCTCGCTTTAACATTTCAGATTGCGCTTCGCTTTTGCAGTGGCACACCGCATCATCGGCGTATCGGGCAAATGGAATTCCAGGAAATTCCCTCTCCATCCACTTATCAAATGCGTAATGCAGAAAAAGATTCGCCAACAGGGGGCTGATGACTCCACCCTGAGGTGTCCCTTTTTCCGGAAGCGTCCGGGTGCCTTCTCTTGTCTCGATTGGTGCTTTTAACCACCGCTCAATGTAGAGAATCACCCATTTATCTTCTGTGTGTTTTGCCACTGCTTTTAGCATTAGCTCGTGGCTGATATTGTCGAAAAAACCCTTGATGTCTAAATCAAGAACCCAGTCACTTCGCCAACACCGTTTACGCACGACTCCCACAGCATCGTGGGCCGATTTCCCTGGACGGTAACCATATGAGTCTCGGTGAAAGTGTTTCTCTAACGCCGGTTCCCAATGTTGCTTGGTTACCATTTGGGCTATTCGATCCGCTACAGTGGGTATTCCCAACGGCCTGATCCCCCCATCGCCTTTGGGTATCTCTACCCTCAGGACGGCGGGCGGCATGTAACTGCCTGATGCCAGTCGGTTCCAGAGCTTGTAGAGGTTGCCTTTCAGTTCGCTCTCAAACGCTTCTATCGTCATCAACTCCGGCAGCTCCTTTATTGGCCTTGACTCGCTTGTACGCTTCCCATACTTGTCGCTTGGTCATACCCATTTCCTTCACATTTATTCCGTGGCCAAAATCAACATTTCGAACCATGTGCTCCTTCGCTCAATAGGGGATTGGAGAAATACTCAACTACAATCGGTGGGATGGCGCCTGCTGATCAATCTGAAGTAGTTATTAGGATTGCAAAGTCTCATTGGTTTGCACGTGAGATAGAAAAGCATCCAGCAATTATTTGGGCGACCGAAAATAGCTATACTGTAAACAGATTAGGATTGGCTCAGCATTATGAGTTCGAAACAAGCTATATAGATTTAAGTCATGACTTTGATGTGGCTGCTTTTTTTGCAACGTGTCAACTTCAAAACGGTGTTTGGAAGCCCGCCTCGGAGGGGGTGGGTGTAATATATTTTTTTGATTTAGCCAAATCGCAAAGGTGTACTTTTAAGGCTGATCCAGTTAGCTTGCAACCGCTCCCTCGTCCAGGTGAGCAAAAAGCATGGTTGGTTGAAACACCGCTTGGAGCTGACTTTGAAAGCCATCCTGCGGTAAGTTGGGTTAAGTTTTATCATGATGAAAATGTATCTCGTCACTTTTTGCAGTTGTTTGATGGAGGAAAGAAACTATTTCCAGATGATCCAATTGCAAGAGTGGCTACTAAAATAAAGCAAGCCTCAAAGATCGATGAGAAAATCATTGATAATATACTGACTCAGCTAACAGCGGTTGACATGGAGATCAAAGATTTAGAAGTCTTAAAAAATAATATCTCAAACAAAATTGTTTTCAAGGAGATAGAGAAGAGTTTTATGGAACAAGAGGATTTAGAGTCTATAAAATCCGAGTGGGAGGCTAGAGCTATGACTTTCGGTAATAATTGTACTACAAGACCAGTTGCTCTAGTTATTCATCCTCCTTCAAAATCATAATTAGTAGATTAAAATGGCATAATAGCATAAGGGGTCAGTTCTCGTATTATAACATTCACAATAAAGTTATTATATGCAAATGGGGGTACGGGGTCGAGGGGGGTACGGGGTCAGTTCTCGTATTATAATATTCAACGATAAAGTTCTTATATGAAAATGTTACAATAAAAGAACTGACCCCAATATTTCTGTCTTCCCAGAATAATTTCTGGCCATATAAAATTTTGATTTTTTTGGCTCTTCAGCAGAATTTGTGGGTAAAAACGGCTAAAAGTCGTGTAAAAATTGTATTTAGAATAGGGTGGCGCATCCCGAGACCTTTTGAGAAAATGTTAGTGCAAACCAAACATTTAACTCAAAAAAGGAATCGAGATG
>JAJRVS010000345.1 GCA_024277195.1 Verrucomicrobiota bacterium | reverse complement strand
CCTCCAAACCTAATGTTTCGGCCAGATCCCAGATTACCGGAAGACCTCCAAGGGAGGTGATAGGAAGGTCACATACTTCATATTCAATGTCTGATCTTCTCTTCGGCTTGCGTCCCATTTCGCACCCACTGGGTGAAAATGTTTATACTTGTACCCATAAATGTATGTAACCTAATTTAAATAAGATAGACTGCTTTTTCAAATGATTTTCCATGGTTATCGCTGGATTAGGGTTAAGAAAAAACGATAATACCCTGCAACACTGTTGCCCAACAAAAGAGAGAAGGCTGGTATAAAAGGCACTGCGATTGGAGCGACATTGTGTAATATTTTCCTGTCAATATGATTGAATCATTTCTCCGGGAGGTTCAGAGTGATTCAGGTACAGCTCTGGCGGCTGGCGTTTGTTCTTTTGCTTGTTGCGGTTGCTTTTACCGGGTGCGACATGGACGGACTTAACCCTCCGGGAAGGTATCAAGTGGTATTTGGAGAGCTTGAGATTGAGGGGGAGGGCCGCGCCAAGGTAGGTATCAGAATCGACACGAAAACCGGAAAGACCTGGAAAGCATGGTATTGGATACCCCCGGATTCTGTTAATAAAATGATAGAGAAGGTCAGAATTATGTGGGTTGTCATAGATGAATTAGAAGATGAAATGGGTGGCCTGGGGCATCGAGCAGAAAAAAACTTTTCGCAAGAATATTATGATTATTTATTGAAAAAAGTGATGAAAGAAAGAGGAATGCCGGACAGCTTGTTTTATGCGGTGCCAGACAGTTTGATTAGGGCAACTATTGATAGTTTGAATTATCTTGACGACTTGGAAGAAGCAGAGGCAGATTTCGCGATATTAGATAGCGCGTTTAATGACATAATGGATAGCCTGATTGAGGTGAGATTGGGCAAGTTGAAGGATGAGGGAATCGATAGTTTGTTTAAGGCAACTTTAGATAGCTTGATGGAGGTAAAGAGGGGTCGCTTAGAATGATAACGATAAGAGAGGCGATAGGAGAAGTACTCGGTAAAGCAGGCCTGTCCGTTTCGTTAATAGGTGGGTTAGCGGGATTTTTAATAGACTTGAAATTTTTATTAGATGCATATGGAGGATCGGGTTTGGTATGGGGATTTTTTCTTGGCCCCGCCACGTTCATTATTGTTCCTTTTTTAGCTGGGTTTGGATATGGATATTGGCTACCGATGATTGTTACTTTAGGAACCGCAGCCATTGTATATGTTTTATTATTTATTAGTGGCTTGCTAACCGGCGAGTCGATACACAAAGACGAATGGGGAGACTAATGCAGAAAGAGTTTAGCTCAGAGCAGGAGTACCGCCAGAATATCCAGGGGGATGAAAGAAGCAAAAGGAAAGTTATAGCACGTTTGCACACCAAACCTGGCAGGTCCTGAAATACAGAAAATAGCAAATGTACCCGCATCCTATACGTCAGATTTTACCGGAACAAAGCACCCACGCCATAAAACATACCCCCCAGTGCTAATCGGGGGAGATCATTATAAATGCCATTGATAAACTGCCTCCTTCCCCCCCCCCTACAATGCAAGCACTATTGAACACTTTTCATGCGGTCTGGGGGAAAAGTAAAATGCCTTTTCCCAGAAGACTTGCTTCCTTGTAAATAATTCCCAGACTTGCCTTAATTCCGCGCGAGGCAAGATTTTTTTGGATTCGTCGGTATGTAGGAACGTTATCCCGCGAAGTTCCAAGTACTTCAGCAATAGCATCTCTACGAACTCTGCGTTTGATCTCCTGCTCAGAAGGTTGCGCATCTCTTTTCTGCTTACTCTCCGCCGGGATTATACTGTGGAGCCGCAATTCTTCGGCCAATTCAGGCGGGATCTCGAAGAATCTGGCAAGCTTTTCATTCCTGAACTTCTTGGTCACTTCAAGCCAAACGCTATTCACAATATCTTCAACTGGAGGATCGTTATCTTCGCTTGGATACGGAGGCTTACAACCATCAGCCAAGCCAATAGCACCTTCCAGAATGTCTCGTCTGGTCCATCCCGCCGCCTTCGCAAAACGACAAAAGTAGGTAATCGATCTTCGCCTTTTCCCGTGCTTAAAGCCTCCACAGTTCTGATTGATGGCCATTAGATCGTGCAGCCTATAATTTGCAGTGGCGATCCTACCGTTTCTCCTGCGCGGTGTCGAACTCCTGTTTACAATAGGCCTACTGTAGAGCGAATTATCCTGCGATAACACGAGGCTTGGATAGGGTGATATTTCAAGAAATGATGTAAGGTCGCTCAATGTATAGACCGGCACCTGCCCCCGATTATTTACCTCAATCAAGTACTGCACGGTGTTGCCGGATTTTGTGTTCACTGATCCAGGCACTCGCAGTATTCTTGCGGCATCAAAAATCCGGTCGGCATTCAGCCTTGGATCGAAAGAATTCACCCGCTCACAGAACGCTTGATTAATCTGCTTGTACTGCTCAATCTCTTGGGGGAACGCTCTTTGGTGAGCGCCCTTTCTTTCGCTAGTTAAAAGCCAAAGCAGATACATTCCACGACCGGAGCGCCCGATAATACTTGCCGGAGGAATGCTCTCTTCCTCCTGGGCCTGCAAGATAACCTTCACTGCTTCGGGCCATCCAAGAGGATTTTCCTCTTTGTAGAAATCGAGGTCAACGTAACAAGCATTAAGATATCTGAGGTATACTTCTTTGCGCCATGCGGAGGGAAGCCCTGTCACCTTGTTCTTGTATGGAGCTGCTCTGTAGCTGGCATTTACCGAGAAGTAAGCATCCTCCGACAACCAGGGGAGCAATTCTGGTAGTCCTTGGCGAAGATCGTTGACTCTAACACCAGCCAAGTCTTGATGTTCTCCGTTCACTTTTCTGCAAAAGCTGATATAACCATCCTGCTGATCCTCTAATCGGTGAATCAACTCAATTGTGGTTATATCAATCTGGGCTTCAGGGTTTCGATCTGCGTCAAGCCTTAATTCACTATCCAAAGCAACGCCCCACTGTCACCAAACTGTTACCACTCTGGGAGCAGTTTTAGCGATTTGGGGACACTTAAGGCTTGCTTTGAAAATGGTTTAAATGGCGGTCATGCTTGGTTATCGTAGGTTTGATGGAATAACAGAGAGAGAATTACTCATAATTTGGGAGCAGGAGGTCGCCGGTTCGAATCCGGCCGCCCCGACCACTATCATTAAAGGGTTTGCAGATTTGCTGACACAAAAAGCAGCCGGATAGCTAGTGTTGCGTCCTGGAAATAAGTTCACTTTCCTGTAGGGGCGCACCCGTGTGTGCGCCTGCGGGCAGACACATGGGGAAAGCCCCTACGATCTTTACTGGACGGGAGTTTCATGATCAATACCAAAATAGTTATCCGCTGTTTCGGCGGCGCATATTTAATTCTACGAACTGCCAGGACACGACACTAGCAAAATATATCAATACGTGTCAGATCATGTTTTTGGCAGTTCAGGAATTACGGCTCAAACTTTCCCCAAAGACTGCAACTTCCGAGTCTCATATCTGTTCGTTATGGATCTGTCTCCGTATCCTCCAAAGCAACTTTTTATACACAATTGGCTCTTGACCCGCAAACGCGAAATAGATATTGTTCTTTTTTGCTGTATACGTGCATAACCTTTTGTGTGGACTTCGCTTTAACGGGATCGATACTTGAATAAAAACATCGGGGTATCATTTAATGACTGAAGCAAAAACATCACCGGGCTTGGATTTCGTCCGGGCGACAGTGGCGAAAGATAACGAAACGGGCAAGTGGGACAACCGGGTAGTCACCCGTTTTCCCCCCGAGCCCAACGGCTACCTTCATATCGGCCACGCCAAGAGTATCGCGCTCAATTTCGGGATCGCACAGGAAAACGGCGGAGTCTGCCATTTGCGTTTCGACGATACCAACCCGATCAAGGAAGAGCAGGAGTATATCGAGTCGATCAAGCGCGATGTGAGCTGGCTGGGGTACGATTGGGGCGAGCGCGAGTACTTTGCCTCCGATTATTTCGACCAGCTCTACGCCTGGGCCGTGAAGCTTATCAAGGCGGACAAGGCGTTTGTCTGCCAGCTCGACAACGAGCAGATGCGCCTGTATCGCGGCACGCTCACCGAGCCGGGCAGAAACAGCCCCTGGCGCCGCCGCCCCGCGGAGGAAAACCTGGAGTTGTTCGAGCGGATGAAAAACGGCGAGTTCGAGGAGGGCAGCCACACTCTGCGGGCTAAAATCGACATGGCCCATCCCAATCTGAACATGCGTGATCCGGTGATGTACCGCATCCTCAAGGCGCACCATCACCGCACCGGCGACAAGTGGTGCGTCTACCCGATGTACGATTTCGCCCACGGCCAGAGCGACTCGATCGAACGGGTGACCCACTCGATCTGCACCCTGGAGTTCGAGGACCACCGCCCGCTCTACGACTGGTACCTGGATCAGTTGGACGTTTACCATCCCCGGCAGATCGAGTTCGCGAGGCTGAACCTCACATTCACCATCCTGAGCAAACGCCGCCTGATCGAGCTGGTTAAGGAAGGGTTTGTCGACGGCTGGGACGATCCCCGGATGCCCACTATCAGCGGCATGCGCCGCCGGGGTTATCCGCCCGAGGCCATCCGCGCATTCTGCCGCCGGATCGGCGTGAGCAAGACCGAGAGCACCGTGGATATCGCCCTGCTCGAGCACCACGTCCGCGAACACCTGAACCGGTGCGCCCAACGGCGCTACGCCGTGCTGGACCCGCTGAAAGTGGTGATCGAGAACTACCCGGAGGACAAGGTCGAACAGTTGGAATGTATCAACAATCCGGAAGCCCCGAACGGCGGCAGGAGGAAGGTCGATTTCTGCCGGGAAATCTATATTGAGCGCGACGATTTCATGGAAGACCCGCCGCGCAAGTTCTTCCGCCTGGCCCCGGGCCGCGAGGTGCGGCTGCGTTACGCCTATTTCATCACCTGCAACGAAGTGATCAGGGACCCGGACAGCGGCGAAATCGTGGAACTGCGCTGCAGCTACGACCCCCAGACCCGCGGCGGTGACGCGCCCGACGGGCGCAGGGTGAAAGGTACGATCCACTGGGTCAGCGCGCGACACTCGCTGCCCGCGACAATCAGGCTCTACGACAGGCTGTTCACCTGCGAATATCCCGGCGATGTGGGCGAGGACGGAGACTGGAAGGATAATTTCAACCACGGCTCGCTCTCCGTGCTGAGTGAAAGCCGCGTGGAGCCGTCGCTGGCCGAATTCAAGCCGGGCGAAACAGTGCAGTTCGAGCGTAAGGGCTATTTTCGTCTGGACGAGGACTCGTCCGAGGGTTTCCTGGTGTTCAACCGCACGGTGGGCTTACGGGATTCGTGGGCCAGGATGATCCAGCAGCAGAAAAAAAATAATCGATAACCGCCTCCCCCGGGCCGCTTCACGACGCCCGGGGGATTTTTTCCCTGTAAAAACGATCCCTGCTCTCCGCCCCGGCTGAGACGACTGGCGGGTTCGCCGGGCCACGGATTTCCCGTCCGCCACCGCCGCTGAGCGAAAACCGCACGACATTGCTCGCGAAATTGTCTTTTTCATTTCAGCCTCCCTTCTACTGCTTCTCATTCTTATCTGGATAATTCGACCCATCTCAAAAAGTCTCATCAATACTGTCAGTAATGATCCACGTGCATAGCACGTGGCCTTATTTTGCCCCCCAGAGGGGGGCGTTCACGTTGGGAAAGCCCCGTTGTGGCTGATTTCATAGTCTAATCCAACTCTAAAACTTCTTGGTCAGATTCAAGCTTCTCCTGGTTGCGGATGTACTCCTTTATCGTTGCTTCGTCCAAACCTACCGTGCTTACACAGTAGCCTGGTGCCCAGAAATGAAGACCCGTCATCTTTCGATGCTTTAGCAAATTCCGATGAATTCGCACGGCACT
>JAJRVS010000344.1 GCA_024277195.1 Verrucomicrobiota bacterium | reverse complement strand
TCTTAGATGTCACAAGTCGTTCATTGTGAGCAATAAATCGAAATCGCTAAGAGCAGCTTAAGTTCAAGGGTGATTCGAGAGCTCGTCCAACAACCGATAGTTTTGTGGCTACGCACAAAAACTATCTTTGGGGTTGGGGTTTGTGTTTCGCCACAAGATGGGTCGATAAGTTTGATTGAAGGGCTTCAAGAGCATCCGTCGAAATTTTTCCGAGTCGCCTTGTCATCCGGTTAACTGGAATCGAAGCAAGAAAATTTAATCGAACAACCGATGTTACCCTTAGTCCTGTGTCGGAAAAACACTCATCACCCTCCTCCAAAATGACATCAAACCCGGACTCAGCATGACGAATCTGAGTGCTGATGCCGCACACCAAAAGATCTCCGAATCCTGGCAATTCACGTAATATGAGAACTGGCCGAGGCTTAACCATTCCGTCAGCCTGCGGAAGCTCCGCTACGACCACATCACCTTCCGAGACCATTAGCTCGCTTGAATAGGTGTTCCTGAATTAGAGTAATCGGGCTCATTATCACCATAAGCCCGCTCCAAAAGCGCAGCTGATCCTATTAGGAATTCATCTCGCTCAGTGTCTTCGACGATCTCAAGAATAACTACGCTCCCTACCTCTGCATCTAGCGGTTGCACCAGCTTTAAGTGGGTGGGGTCTTCAATCGTTGCCTGAATTTGCATAGACGTATCCTAACACTTACGAGGCGAGTTCGCAATGCCGATTCTTTTTCCCGAACAGTATAATATGTAACTGTCCGCAATAACATATTAATCCGGACAGTCTTTATAATAGGGGCAAAGGTAACCCATCTGGACAGACTTCGTCCCTTTTATTTCTTAGACAGGCTAAATTTTTCCTGTTGAAATATTGCTCAGCATTTTAAGAAAAAAGAAAATCTAGATCAAGCCTTTTCCTCTCCCGTTTATTCTGACCGAATATCTGTTTAAACTACGCTCATAAACCCAACATCACCGATTGCTTCCACCGGACAGTCCTCCATTGCTTCCAAAACCTGGAGCACTTCTCGCTCAGCCTGCGGCTGCGCAAATACGATGTGGTAGCCGCCTTCACTGGATTCCCTGAAAAATTCAGGGGCTGATTCACTGCATAGAGTGCAACTGATGCATTCCTCGTCTACGTAAAATCTCCCGCTAACATTCTCTTCAAATCCTTATTTACAGCCCGATCACCACTCCCGCACCGAACTCAGCAATTTTGATCTCATCATCAATCTCGTCGCCCTCGGCCTGGGAAGCTCAATCGTTCCCCGCCGGGCGCTGCGGCCCTACGGTCACCGTTTACAGGTCGACATCGCCGAACCCAAAACGCCGCTGCAGCGCACCATCGGAGTGTATGCAGAAAAATCCGCCAACCGCAATCCGACCATACAACAGTTTGTCGATAGCATCCTCTTCAGCTGGAAAGCCGCGCCGCAACCGTAGTGAAATCTCGCTCAGCCCTCGGTCTCAACCGTCTCCGGTTCTTCACGGCCGGGGTCGTTTTGATTCAGCACGGTGAACTTCAAAGCTTTGATCTCTTCGTCAGGGTTGCGGACCACTTCTAGCGTATCGCCTTCGGTGATGTCTCCTCGCAACAACAACTCTGCCAATGGATCCTCCAATTGTTTCTCCACTGCACGTCTCATCGGACGAGCACCGTAGTCAGGGTCGTACCCCTCTTCGATAAGGAAATCCTTGGCGCTGCCCTGCAATTCGAGTGTGATCGACTTTTCAGCCAGGCGTTTGAGCACGGCCGCAATTTCGAGATCGATGATCTTGACCAACTCATCTTTACCCAGCATGTGGAAAACAATCTGATCGTCGAGACGATTGAGAAATTCCGGTTTGAAAATCGACTTGGCTTCCTCAAGAATCTTGGATTTCATGCCATCATAACCATCGTCCTCGCTCGACATCGCTCCAAACCCGAGTGAAGTCTGTTTTTTGATCAACTGCGCTCCGGCATTCGAAGTCAGGATGATAATGGTATTGCGGAAATCCACCTTGCGTCCCATGGAGTCGGTGACGGTGCCTTCCTCAAGAATTTGCAACAAAAGGTGCATGACGTCCGGGTGAGCTTTTTCCACTTCGTCAAAAAGAACCACCGAATAAGGCTTGCGGCGAACCGCTTCAGAAAGCTGTCCGCCCTCTTCATAACCGACGTACCCCGGAGGCGATCCCACCAAACGACTGGTGGTGAATTTCTCCATGTATTCGGACATGTCGATCTGGATCAGGGAATCCGGATCTCCAAACATGAACTCGGCCAGGTTGCGGGCCAAAAATGTTTTACCTACCCCGGTGGGTCCGAGGAAAATAAAGGAGCCAATCGGACGGCGTGGGTCTTTCAAATCTGCACGACTGCGGCGCAGCGCCTTGCTGATCGCGGTGACCGCTTCATCCTGGCCAATGACTTTTTCTTTCAGCTCATCCTCCATCCTGAGCAAACGAGCGGCTTCTTTTTGCTCCATTCGCTGCAACGGCACTCCGGTCCACTTGGAGACCACCGCCATGATGTCATCCTCGATCACTTCGACGATATTTTCTTCATTCTCACCCAACCACTGCTCGAGCGCTTTTTCCAACTCAATGCGGGTGGTTTTTTCCTGATCCCGCAAAGCGGCGGCTTTTTCAAAGTCCTGATCTTTGATCGCGGCTTCTTTTTCGCTCACGATTCCTTCGATTTTCACTTCGATCTCCTTGAACTCAGGCGGACGGGTCATCGCTCCGATACGGGCTTTCGAACCCGCTTCATCCATGATGTCGATTGCCTTGTCGGGCAGAAAACGCCCAGTCAAATAACGCTCGGAAAGTTTCACGCAGGCTTCAATAGCCATAGTGGTATAACTCGCCTTGTGATGCGCCTCGTATTTGCCACGCAGTCCATGCAGAATCTTGATCGCGTCTTCGACATTAGGCTCCTCCACCTTCACCGTCTGGAAACGACGTTCCAGCGCGGCGTCTTTTTCGATATACTTGCGGTATTCGTTCAATGTCGTAGCGCCAATGCACTGCAACTCACCCCGACTGAGCGCCGGTTTGATGATGTTGGAGGCATCCATCGCCCCCTCAGCGGAACCCGCTCCGACGATCGTATGCAATTCGTCGATGAATAAAATAACATTTTTAGCGCGACGGATTTCGTCCATCACCGCTTTGATGCGCTCTTCAAACTGGCCACGGTACTTGGTGCCAGCCACCATCAGGGCCAGATCGAGAGTGATGACTTTCTGGTCACGCAACAACTCAGGCACATTGCCGGAAGTGATTTCCTGGGCTAGCCCTTCAACGATGGCCGTTTTGCCCACCCCAGCTTCACCGATCAGAACCGGGTTATTCTTGGTTCGACGACACAGAATCTGGATCACGCGTTCGATTTCTTCCTGACGACCAATCACCGGATCGAGTTCGCCTTCCTGCGCCAATTCGGTCAAATCACGGCCAAAAGCACGCAATGCTGGAGTTTTGGAGTCTTTTTTGCCCCCGGAATGCACCCCTTCTTCAAATTCATCCTCGCCCTCCTCAGGAGCAAAATTGGGATCGAGCTCATGCAGGATCTCATTGCGAGTGCGCTCGATGTCCACTTCAAGGTTTTTGAGCACCCGAGCGGCAACACCCTCACCTTCACGCAACAGACCGAGCAGGATGTGCTCGGTGCCGACATAAGAGTGGTTCAATGCGTTGGCCTCTTTGCCAGCAAGTGCCAGCACCTTCTTGACCCGCGGGGTATAAGGGATATTGCCGACCATTTTGGTCTCCGGCCCATTGCCCACTTGTTTTTCGACTTCCAACCTCACGGTCTCGAGATCGAGGTTCATTTTTTGCAATACATTGACAGCAACCCCCTGACCTAATTTGATCAGGCCGAGCAACAAATGCTCCGTGCCAACATAATTGTGATTGAATCGGTCGGCCTCTTTTCGGGCGAGGGCCAGTACCTGTTGAGCTCTGGGTGTGAAATTATTCATCATCTGCGTCCTTATTCAGTATATCATCAAAGCAGGGTTCAGTCAGGTTTTTTAGGTGACGACGAACGATTTCTGCTCGCAGCACGTCTCTTTCTGCTGCATTTAGTTTGCGTTTGGCCTCTATTTGCAAGTGGGCGGGTTGGATTTCGGTCAGTAAAACATTGATCACATCCCGTTCCTCGGCATTAAAAACACCAAGATCGATGCCGAGACGCACCATCGAAAGAAAGTTCATCGCCTCCTTGGAGGGAATGATATAAGCGTATCGCAAAGTGGCATAAGCCCGACCAATCTGATCTTGCAGCATGGTGGACTGATCTTCCGTCAGTTTGAGGCGAGCATTTTCTTCGTTCTCAATAATGCGAACGATAACCTTGTCCAGGTGCTCGATGATAGACGCTTCATCCTGTCCGAGAGTGGTCTGGTTGGAAATTTGAAACAGATTAGCCAGCGCCTCGGTGCCCTCTCCATACAAACCACGCACCGCGAGACCGATTTTATTCGCCGCCTGGATGGTCTGGTTAATCTGATCGCTGAGCACCAGGCCAGGCAGATGTAACATCGCGGAAGCCCGTAAGCCGGTACCCAAATTAGTAGGACAAGCGGTGAGGTAACCATATTTGGGGTCGTAAGCGTAGGGCAAATGAGACTCCAATTCATCGTCGATCTTATCCAAGGTCTGATAAGCCTTCAGCAGTTGCAAACCGGGACGCAAGGCCTGGATACGCAAATGATCTTCTTCATTGATCATGATGCTGATGCTCTGGTTGCGGTTCATCACCGTCGCACAACCCCCGCTTTTAGCCGCGTGTTCGCGACTGACCAGGTGCCGCTCCACCAGCACTTGTTTTTCGATCGCCGAGAGCTTAGTCATCTCCTGGGAAAAAGCATCACGCATCTCGGGCAATGCCTCAACCGCAGGGCGGGCAATGGCCATCAACTGCGAACGCTCTTCCGCACGCGCCCATCCAGGAAACGGATGCCCAGACAGATTCCGGGCCAGCCTCACCCGACTCGACACAACAATATCGTTATGCGGACCATCGGCCCGCATCCACTCGGCTGGTTTTTTCAGCAATGTGGAGAAACGCATCATATCAGTATGGATCAGTCGGGTTAAAATAACAAAGCTTACAGGACTAGGCGGATTCGCTACAAGCTTCTTCTGCTTCGCCACTGACTTCGAGTTTTTGCAATTGGGTGATCGAATCCCTCAACCGGGCGGCCTCTTCGTAATCCTCTACCCGAATCGCTTCATCGAGCAGCGCATTCAACTCAATAATTTCTTCGCGAGCCTGTTCCACCCGGCTTTGTGCGGAGCGGGTATCGACAAAATGCGCGGGTTTTTTGCCCCGGTGTTCACTGTGGCGGTGCATCGCTTGCAACAAATTATCCAAACCTGAATGGAAAACTTGATAACACTGACTGCAGCCAAAACGACCGGTCTTTTTGAAATCGGACTGGGTGAACCCGCAAGCTTCACACTTCTCCCCGTCATCCCCCATCACGGCCGAAGGATTGATCGATTCCGTGCCGGCCCCTTTTAACAAATCAGCCAGCGCAAAACCCGTTGGATCCGTCACCCCTTTTTCTTCCGCACACTGCTCACAAAGATTCACTTTCTGCATCTTGCCCTCGACCAATTGCGTCAGATAAACGGTCGCATTTTTGTTCTGGCAGGAGTCGCAAGTCATGGTTCTATCTGGAAAGCGTCGCAGGCAGTCTTTGGTTATCCAAAAAAGCCCCGCCGGGTCATTTTGATTTTAATCGTATATGGGCACCCCCGTTGTTTGGGTCAGTTCACGGAAAAACTCCATCAAACGCAAAGTCACCGGCCCAATTTGACCACTGCCAATCTGACGCCCGTCATAAGTAGCCACCGGAACGACCTCCGCCGCCGTACCACTGAGAAAAAACTCGTCGGCAGTGTAAAGCTCGTAACGGGTCAGATCCTGCTCGAACAGCTCAAAACCCTCTTCGCGGGCAAGATCCATCACCACCCGGCGGGTGATGCCGTTAAGCCCGCCAGCCGTGACCGGCGGGGTGTATATTTTGCCCTCTTTGACGATGAAAATATTATCCCCGGTGCATTCGGCGACAAACCCCTGCTCGTTGAGCATGACACCCTCTTCCGCTCCGGCGTTGATCGCTTCGATCTTCGCCATGATATTATTGAGGTAATTGAGCGACTTCACCGAAGGACTGAGCGCCGCCGGTGCAGGACGGCGGGTGCCGCAAGTCACCACGGTGAGACCCTGTTGATATTTTTCCTCATCATAGAGCGCGATTTTGGATGCGATGATGATCAGTGAAGCTTTTTCACAAAGGAAAGGGTTCAGGCCCAAACTGCCTACGCCGCGGGTCACCAGCAACCGCACATAACCATCCTGTAAGTCATTAGCACGAATCGTCTGCATCACCGCTTCGCTGACTTCCTCGTGACTGCAAGGCACCGTCAACTGAATCGCCTTGGATGAATCGAAAAGCCGGTCAATGTGTTCTTTAAGCTTAAAAACACGCCCATTGTAAAAACGGATGCCTTCAAACACTCCGTCACCATAGAGCAGTCCGTGATCAAAAACCGATACCTTGGCATCCGCTTCGTCGCAGAGTTTTCCGTCAATGTAAACTTGTAGCGCTTTACTCATTTCTATAGATCAATTTTGAAAAAAAATTTATTCTAGTTGGACTGCGACTTCATCCGTCCATCCGCCAATTCCAAGGTCCGATCGCCGGATTTGGCCAACTCCCTATCGTGGGTCACAACCAACAGTGTTTTATTCTGTTCGTCCACCAAAGAGAGCAACAGATCCATCACTTCTCCACCCGACTTGGAATCGAGATTGCCCGTCGGTTCATCCGCAAAAAGGATCTCAGGATCATTGATCAAGGATCGGGCAATAGCGACCCGTTGCTGCTCGCCGCCCGATAACTCAGTCGGCAAATGCTGCACCCGGGAGCCCAAACCCACCCGCTCAAGCAGCTCATCGGCACGCTCCAGACTCGGCTTGCCGCCAATCAAAGCCGGCAGGCAGACGTTTTCGCGTGCGGTCAGCTCCGGCAACAGCGCGTAATTTTGAAAAACATAACCCATCCGCCGATTGCGGCATTTAGCCTGGCGACTGCCGCTCAACTGATAAAGCGCTTCGCCTGAGATATATACCTCACCCTTATTCGGCTTTTCCAAACCTGCTAAAGTATAGAGCAAAGAGGTTTTACCCGCGCCCGAAGCTCCGCAGAGAAATAGTTTTTCCCCCGGCTGCACTTTGAGGCTCACCCCGCGCAGCACCTCAATCCGGCTGCTGCCGATTTCAAACGTGCGATAGACATCCTCGGCAACGATGATGTCCTCTTTAATTGGCTGTTTTTTATCCTCCGGGTTCACAAGCCTTATCTGTAAACCGATAACCCAAGGGTGACGAATAGTTTTTGAGCTTCCCTTTTGCCAAAATCAGATGCTTTTTTGCCAGACTGGGCCTATTTATAAAAATGAAGATCCCCCCTCCCACTTCTAAACCCCACCTCGCGGCCAGATTGATCTCCCGCCTGGGCAAAACATCGATTGTGACTTTGATTTTTTGCCTGCTGACGACCCACTCGGTGCTGGCCGCAGATACAAATTTCCGCTTAGCCACATTTTCAGCCGATGTCACCCCACCACTGGGACATACGCTGTTCACCGGAGGTTGGAAAAAAGCCGAATCTATCCTATCCCCGCTCGAAGCCCGCGGTTTTGTGTTACTGCCTCCCGCAGCCAAACCTGTGGTATTTTGTGCCATCGACTGGTCAGAGATCCGCAATGACGCACATCAACGCTGGCGGGAATTACTGGCACAAGCGGCTGGCACCAGTCCGGAACGAGTGATGATTTGCGCCATCCATCAACACGACACCCCGCTCGCCGATCTAGCGGCACAGAGAATCCTCGAACGCTACCAATCCCCCCATCAAGTGATCGATCTCGATTTCCATGAGCGCAGCGTGCAAGCCGTAGCCAAAGCCCTGCGTGAGTCTTTGAACTCCACACAAATCGTCACCCACTTTGGCAGCGGCCAAGCCAAGGTGGAAAAGATCGCCTCCAACCGCCGCTACCTGCTCGACGATGGCACGATCAAATATGACCGCGGCAGTGCTTGCCGTATTCCCGCCGCGCAAGCCGCATCCGAGGGCATCATCGACCCTTTTTTGAAAACCCTCAGTTTCTGGAATGAGGACAAAGCGCTTTGCGCACTTAGCATCTACGCCACTCACCCGATGAGTTATTACCAGACCCAAAAGGTCAACCCTGATTTCCCCGGCATCGCCCGCGCCCGGCGACAAAAAGATGATTCCGCTGTGTTCCAGATTTTTGCCAATGGTGCCGCCGGCAATGTCACCGCAGGTAAATACAATGACGGCAACCATGAAAATCGCGCAGTCCTAGCTGACCGGCTTTACCAGGGCATGCTCAAAGCTTGGAAAAATACCAAGAAACAAGCTCTCACCAGCTTGGACTTCCGTCTGGAAATCGTGAAATTCTCCCCCAATCAAAGGCATGGATTGGAACGTGATTATCTGATTCAAGTTTTGTCAAAAGAAGGCGACGCCCGCCGCCACGGCATGGCAGCGATATCGCTCAGTTGGTTGGAGCGAGCGGAAAAAGAAGGTGGCCAGGGCCTCATCAACCTGCCGCTGTTCGAATTTAACCAAGGGCAAGCCTAACTGTTGCTGTTGCCCGCAGAGATTTATGTTGAGTATCAACTTTTTGCCCAAAAGCAACGCCCCGACTCATTTGTGATGACTGCCGGTTACGGTCAATGTGCCCCCGGATACATCCCACTCGAACGCCACCGGGAAGAAAAAGACGGCAATTTACACAGTTGGTGCTGGGTAGCTCCCGGCATCGAACCCGTGCTCAAAAAAGCGATCGCCGATGTGATCAAAGGGAAATGACCAGCCCGGCCATTCAGAGTTCACTTCAAGTCACCCAGATTAGATTTAGCCCAAGAGCGAAACAGAGCTTCAAGTTCAACTACCAAGTCCGGCATTGAAGCTGAGAGGTCATTCAACTCGGTTCCATCTTTTTTGAGATTATAGAGTTCCCAGGGCTTGCCTTTGACTCGAACCAGTTTGTAATCACCACGACGTATAGCTGCCCCCTTGGCGTGTGACCAATAGAGAGCCTCATGCGGATTTATCTTATCTGATCGGTTAGCTAGTGCAGGAAATACACTGCGCCCCTTTAAAACAAGGCTTTTATTATCTTGCCGCGTTTTTTCAGGCAGCTCAGCCCCGGCGGCATCTGCAAGGGTCGGCAGAATATCAATGGCATGACAAAGGGCATCAGTGATCGATCCCGCTTTCAAACCACTACGGGAAAACTGTTGCGGCCATGAAACAATCAGCGGTGAACGGGTGCCCCCTTCGTGATCGTGTTGTTTGAACAGGCGAAAAGGCGTATTGGAGGCATTGGCCCAACCATAACCATAACTTTGATACGTATCTTCGGGGCCAGGCATCAGACCGGGGATATTGCCAGGACGCATGAGCCGTCCGTCCCGGGTTTTGATCGGCAAATAAGCGCCTTTCCTATTAACCCCATATTCCACATGGCAGGCTCCGTTGTCCTGCATATATACAATGAGGGTGTTTTCAAATTGTCCGCTTTTTTTGAGCTGATCCAGCACCCGGCCAATGTTACGATCCATGCTGGTGATCTGGGCGGCATACACTTCCATTCGCCGTTGTTGCCAATCCTTGTGCTGCGCGTCCTCCCATGCGGGCACATCCGGGTGACGTGGCGAGAGCTTCCACGCAGGATCAACCAGTCCCATTTTTTTCATTCGCGCGTGACGTTGCTCGCGCAATTGATCCCAGCCCTTGGCAAAGCGCCCTTTATAATGTGCAATATCAGCAGGGCGGGCATGCAAAGGCCAGTGAGCAGCGGTGTAAGAAAGATATAAAAAAAATGGTTTGCCCTGCGCGACTGGTTTGGAGTTTGATCCAGCGGAATTTTGTTGGATAAAATCCAGCGCATGATCCGTAAGCGCATCGGTGTAATAATAATCCGGATCACTGAGAAACTCTTCCGAAGCGTCTTTACCATCCAGACTAAGCGAAGTCGGGGCGTAAAATGAACCCGCCCCGTGAATGGTGCCGTAGAAGCGGTCAAAACCTTTGTGCTGAGGCGCATTGGAACCATCAAGCTCATTCGGATCTGAAAGGTGCCATTTGCCGGACATGTAGGTGTTATAACCTGCCGATTTGAGCGTCTGCGGCAGGGTCGTCGCGCGAGGGTGAAGCCCGCCATCGGCCGAACCCTTTACAGGTAAAGCCACTCCGGGATACAGTGAGGTCATCAGAGATGCCCGGGTGGGCCAACACATGTTGTTGACATAAAAATTGGTGAACCGCAGCCCTCCCGCTGCCAGTGAATCCAGATAAGGCGTTTCGATTTCCCCACCATAACAAGAAAGATCAGAATAACCCATATCATCAGCTATGATCAGCAGGATATTGGGTGGCGCTTCACCTTTCCCCTCTGCCGCATCGCAGAAGGTGCCAAACATACAGCAAAGAACTATGATGAATAATCTCATAAACAAAATCACGCATGGCGTTAAATCATTGTCAAAGCCGTGATCGCGTCTCAAAGGGCTCAAGGTTACGATTATTACACCATCAATATCGCTGATTGAAGCCCTGCCATCCCAAGCCTACAATGGACGCAGACTAAATGACGGCTGCGGCACAACAATTTTCACTACTCATGCTTTCGATCCAATCGCAAGGCATGGCCTTGTCCCAATGGGTCGACGCCCAGTCTGAACCGTGGGCGGCCATATTACGTGGACTGCCCATCAGCGTGGCTTTTTTATTAGGCTTGTTGCTGGTGCTATTGTGGAAAAAAAACAAAAACAACCAGCCGGTCGTGAATTCCAAAACAAGCAGCGCGGCACAGGCCGTGCCAGCTCCATCTGAGGCTGAAGAAAAACTGCCTTTATTGCAAAACGAACTGAAAGCGACTTTACAGAAAAACCAGCTCCAAAAAGAACACATTGAGTCTGCCAAACGAGCACTGGAAGTGAAAGACCAACAATTAGGCGAGCTGAAAAAACAATTGAGCGCGGCAGAGACCCACGCAGCTAAAGCGGTGGATGAAAAAACGCCCGTCCTTCACAATGAAGAAATCAGCCAGGGCGCGGCTGATCTTGAGCCACCACCGTCGCCCTTGGCTCAGGCTGAAGTGGATTTTCACCACAGCAGCCAGAATGATGTCGCTGAGAGCTCTAGCCCTCAAGATCAGGATCAGGAGAAAATGATGACCGTGATCCCGCAGGGAGTCGATACCCGACTGCCACTGATCTGGGACGAAGTGCTCGTTTTCCGTTCCCATGATGCTTCCATCTGGGATCAGTCAGTGAATGAATCTGAAAATCACCGTGCGGTCTTGCTCAAGGAACTGCCGCGCGATGTTGCTTTTTTACGTTTGCGCCGACTCGACAGCGGTGAAGGCATCGTCATCCCCATCCAATTCAATGAAGTGAGCGAAGATGGAGACGAACGTGCAGTGGGATTTAATGGCAGCAACGAGGAATTCTACGGAGCGCGGCATCTGGGCATCTACAGCGAATCCCTGCCGCAGGAAGTTGAAGTGCGTTTTGCTTTTGGTGGATGGGGCTTCGGTCACGGCACCCGGATTGAAGAAAAAGCGGACTCCGACCCCCTAAACAACCAAACGACCCAAGCTTGCGCTTGGGCCGGTAAGAAAATTGCTAGTGATACCGTAATGGAAATCACCGTTTTTCCTCGTTTGCCAGATTTGGCGAACAGCGACCAATTGATTTAAAAAGGTCGCTGCAAAGCCCGTTTATCCGACAAACACAGTTTTGAACCCCTTAGGGTTGCGGTTGCGGCAATTATGCCTGGGAAGCTTCGATAGCTTCGACGCCGGTTTCTCCCGTACGAATGCGAATAGCTTCTTCCACAGGGATCACAAATACTTTTCCGTCACCGATTTTTCCGGTATTGGCAGTATCAACGATGGCTTTGCTGACGGCTTCGACTTCATCATCGTCCACCACGATTTCAAGCTTCACTTTAGGCAGAAAGTCCACAGTGTATTCACTTCCACGATAGATTTCCGTGTGTCCTTTTTGACGCCCGAAACCTTTGACTTCAGTAACGGTAAGCCCTTGAATGCCAACTTCTGACAGGGCATCTTTCACATCCTCCAGTTTGAAGGGTTTGATAATTGCTTCGATCTTTTTCATGTTTTTGGTGTCTTTGCTTAAATTTTATCCGTGTGAGATGGTTGCTTTGCAACAGTCTATTACTACAGTAGCTAACAGTGTGCCAAGATTATTATTATTTGTCACTGGTAAAATCCGCCTCTTTCTTGCCATGGCTTATTGAAAGCTACCTTATCACACATCAACATTATTTCGCCCTTTTAGGGCTGGCAATAAAAACGATTTAACCCCAGCGCTTCGCACTCGGCTATCACATTTTGTCCTTTCAGGACAGTTTGTTTTCATCTCTTTTTGGCACCAACGGTGCTCAATGATACAGCCCAGTGCGTAGCGCTGGGTTAAAAATCGAATTCTCCCAGCCCTGCAAGGGCGAAACGCATGACGGCCAGCAGCTTAACTATTTTGTCTTACACTTTTTTGCCGTCTTCGCTCTGGTTTTTGCCTTGCTGCGCCAGATCTTCCTGCAAACGACTGAATTTTGAAGATGGCTGGGCGTAAGGCGGATACTTTTCTCCTCCCTCATCCGGCCGATAGCGCCAGTGTTTATACATCCACAACCACGGCGCCGGATTTTCCCGGATGTCCTGCTCAAACACATTCCAGCAAGCTTGCACGATTTCCTGATCACTTGCCTCGCTGTCCAAATCCAAGGGCGCAAGCATATTGAGCCGGTATTTGCCGTCGGGCAAAGGGGTGGTGTAGCCGGGAATGATGGGCAGCTTTATTTTTCGGTGAAGCCCGGCATGCAGCGAAGTGACGCAGGTTTTCATTCCGAAACAATCAATAATGGTCGCAGTGCGGCTGGGCTTGACGGTCAAATCGGTGAGAAATGCCGCATGGCCCCCGTTTTTCAAAGTTTTGAACAAACGCAACATCGCGCCCTGTTGGGGGATAACCTGATGACCACTGACTTCACGGTTGGTTCTGAATAGATCGGTGAGCAGCGGGTTTTTGAAATCCTGCGCCACCACGGTAAAAGGGAAACCACGAAACCCCATCAACAAACTGGTCCACTCGAAATTGCCGTAATGGGGGGTCACCCAGATCGCCCCAGTTTCCTGCGCCCGACGGATGGCTTCAGCATCCTCGACATGAACCTCAACGTAGTCCTGATAATTTTCAGCCGTCAGCCGAGAGCTCCAGAATTGATCCAGCATGGTGCGGGCGAAATCCCGGTAAGCTTGTTTAGCGATGGCTCGCCGTTGTTTTTCATCGTGGGATTCTCCCAATACCGCCTCGAGATTGACCAGCGCCGTGTGGCGTCCCTTGGCATCCGCCCGATAAGCCAGGCTGCCCAGGACATTCGCCAGGTGGAGAATACCTTTGCGCGGCAACAAGGGCACGATCACCGTCAATGACTTGATGGCCAGCCACTCGATGCGGTAGCGAATCTGTTTTAATCGGGCTGCCATGTTAAAATGAAGTAATCCTATACACCGCTTTGCGGACGGACTCTCTTAGATTAGGGTCTAAACTCTATAATCAATCAGTTCAAACATGCACCACGGCAAGCTGCTTTCTATTCTTCGCTCTGTTTTCAACTGCCCAACGGCTCCTTTTCACGAATATCACGTGCGGGGACACTTGTTGCAACGCTTGGCCGCTTTTCCCCACGTCTCGATTGAAGAAGACGATTTTGGCAATCTGATCGCTCGTTATCAACGCGGCAAAAACAAGCCGCACTGGGCTTTTGGCGCGCACATGGATCATCCGGGCTGGGTCAAGAATCCTACAACCCTAAGAAAGTTACCCGCTGGAGGCATGGATGCTCGTTTTCCCGACATGCGTTTTTTGGGAGGGGTGCCCAAGTCCTACTTGCCTACTGGCGACGTGAAACATTTTGGCGAATTTGCCATGTGGGATTTGCCGGCTTTTTCATACGATTCCAAAACCGATCAACTCGCTGGCCGGGTTTGTGATGATCTGGTCGGGTGCGCGGCCATCATCGCTTTGTTCTCCGAATTAGAACGGCTCAATGTTGAAACCTCCTGTTACGGGATTTTTACCCGTGCTGAAGAAGTGGGTTTTGTCGGCGCGGTGCATCTGGCCAAAAGCGGCCTATTGCCACAAGACATTTGTTTTGTTTCGCTGGAAACCAGTTCGCCTCGCGGTGGTACGGAAATGGGCAAAGGCCCCGTGGTGCGCGTCGGGGATCGCCTATCTGTGTTCGATGACGAAGGCACGGCGCAACTACTGGCAGCAGCCGACGCGGGAGGGGTTCAGGTTCAGCGAGCCTTGCTGGATGGCGGCGCCTGCGAAGCCACCGCGATGAACTTATACGGGATCCGCGCCACCGGGATTTCCGTATTGCTCGGCAACTACCACAACTGCTCTCCCACGGGAAAGATCGGCAGCGAATACGTGTGTTTACACGACGTCAAAGCGATGATCGCCCTGCTGATCTCCCTACTGCAAAGCACCAAAAAAAGCGCTGGAAAAAGCCGCCAATCAACCCGCTCAAGGCTTGAAAAACGGCTAAAGGATTACGCCCCCTATTCCGGCAAAAATTCTCGAATCTAAATTTTCACCAGCGAAACATCCACCCCCAGGGTTCCCTGCAAGCTGTCGAGGTATTCCTGTGGGTCTTTTTCTATGATCTCCAGGTATTCGCTGATTTGTTCCAGGTTCTCGCGGATGCGCAAACGCTTCGCTTCACTCGCGTAGTAGGTTTTATCCAAAAATTTCTCCAACGATATGATCTGGAATCTCAGGCTTTGTTTGCGCAGTTCCACCTTGGCATTAAGCCGCGCCTGATACCAGTCACTGGACAGAACAGATTCCCGGTCAAAAAGCCCCCTGACTTTGTCGTCACTTAATTCCATTCCCTCGAATTGACCGTAAGCCATGATATTAAGCAAAGCTTTCAGCGGAGGAATCGCAAGGTCGATAGAGCCGTCCTCGAAATATTGCCGGGCGACCCGTTGTTGGGTTTCGCAAATGTTACGAATACCGTCGATGTAGTCCTCGCGGCTTTGCAATTCAGGGCGCAGCATTTCATCCGTGAAAACCGAAGTAGGGTTATTGAACATCCGACCGAAAAAAGTCTGCACAAAACCTTGGGTGATCCGGTAACCCAAACGGTTGGCCGACACCACTTTCCCCTCATCATCCGTGAAGTCCTCGATTTTCTCCAGATAACCTTTGTCAATCAGCCATTCAGGATCGCGTTCGTGTATAAACATCCGGCTCCAGATCTCCGGCACCGCCAGAGAGATATCGTGATCCACCCGGAATTCCGGCCCGACATAACCAGCCGCAGTGGTGAAACCATGAAAATCGCTAGCGATGTAGCTTAGTAATGCGGCATTCAAATCGATAACCGGCAGCAATGCATTAAAAGGGCCTTTGGTAAGCGCTCCCTCTGAACCAGCGCCAGTAGTGGATGGCGATTTGCCCGTCAGACTGGAGATGAAATCCATGAACAATTCCGGCAACTGCTGATAATGGACTGGCCCGTAAACCGCCAAAGGGCGGATGCC